>NZ_JANTPT010000001.1:614660-921990 GCF_024753565.1 Mechercharimyces sp. CAU 1602 | reverse complement strand
AATAGAAGAGGGAGATTTAAAATTATAGATTTGAGATAGAGAACCGATCTCTACCGCTTAAGCAATATGGGGTGGAAAGGAAGCAATAAAAGTTTGAGGGATTCATTTACTCTCAAGCTCCTGAAATTAAAAAGTGAACCTTATTCCTTCTCATACCATCACTTATTCTGTTGTTAAAGGAATAGACATAGTGCTCCGATGTCAAATGAAACAACTTACAGAATACTACCCCTACTCGTGCCAGTTATATCCTAAAGTTCTACAATCTTTATAATCCAGCCCGTGTTCATCTAACAATATGGATAGATGTTTAAAATTCTTGAAACTAACCTGCTCTCCTTTCTCCCAATATGCTTCGCATTCATCGCAGATGTAAATTATTTTATCTAGTGTAGTTATCTCAACTTCACTGATAATACCATTTCCATTGCATCCGGGGCATACCACTCTACCTTTAAATATCTCCATTATATCATCTACTTTAAATATTATTGGTAAAACTACTGAAGCACATTCTCAAATCTTTTTACTACCATATTACATATCTCATTAGAAAACAGCTGGTCGTAGTCTCGTCAACAATGTCGGACATTCTTCCACCACCCATATAAGATCTCAGTATATCCATATTATATCGGTTGAGGACAACACTTATAATCTAAATATTCTTTCTATTATTTGAAATGAATTGATCCCTCTCTTTTAACCGGTGTCATAAAAACCCTCCTCGCACCTCCAATCAAGAGGAGGTTATCAAGCACTCAACCCTCCTCTTTCATTCTATATAATCTTAAATCATCTGTTATTTCTTCTCCTTCTTCACTTAATCCAAATTCCTGATAGAGATCTCTAGGCAATAAATAATTTTCTTTGTATATATCCTGCAAGCGAAGTTCTCCCACCCCCATTGAGCCAGTTACCTCTTCCCCTACCATAGCAAAATCAAAAGGAGAGCTTTGGAATATAACTTTTGCTAGGTAGATCAATATATCATCTACTTCCAATATCCACGGATTTATTGAAGGTAGAAGTGGGTATCTATATGGGTATATCTTTTGAAGAGCATTCTGAGGAACGCAAATATCTATCCAATCCGATTCATCTTCAACCCTTATGATGAACAACCCAGCGTCTACTATATTCCCGCCTAAATCTATTGCGATTTTACAATTATAGTTATTTAACAGGAGTTTAACTTCTTTGTCTAAAATTTTTTCTTTATCCACATGGATAATTGACTCTTGAACAAGTGCTTCTAACGCCCTGACTATTCTTTGATGATCCCCTGTAGGATTAAATTCAATTGATAGTTCATAATATCCACCACTCGTACTATTATCTTGAGTATGTTTAACGAACATAATATCAGCCTCTCTTATTTTAATTCCATTCCTTTTGTGAGGTACCAGCTGTTCAGATGAGAGTCCCATCCGCTAACAAAATTACCTTCCAAATCAATGTACACAGCTTTATAACCTTCTTCAGCACTGTTAACATGATCTACTATCGTTTTACTCACATTTCTCCATTCTTTTTGTTGGAATTACTTGATAAACTAAATTCATGAGCATGTGCATCATACTTTTTCGAGCTTCTTTCAGGGATTGTCTGAAATTCAGGCAGAGCACGTACTGTATCCGAACCAGCTCCAGCCACTTTAGTTTTTGCACCTTTTAAAACCACCTTTTAGAAGAGTGTCTCTTCAGCATAGATATATTCATACTCATGTGTCTAAATTAAATTGTCCACATCCAACCTTCACTCCGGTCGCACCAATTGGTGTTCAACTTGATGCACTACCTCTGCTCGTGTGAGTTTATCTCTCTAGGCATGGCTGCTACAGATAGTTGTCAGGTATCAGAGCCGACTCTTATACTTTCTTCCACTCCTTGCTCTTATAGAACGCAGTGGCTTTTTTATTAATGGTTCACTTCTTTTTCATAGTAGACAGTTGACCCCTTTTCATTACAAAACAAAAACACCCTTTCGGGTTTGTGTGAGCAATAAACTGGTCGACAACTCAGTTTTAGAATAGTCCTATTTCTATTTCAAACATTTACTTCGCATCTATAATAGCAACTTCATCCTTGCTGGTTTACTCATATATTCTCGCTACCATTAGTACATCCCCCAAAAACCTCCAATTTGTATTTTCCGGCAGTGGTTATTCCGATGCCCATCTAACCTGACCCTAGAATCATGCGAGCGACAACGGTGAAACTGAGTATACCTGGTCATCAATACGTAGCTTCTTACCATCCAATTGGCCTTCTAATGTAATTCCCACTTCCATAGATTCCATCGAATCATTGCTCTTCAGAACTGAGTAAAACAAGAACACCCTCATCATGAGAGTGTTTCGCTGTTTCGTTATTTTAGTAGTGCAATGCTAAGCACCTCTATCTAGATGGAGATCCACCTACAGGATCTGTAAATCTAACTGAGTTAGTACATGATTCTTCACTAAATAATCTCATATTACCACCCCTATGTATGTAATTCACCCGCTTACTGGATCTACCTTCTCGACAAGTAACCCCACACAGGCTCCCGTTGATATCCTTCCCACTGTTCAAAATAGGAACGCACAATCATGAATTGTATTTCCTACTCTATAGTCTTTCTCTATTATATCTAAATTAAGTAATTTGAGCAAAAATTAAGCCTTATTACTCCTGACCCAAGTGGACTTGAACATAATAACGAAAAATAGGACTATCAATACCTTATATTTTTGTTTAGCTTGATCTCAAACACAACTACAAAAATGAAATCCATTGTTAAACATATTTATCTATTAAATCCTACTACACCACAATAACCAAAACACCCTCTGAATAATCTTCTATTGATTCTACATTTACCCAATGCGGTTCATCATTTCGGAGCTTATGGAAGCGCAAAATAGTTTCTTCACCATCAAAGGACAAAATTAAAACAAATTGACTCGAAGGGAAGATCCCTTTTATTTTGTACCTCCATGTTTCCATCAAGTCAAGTGAAATCCTTAAACCTTCAAGTGGATGTAACAATATCAATATAATCCCCTAGATGAACATGATTATAAGTAGCCTCAAATCCTGTTCTATCTGGACAAAACCGATTCGATCTAAATTCCTTAGGTAAGTCCGACGTATCCCCTTGCTTCAAAAGTACGCAATGATCCCAATCTATAAACGTAGGAAACAAGATCTGCTTCACTTTAGGATAATACAAAGTAATGGAGTGTTCCCTTTCAATTCTCGCTAATGATATAAGGTAGTTTCCCATCACCTTGTTTAAGTATTTCTTCATCTACCTTCATCACTTCCAATCGATTATAAGGTCTTCACCAAGCAATTTAGTCATCCCAAATTTAGTATTAACGAATTCCTTATCCTTCAAAATTTCATTCACCCTATTGGTGCTTCGTTCTCTGTAATGACCTGCGGCTTTAATATTGTCTCCCACAGGATTCCTTTGCCGCTCATCTTCTCTAAGAACATGCCCATCTAAAAAACAGTTGAATCCCTCTATATTCATCCAATGTCTAAGGAAATAACCTACATCCAGACATAGCAACTAGGTCAAGGGGAGCCAATAGTATGATTACATTTATTACAAGTATATCCTTGTTTCGAATAATACTCAGAAGGACCTGTTCTCCAATATTCTACAAATGCTTGCAAATGAATATCACAATTAATTTGCTCGATAGACATTTTCTTTTCTAATTCAACCACATAGTTGCTATTAGACCATCCTGTACTTTCCGAGAATATATTATTCCCAGATGTTACTTCAAATTTTAAAATGGGAAGCAAATGTGAACAAAGCGGCATCTTCTTTCACCTACTTTCTCAATATCTATAATTGGTGAGGAGCTAAATTATCAATATCCTCAATATAGTATTCTGAAGTTAAATTCTGATCCCTCATATATTTTATCGCTAATATTAAATTCTTTTTCTAATAAAGATTTGTTTGGTATCAAAATTTTAACATTGTACTCTTTGCCCTTGCAATGACTGTACCCTCCTCACCATATACAACTAGGCATGATATTAAATCAGATCCTATTTCTAAAGGTATCCTCATATCAGACCATCCTGCGAGAAAGGGACTTCTCTCTTAACATATAACCATTCCTTCAATATGACCATACACCCGCACTGATACTTTGTGAGGATTGGGGAGCGAAAAACCTCTTATTTACTGTTTACCATCAACCCCACTATTTTAATGACCTCTACCTCCCCTACTTTCCTACTCCCTTCCATAAAATACCCATTGGATCCTATTTCAATCTTGTTTCTATGAATTTTTTTCTTATCTCATGAGAGACAATCCACATTCTCGCTGTACCTTCAGAACGAACTTTTCGTATATCTAATATTACGTTCCCCTCGCAATCCTCAAACTCTGGATAAATCATATAGTTGTTAGTTAAATCATTTTTAAATGCAAAGTCCCAACGTATCCCTTGATAAGGAAGTGATTCTCTTCCGCCCTCTTCTTCAGAATAAATTCGATACTTTACATCAAAATCTTGAGGCTGTAACAATCTATCTTCATAGGGGATCCAAGTAAACTTTTTCTTAATTTTATTAATAACATTTGATAGAGAATAAATCAGTTCCTGTTATTCAGTCAATTTCAACAACCTTCCTGATTTAATGTTGCGCATTGAAAGTAAGGATTCCACAAGCAAGACACAGAGCAAGATCTTGTATCCAAGTACATCATGGCTCAGTTTCGACCGAACAAAAACACATGTAACGAGTCCAATCTAACCAATCGGCTCAATCGTGAGTTTCAGGCAATATTCAAGATAATTAGGACAGAGTTTGTTGAAACTACGATTTGAACGTCTGCAACAACTAGAGTTAGAATTGTTCGCTTATGTTTCCTAGTTTAATCACATTTGAATCCACAGTACTTTTAATTATTTAACTATGAGGATTTCTTTTTAAATCCTCTATTAAAACACTCAAACAAGTCATAAAGTCATCTCTGTTTCTAGCATCATAGATCAAATCAACAATCTCTATTTTTTTCATTTCATTTCACACTTCCTTTTCTAAACAATTTTCCTTCTTAAACCAAGCTTATCTTCCATATCCATCTTATCTATAACTTCTTTTAACTCAGCGGTATCTACTTGCATATCAATTTGTTCATTAATTCCTCTATCATCTCAGAAACAGAAGCAGGTCACCTAATACCTTCTTCAAACTTCAATTTATTACCCCAATACATCACTTGAAAAATCAATCGAGTAACCCCAACCGCCTTCCTCTTCTACCTTAGATTTTCTATAGGCACCTATGTCAGGAAGTGGGATATCATTCTCATTTAAAATTCGAATAACATTCATTAGAGGGTTTAGAGAAAAATGATCCCTAAAGCCACCGTATAAGTTCTGAGCACCGATATCATACACTTCCACAATTAATTTAAATAACTCTTCCCTTTTATAAGAAGATAAATGTTCAAACCCAAATGTTTTTGCATATATCATCGATTCTTCTTTCGGAAAAAGGTGACCTAGCCTATCTTCCCATTCACTCAGATCTTCTGAATGCGTAAAACTAAGCAATTCCAATATGAGATGATTCATTTTGTCCGACTTAACCCCCCATGTTTCAGTCACTCTAATTATGCAATTTACTCCAAAGGCTAGGCGACCTCGTATTGAAATCTTCTCAAAATCTTTCTTTGAATACATGATACATCACCTTTCCGACCTTCAAAAATTGTAATACCCGGGCAGTTGGGATTTATTCCAACTGTCCGGACTTCAATCACTAGTGATATAGCCACCATCTATTAAAGTGGAATTATACTAGAATGAGAGAAAGTGAAATTACAATTTCACTAAATTACCTCCATCCTCTTAAACATATTTTAGCGTCCCAGCGTTTTTCTTTGTAGCGATACGGATTGTATAGGGCAATCCCCTTTTTGTCTACTCCGGTGAAGGCGTTTTGTTGGTCTTCGCCGTACAGAGTGTAGCCGTAGGTGCCGCGGACGTTCCCCTTCTCATCACACAGCATCTCCACGTCACCGCAGGTATTGGTGCCGTAGTAGGATTCTCCTTGTTCAGGGTGCGTCATGGAAAGACACTGTCCCCCAAGGAGCGTACGTGTAAGAGCGCGCAATCTTCCCTGCCACTTCTTCACTTAGGACCTCCTCCGTTACATTAGCAAAACAAAAAACCCTTTCGAGTGCCAGTAACCAACTTACCGACATTGTATCGGTGGATATAATTGGAATACAACCTACAGAAATAGTAATGTTTCGTCTCCATATATAAACTCACTATCATAATAGTACTGCTTTACGGTAAATAGCGGTCAAATCTATGGTTTCGTTCTCTCCTGACCCGAGTGGCTCTTGAGCATCTATAATGGAGAAGCAGGGATATTCCTTATCATATATATCTAGTACCTGAGTCAAAATCATGCCCTGATCAATCTACAAAATAGTCATGAAAGGGGCATTCTCCTTCGGTCGCTATCGCGTTTGGAAGGCGATAGCCATCGATCAGTTTTGGACTCTCTTGTTTCTCACCTATCTTTATTGTGCTTGCTTCCATGCACAAACAGGAATATAAGAGCTTCACTTCATGAGGAAAAAACGAAGCCTTGGATTCGTGGAGTGTGTCTATGAGCAGTCTCAACAGAGTGCGCTCTTATCCAAGGTGAAACAGCAATTGAACATTGCCTAGGCAATGTCTACCCTATTTTGTTGGATATGTATGTTGGCTGATTTGCTCATCTCAAGTTACTTATTTACTTTCTTCACTCCCTTTGGGATTTCGTAATGCCGAGCGAATATCCCTATAAAAATCACCATCATACAACCTCGAATTATCATTCATTAAAATCTCACGAGTTTTTTTTATCGCTACACGATCCTCTTCTGTTAATTTTTTTTCGTTTAATAATCTACTATGGTGATAAAATAACTCAAATATTATTATCCAACAACCGATTTGAAACCACTTTGTATGTGAAAACAAATACTGGAGTAACTTCTTACGATCCTCATATGTTTTCAATTGCATATCATTTTGATCGTATGCAGAGCGAACCATTATAGTGTGATAAAAGTCGAGTTCATTACAGTCTTCCAAAGTAGCTATATGTGTCTTGAAAAGTCTTTCATTTATGATTTTTCCCTTTTCATAACTATCTCGAATTGTATTTTGTTTATTGATATAGCCCTTCGCAACCTGATTAAAAGATTTCCATGCTTCTTGTATTTCTTCTGGTATTTCATTCCGATGAATATTATTAATACGTGATAATAGTTTGATTACTCTCTTGTAAGGATTCGCTGGGTATTTAGACCATTTCTTTCCTTTTTTTTCGATAAAAGAACCTGAGCAATCTATACTTGTGGATACCCACACTACATCTTCAAAATTATCATGACAAATTTCCTTTACAGGAGGAATGGTACCATCTGCTCTAACGATAAGTTTTGCTACTTCTGACGGGTCTTTAGAATCACTAAAAGTGATCTCAAAGTAGTCGGTTCCATTCATTCTAATCTTGCAACAAAAATGATCTATCAACTCTCCATTTTGATGAAATTCTTTCATCCTTTTCTTTACTTCTTCAGGTAAAGGCACTTTATTCCCAAATAAGAAAGCTTTTATTACACTCATTAAAAAGCCACCCTCCTTTAAGACAATAGTCCCATGGATTAAGTTTAATCCATGGGAGACATTCACTAATTCTGAGCTTCTTCTTTTCTACCAATTGTCTTTGCTGCCAAACCTCCTCTATAAAAGCCAGCTCAAACAACGGCTACTCCAAATACGCCAAGTGCTTTCGTGCCTACTGCCTTAACACCATTCAATACAGGGGATTGTGTAATACTTTTGAATAAGTTTCCCTGTTTTAGAAAAAAGACCTCCCTTACCGAGCTCATTTTGTCCAAATCTCTTAACTGAACTAAATATATACTTATGATAATTAAAATAATCCTTTAAACCAAGAAGATGATCCACTCCAGACCAGACGTCGAAGCCTAACTTCACTTTTTCGTTATCGACAGACACTCCTGCCCCAATCTCTAAGAAATCCTGCCCCTAACTGATAACTATTTTTAGCTAATCCATCTGAGGGTTTCAGGAAATGGAGATGGAGGCGGTGGCGTATCGCTCTTCTGCTGCTTCTCATGCCGTCATTTACATACTGATCCTTCTCTTCTTGAGCGGTTCTTGATTGTTTTCGTGGTCCCGCTACAGAACCGGCTCTTTACGGAAGGTGCCAAGGTTGCCCCCATTCAACGCCCGCTCCAGTCTCTCCTTCAAAGGTAGAACATAGTGCACGACCTCGGCTGGTATGAGCTTCTCACTCCTCAAGCACCGCTGACACAGGTGATGATCTCTTGCTAGTACCAACTCTCGTGCTTTCTTCCATCCCCTACTCATGTAGAATGACTCTTGTTTCTCTCTCATACTGGACACTCCTTCGTACCCAACATCATCATGAGTAGAAGAAAAGACTCGTCATTGCATAGTAAAGCCCCGTCCCTCCTATCCAAATATCACTTGAGTTCAAAGAAACGAGGCTCTACAAATTCCCACATTACCATACTACCACGTTAACACTCTATATATAGGTCAGTAACCGGTCAAAAAGCGATCATATCCACACAAATTAATACGTACAAAGTATTAGTTACTTATACACAAGGTGATCACACAGTGAGTCTACTATTTCTAATTTGTATGGAATTAATATTGAACAAGCGGATACCTTTCTAGCGGGTAGATCTCAAGAGTTCATACACTCTCAAGCTCTTAATTAACAAACCATTCTCTTAACCTAG
This sequence comes from Mechercharimyces sp. CAU 1602, assembly GCF_024753565.1. Classification (NCBI taxonomy): domain Bacteria; kingdom Bacillati; phylum Bacillota; class Bacilli; order Caryophanales; family Thermoactinomycetaceae; genus Mechercharimyces; species Mechercharimyces sp. CAU 1602. The sequence goes on along the minus strand of NZ_JANTPT010000001.1, from coordinate 913,164 downwards.
GTTTCTCCACGTTCAGATTATTGTCCTAACTTCCTTTCTACACACTCCGCAAACTGAACTAACAATCTACCATTAATTAGATAACCAGTAATCACGCCCCACTTGATAACCCCATCCTTCATTCTCTGTTACTTTCGATTTTAAAAAGGGAGTTAAATCAGGAAGTTTAATATTATTTTTTTCAAGTATACGAACAACTTCCAAGGTTGGTATTAAGGTTACATCATTAGAAAAGCCACCTGCCATATTTCTCATTCCAATTAATAGAACTTCATCTATTAATTCTGTGAGATCACGCTGTTGTTCTTCACTAAGATATGTATATGAAAGCTGGGACGCATTAACCCACGGCCTATCATCATCTGGTAATAAATCATATACTTTTTGATCATGGTCATCATAACCTAAGAATTCCATAAAAAGCCAAAAATTACTAATTAATTCATCTGTCTTAGTATTTCTTACATTCCATTCAAAACAAACCTTTTCTAAACATGTAATACCAAAAGCCAGTCTCCCGCGAATTGAAATTGAAGATATCTTATCAATTAAATCCATTTTATACTCCCCCATGTTTAATATTGAATTATCTCAGAGTATCTTAGAAAAGCCTTCAAATCAATGAAAATAGACTTTCAAGAGGACCCTCTTAATAATTTTGAGCACTTATAAAGGTGGAAATATCTCTTGCAAGTTTTAGTTGAAGTCCACTCCGATAAAAATATTATAAATATCTGATGGTACAGTCACTTTACAGTTAGGATATCTCTCGTACGATGCTGGTGAGGGTAGATAGAATGTTCTCTGTATACACATCTAAATTACTTGATGTTGCACCGTCCAATAACGCTGCATTACAGGCTCTAAACTCTGCACCATTGCTAGGCAATTGATTATGTTAAGCACCAGGTGCTTTCTCTGCTAACTTTTTCATATTAGGATGTATCTGATCAGGAACATCATAATTTTTACCACTTACACGGGTCCAAGTCTGACCTGTTGTTCGGTCTACTACGGTAGAAACCGCTGCTACTGAATTTAGTTTTCTTTTTGAAGCTGCAGTAGCATTTATTGCTGCTCTCTTAACTTCGTTAGCAGCCCTTGCAATATCAATGGACTTCAGACCATCCTTAACCGCCTTTGTCGGTATGACCAGTATTATAAACCCAGCAGCGGCATAAAGTCGGGAAGTTTATTCACCATTAATATAGTCATACCCGGTAAAAAAAATTGCAACAAGCAATTGCTTCACCCATGACCCTTAATATCGTAAAACGAATATCTTTTTTTACCTATCCAGAAGATGATTCCATACACCCCACAGCCCGAGGGTTCCATCTACCAGGGCAAGACCTAGGACCACCTCTTGGTTGACTATACGAAGAACCAAACTTGTTTCAGCTTACTTATTTTATCGCCATTATAAGCAAATTGAGGAACAATATGACCGTCGAGATCACTATAACTGATCAGGTTGCCGCCCGTAAAGACATAGCGTGTGTAGTTGGCCACACTCATCGCCAGTTCCATATCCTGTGCGCGTCGTTATACATATCCCGTGTGTGGAAGCGACCTAGACTCGAGTTGTAATTCCGGAAACCCTGGTCGTAACTGTTGGTATCTGCGTCCCTGGCAATCCTCGATTTGTCTACTCCGGTGAAGGCGCTCTCTTGGTCTTCACCGTACAGCGTGTAACTGTAGGTAGCTCGCACATCTTCATCCTCATCATACAACACTTCACTCTGGATATCCTTCGAATTATAAAAGCCCGCTTTCACACATTGGTGATGCGGGCAATAAAACAAACTGTCATCGTTTGATAGATATTAGTTTCGTTCTACAATCAGAGATAGTTCATAATCACCTACTACTTTGCTGTATATATAGTCATAGGTAGCAATAATGAATTGGCGGTACTTGTCGGAACTTACCTTAACTCTCTTATCCATTGAGAATCTGCTACCTCATCAAAACTTAAATCACTCTTATTTTACATGTTTCAAGCCCAGGGTCCTAGTTGTTATAATACAAAACGTTCCTCCTAGTCATTGTATTGGTAATCTTCCCTGTCATACTCCCTACTTATTTTCACCTATTTCGTTGGGATTTCGTAAAGCCAAGCGAGTTTCTTCATAGAAATCAATATCATCTTTAAATAATCTTATATCTTCTTTCATATACTTTTCGTGGTTTATCTCTATATCCTTAAGATCTGCTTCTGTTAATTTTTTTTCATTCAATAATCTACTATGATGATATAACAACTCTAGAATCGCTAGCCACAATCCCCATTTAAACCATTTATTACAGGAAAACAAGTAACTAAGTAATTTTTTACGATCTTCGTAGGTATTCAACTGAACATGATTTTGATAGTATGCAGAATGAGCCATCTTCATATGATAACGTTCGAGTTCTTTACAGTCCTCCAACGATACAACATGCGTCTGAAAAAGCTTCTCATCTATCTTAATTCCTTTTTCATAACACTCTTGAATCACTTTCTGCTTATCAATATAGACCTCTGCAACTTTGCAATAGGACTTCCATGCTTCTCTTATATCTTGTGTCATTTGATTCCAAAAAGCGTTTTGAATACAAGATAACAGTTTCATTACTCTTTTGTAAGGATATGTCGGATATTTAGACCATTTTTTTCCTGACTTAGAAATAGCGACACATGCATTATCTGTGCTGTTGGCAATCCATACTACATCTTGAAAATTATCTTGACAGACCTCTTCTATTGGGGGAATAGAACCATCTTCTCTTATGATCAGCTTTGCTATTTTCGACGAATCTCTCACATTGTTATAGACAATCTCATAGTAGCCCATTCCGCCCATTTGTATCTTACAAAAGAAGTGGTCTATTATCTCACCCTCTTTTTGGAATTTATTCATACTCTTCTTAACTGCATCTGGCAGAGGGACTTTATTTCCAAATAGAAAAACCTTAAGTGTATTCATTAGTAATCGGTATACAGACACCTAGCCTTATATGATCATGCGTCCAAATCATCCCCTAGTTTTACCTCCCTATCAGTTCAAAGGTCTAATTCATTACATCGTAAGGATCTTCAACTACTGGAATAAACGGTTTGAAAAAGGGATCTACTTGCTGATTCAAACTTCCCCTCTTCATTACATATACTTGAGTTTCAGTCCCAGTAGGATCCTCTAAGCTCTGGTGATCAATAATATACAAAAGACCATACGACCCTGGAGTTGTCGTTGCTACATACCTAAAAAACTCAATAGGACTAATATCAGTCTCCAATTTCTTTAAAGGAGCACGATTCCTCATTCCTACAGTGTGCAAATAGTAATAACCATTCACGATACCTAACTTAAGAAGATCGTTTCCCCACTTCAATTCTTTCATTCTCATTTTAATCAAATGAACAGCCCTTTCCAACTCATCATCATCTTCATCACCTGATGTTAATTGTAGTGTAACCCACCCATGAAATTCGTACATTCTCAATCCCCCTAATACCCTAACGGCTTTGTGTAGACAACATCTACTCCATATCTTTCACTATACTCCTAGAGTTTTCTTGTAACATCTCTAACAGGCTCGTCTTCAAAATGTTAATAAACCTTTCTTCCTGTCGCTTTTGCCGCTTCAAAAGTGCAACACGAGATTCAGGCGCTAACTTCGGACCCATTCTCCCCAGCATCCCTGCTCCAAACAATGACACCCTGGCTGCTTCTGCTGCCGGAGTAGGCTCCATTACCGCTAGTGCAAAAGATATGCTTGCTATCCACATTTCTTGCTATGGCGTAAGTTTTACAGGCTTCATTTTTGTATCTGAACTTGTACATCCATAACTTATTTTACTCTGATAACATGGTTTGCTCGATTTGCTGCTCGTTGATGGAGATGGAGACGGTGGTGTATAGCTCCCAACATCTCAACGTCAGCGCGGATGTTAATTCTGTAGTAGATCGGTCTTTAAAGATTTGATTCATTGAATCTTTATAATTCATGAGTTAATTAAATTCCATATTAACCTAGATTTTTCATATACCTCAACCTCATCTGAATACACACCAGGATATTTATCTCTTTCTTGAGAAGAAGGATTAAATCTAGAAGAAGTATCTGATAATTCCATATAAAATAAATGTTCTTCCGAGCTTACTGAATCATCGGGCCCATTCAGATCATAAATCAAATGATATTGTTCACAAAATGTCTTACTATCTATACTCACTGGATCACCATTTAAATAACAACTAAGAATATACTTTATTCGTTCTCTCAAAGTACTTTCCATATAACCTCCACTTTATTTTTGGGAGCAAGCTAGTTTGCTCTCATCATTTTATTATTTCACCTTAGGTATCCCCGAGAAGGGTCCCATTGGATGGTATCATAGTAGGAGATTTCTCCTTAATCATGATGTGTCATGGACAGATGCTGTCCCCAGAAAGCGTCTGTGTAGGAGCTCGAAATTCCCCTGCAAGGTCAACAAAGTGAATAAATTCTTCGATAAGCTGTTCATTTGTTGGTTCAAATATTGGATTTCTTGGTCTATGACCAGATTTTCGATTTTCGCAGATGCTCATTGTCAATCTTGTAATCTGATCTGTTGAAGTTTCTCAAGCAAGGCATCACACATCCTTATTTTATCCACTTTATCTTCTTCATCTACAAGTCCTTCATCGAAACCAATACTCATCTTAGATATTTTTGTTCGAGCCTGCGCTATTTTCAAGTAGGCCTCTTCGATAAGATCTTTGTTATTCATCCAACAATTTTCATCTAAATTTAGGAATGTGAATATCATCTGACCATCATACGAGCCACAAAGTGGCTCCAATTCTAGTCTTTTTAACGCTTCGGGTACTGTGTACTCCAAAAAGATTTCCTGCCTAACACACCTAGAAACATCACTATCATCTAGTTCTGTTAATGCATAATTCCTCACCTTATGATACCATCTCGGGAGGGGGTAATCAGACTCAAAATCCGACTCCTCATCATATTTTATATTGTAAAGTTCCTCTATATCTCTAATTCTGAGAATCATTTTACTTAACCTCCACTCCCCAGTATTTAGTAACCACCCGAAAGAAAGAATTCTCAGGGTGGCTCTAACGTTTAATCCTCGGACGTTCGTTGGTATCTGCGTCCCAGCGTTTTTGGGTGTACCGATACGGGTTGTACATGACATTCTCCGGTTTGTCTACTCTGGTGAGGGCGCTTTCTTGGTCTTCGCCGTACAACGTGTAGCCATAGGTGCCGCGGACGTTCCCCTTCCCATCATACAGCCACGTCATCGCGGGTGTTGGTGCCGTAGTAGAAGGTTTCTCCTTGCTCATGATGCGTCATGGAAAAACGCTGTCCCCAAGGAGCGTACGTGTAGGAGCGCATGATCTTGCCGGCCACTTCTTCGCTTAGGATCTCCTCCGTTAGCAAAACAAAAAACCCTTTCGGGTGGCCAGTAACCAACTTACCCACATTGTATCGATGGATATAATTAGAATATAACCCTACAGATATAGCAATGTTTCGTCTCCATACATAACCTCACTATCATAATAGCGCTGCTTTACGGTAAATAGCGGTCAAAAAGCGGTCGAATCTATGGTTTCGTTCTGATGAAAAGAAAAGCCCCTGCTTCTCCTGACACTTGAGTGTTATCAGAAAAACGGGTTTTGACTAGTTTCAAGATCGCGTTACCACTTCCTAATTAGTGGTCACAATCATTCATCACCTACTCATGCCAGGACTATCTAGTAACAATAGTCCTACCTTCTCAAAGTACTAACTTCCACAGAGATTTTAGGTTGGATTTTGATAATAACTCGTGTGTACGCATCTTCATAGTCAAAAATACCTTCGAGGATATCTTTATCTCCCCATTTTTTCACTCTCAATGCTACTCCGTTTTCAAATGACAAACGGGAAATATTATTCCCCAAATACTCCATTATCATAAGCCTGTACACTGTTAAATTTCAGTTCATAGGGGTACCATTCATATCCCAAATGATTATTCTCACAAAGCTCGCCATTGATTTCGCCAATGAATTTTAGTTGGTTTGGGGAAAACCTCTGTTCTACCGAATCTAAAAATATACTATCTCTTCCATCGATTATTCCTAACTCAGTAATTACAGGAATATGTTTATTCATAATCCACTTCCCTTATTAAACTCGGGGAAGTCCCCCACCGTTTGTTGTTGAGAATCTCCTTGTTGTAGCAAACTCTAAAAGCTAAAAGCATTAACCCATCTGCACATACAATACGGGATTATAGAGAGCAAAGGAAGCTTGTTATATAAAATCTCAATTACAGAGAACTCTTGCTCATGTGCTTTCAATTATCTGGATTCAGATAAATTATACAAAAAAAATATCGCGTTTGTACCTAAGAGACACTCTATTGATTATAGGAAACAAATCATCCCATTCACCACCTGCTAATCCGGCTCCGATTTTGTAAGGAAGTCCAATTTTCGCATCGAAATCCTGAAATCTACCATCCAATTCTTTCATCATGTTAACTAGCGCAGCTTCAAACATAGGAATTACAGTATGGTCTCCCTTCCTTCCGAATTTGTATTGACCATAAAGATTAAAAATAATACGTTTCTTTGTTTGTGCATAAGATATCTTTCCTAAACGCTCTTCCCCAAAAGAGACCTTGAAATTTCTATCCGCATCAAATGCTTCAGGATACAAATGCTTATTTTGTTTAGCCACTCCCGCTCCCATTACATCGAAACAATTACATTGGTGACCTATTACAGTACAATCTGATTTAAGTAAATCTCCAACTATTATATGCACCATAAGTTAAACAACCCCTTTTAATATTCTAATCTCACACTAACTAAGAGGCTCCACCTTAGATTCCCATATATTAAGGAATTCTTGTTTTGATATTTCTGTTGCCTCAAATTCTTTCTCTTCAGATATTTCTTCAACAGTACCTACAGGAACTGGTGATAAAAACGCTCCATATTCAATAGTTTCTGTTGCAAATTCTACTTTTCCATCTCTATACATCACTATCTTACGAATTTCAAACCCTTTTTGATCAACTTCTAAATAATACTCAGTAGGTTCATCTTGTAACTCATGAATCCAAATTACTTTCATATAGCTCAAAAGTATACACTCCTTAAGGATAATCGTATCAAGGTATCTAGATACCTTTGGTATTGGGTCAATAGATTGGACACAAGAAACCTAGAATGTTTTATGCTCGTGACAGAGATCCGAGATTCATAGTAAAGCTGTTCGTACTCACATAGTATATAATAATCAATGTTCGATGTATTTGAAAATGTTTCGTTAATCTTGTTTTCAGATCTGGAAGGTAGAGAGATAAACACACTCTCGTTTGGTGATGCTATCGATACTAACGGTATCATAGCAGTTCCCTTTTCGGCTCATTCCCCTTTCATCGTGTATTGCTGTAGTCGATCTTAGTATTCAAATGAAAGATATAAACCGTGATGAGATCGCTCAGATGTTCATCATCTTTGATGATGTAATGATGAAGGTGTTCATTTTTTTGTTTGCCAAAGAAGGACTCTATGGGTGCATTATCATAAAGGAATTCCGCCTCGTTTACATTTGGAAGAGGGACGATCGATGAGCAGTTTGACAAAAGAATATCGCTTGGGACAAGGAAGCTTAAATCACTGGGTGAAGCAGTACCGCGAAGAATGCCGAAAAACGAATGCAAATAACGGATCTATCACAGGAGACAAAGATGTCTACGATCAACTCGCTCGCCTCCGAAAGGAAAAAGAGGAGTTAGAAAAGGAGAACCGTTTTTTAAAAAAGGCAGCAGCATTCTTTGCGAAGGAAACCGAAAAGTAATGTACTCATTCATAGAAGAGCATGCCTTCGAGTACGGTGTTCGATGGCTTCTCAAGCGGTTTCAATTATCCCCTCATGCGTACTATAACAACCGAAAACAACGAAAAGCGAGCTACTATAGACGAAAAGAAGCTGTGCTTAACATAATCAAAGACATTTATCATCGTTATCAAGGCAAGATGGGTTACCGGATGATTCAACAGCAATTGACGTATGAAGGGTATCGGTATAGCCGTTTAACGGTCTATAAGTACATGAAAGAGCTGGGTCTCCGTTCGATTGTATATAAAAGGAAACCACCGCACCTGAAAGGAAAGCCTCATAAGACCTTTCCTAATATTCTTAACAGAGATTTTTCTGCTAAGGGATCCAACCAGCGGTGGTGTACCGATTTCACCTACGTTCCTTTATCGAATGGGCGAATGCGTTACAACTGCTCCATCTTGGATTTAAGAGACCGAAGCATTGTAGCAACGAAAACGGCTTCTTATATGACAGCGGACTTAGCGATCGAAACCCTTCAAGAGGCCCTAAACCAACACTCTCCAAAGGAAGGGTTGATTTTACATAGTGATCAAGGAGTCCAGTTCACTTCAAAAGCCTTTATTCAATTCTGTGAGCAAAACGGGATTCAACAAAGTATGAGCAAAGCTGGCTCTCCTTTTGATAATGCTCCGATGGAATCCTTTTTTGGTAAGTTAAAGAATGAACAGCTTCATCATTATGTCATCAAAAATTAATGAACAGCTACATTCTCTAATTACCGATTATATTTTTCTTTATTACCATCACGTAAGACCTCATAGTGCTCTAGATGGAAAAACCCCGATGGAAGCAAGGTATCTTTAATATATTCTACTATCCGTTACAACTTTGCTTGACCAGGTCACAGTCTACTAAAAAGATCTCTGACTAACTTCACGAAAAATTCCCTCCATAACTCTAGAGTCATACTTTTCCTTCCTAATAATGAACTCATCCGAAATACATTCAAAAGTAGAATCCTCCAAACAAAAGACAAAATGCTTCTTATTTTTTAGTTTTCCTTGACTGTATAAAGGATGAATTTGAGATTGATTATCCAATTCCATTATCCACGTTGAGTTCTCGACATGAAATACTCCATATGACTCTAATCCCTTATCCCATAGTCTATGACTTTTACGAATTTCTACGTTTGGAGATCCAAATTGAAGTTTCATACAATGAGGAAATTCGATAATGACTATCTCATCATCATGATCACTATATGCAGAGGGATCATTCCAATCTAGTTCATTTACAAGATTGAAAACCATAATGGTTCTTCTATCATTAGAAACCAAAAATGGCTCTGATATATTCCATCCAATTAGACTTTCAACAGCCTTTACTACTTCTTCTTTACTAGCTTTGAAAGACAAAATAATTCTCCTCCATTTTTCAATAACTGCACAGGTACCTGTGCAGTTATTGAATTTAATGTGTAATGACCCTACTCAAGATTACTTTGGAAACGTCCAATGCATCTTTATCACCTACTGATAAATCGTCTACACACTTGTTATGCACAAAGATGTGCATATTCGAAACAAAATACGTGTGGAAATCCGCTACCTCAAAGTTGTACACCTTGACGGGGTTTTCCTTCTTCTTGCGAACCACTTGTTCAACCGGAAGAATCTCTCCATCACTGGTCTCCAACTCATCTCACGCTTCAAGGTCTTTAGCTTTCATCCATCCTTTACCCTTCACCCAGAAAGGATGTTCATCCGTGGTTTCAATCATCTCTCCATCGACATGGACTTTGTAAATCTCGTCCATTTCACGCTGGAAGAGTTGGGTGACTTTCTTGTATTCCGTCTCTCCGGTTCTTAGAGAGAACTTTTTCATCCACTTCGACCCCTTCAATGGGTTTTTCGCCTTCTGAAGTGAAAATCTTCGGTACAAAGAAAAAGCACACACTAGAAGGTGTATCTATTCGAACCATTTTCAGGCCACTTTGTGCCTGCCTATTACTCCTCATCCTGCTCCAGGTAGTATTCAGTCATCTCGCAAAAATAAATCCCTGTTCCTCTTAACTTTTAACCCAAGTAGCACTTGAGCGTTTTAGAGAAACAGGGATTTGCTATATCATCAAAATATAGTCTACTAGCACCCTACATAAGAAAAAAGAACATACTTCAGACATCGAACTCCTGCTACGAATACGTTGATCTCCTTCAATTCATGCAAGATGACGAAGGACCATTTTAATAGGCGTGATTCCTATATTCAATGGGGGGAACTCACTCCCCTAATATCTAAAATTCACTTCGATAGAATTTACAATTTTTTTACTCACCTATATATGCTTATCTATATAATCTTCAAACTCCCACCTACCCAACCGACTCAATTTACCCGCCACTTCTTCCCAGTTATCCCCTGTACAACTGCTGATATATTTTTCTATAAACCCCATCAACCTTTCGAAGTCATACTTAGCCATGATCAAGCGATGTCTCCCCATAACTACTTCACTGCGATCGTATTCTCTAAGAATCCATTTTGGAGTACAGACTTCAACCTCAAATGACTCTTCTCCATCCATACCTTTTGGACCCACCAGCAATTGAAGAGAAAAGGAGAACTCCTCCTCATTAAGAGGCATGAAGTTCAAAACATCATCCACATCAGTCGAGTAGAAACCTTTCAGCTCCGCGTTCATACTAGCATTACCTCCTAGTCTTGTATATATAGGTGTGCATTAGATTGCCATCCTTTGCTCTTCTGCCCTTCAAATCGCTGTTCAAAATTTGCTTGATATATGCCTAGTCTTGGTTTAAAACTTGGTGGACGATACTGCCTCATACCATCCAAACTCACATGAGTTTTACCATCACTAGCTATTTTATATCCAGGGCCAACCCATGCTTTACCCATCAAATCAGCTTCATTAGAACTGCCTTCACCAATTCCAAAATTCCCCTTATCTGCCGCTGCTTCACGTAATTGACCACTCATTTTCGCTTCGTCTACACACTTGTTATGCACAAAGATGTGCATATCCAAAACAAAATACGTGTGGAAATCCGCTACCTCAAAGTTATACACTGTGACGGGGTTTTCCTTCTTCTTGCGAACCACCTGCTCAACCGGAAGAATTTCTCCCTCACTGGTTTCTAGCTCATCTCCTGACTGGAGATTCTTCGCTTTCGTCCATCCTCTACTCTTCACCCAGAAAGGATGTTCATCCGTGGTTTCAATCATTTCTCCATCGACATGAACTTCGTAAATCTCGTCCACTTCACGCTGGAAGAGTTGGGTGACTTCTTTGTATTCCATCTCTCCTGTTTTCTCGTTTTTGGAGAAAACTTTGTCCCCCACTTCGACCTCTTCAATGGGTTTTTCGCCCTCTGCAAGTCGCCTGCCCTACCCGACATCCTACGTATCAAGAAGGATAATTAAAGCATACTTCAACCCCCATCGGACTAACAGGTGGGGGTTATTTTACGCTTACGACTCAAGTAAGCGAAGGCGGTTGTCTCTTCCGTTTCCATGCCTGCGTTGCCCGTTTTGCTCAGGGTACGGCCCGTAGGCGTCATAGCGCTGAATTGAATAAACGAAGAGTAGAGCAAGGATTTAATTCCCCTCACTCTACTCTTCTGGACTACACTCATAAGCCTGTACAGTTTACTCCCTTCATTGTTCCCGGTCAAACTCGACCTTAATTTTCCGGTCCAATCTACTATAGCCGATCCACATATATTTGAGTAACAATGCGAAAATTATCCCTTAATTCCCTCTAACAACTCAGGAAATTCATCTAAAGCACGCTTCACATCATATGAAATCGATCCATAGCTTCCGACTCCATAATCACCGATATATTTAGGTTTATGATTTATTGGATTTCCTTCTTCATCGACTATTTTCTTTATAGTAATATCCCAAAAACCATAATCTCTTTTCATAAATTCAGTTATATCCAAGAACCCTATTGTTTGAAAGTAACCCTTTAACCATCCTTGGTTGTTAATAATTTGGGGTGGAAAAAGGAGATCTTGCGACATCAGATCCTTTGGAACTTCCTTTTTTAATGAAAGAAACTTGTATACATATACAAGGCTCATACCATTAATCATCAAATTTTCACTTGGAATCTTAATACGAACAACAAGCCCAAAAGCATAGATGCCTTCTTTCGGCTGAATAACAAACACGTCCCCTCTCTTTGGTCTTTTTCTTGAGGGAATCATCTTAACCAAATGATCCATGAGTTATAACCCCTTTTCATTATTAACAGGAAGTAGGGGATAAATATGTCATCCCCTAACCTTTTATTACATAACTACGTTGTAACTCTTAATCTGTCTTATACCCATTTTTCCTTCTCCAATTATCTCCCCATTCAACTGCATCATCATACCATGATCTTCTCAGGCTGGTGCTATTAATTTTAATCGAGAAGTGAGGATTATCATTGATGAATGACTGTTCAATTGCTCGAGCCCTCCTTCTACTCAATGGTTCAGTAGTAATTGATGTTAACAAATCAAATCTATCTCCATGCTGTTGAGCACGTTTGGCTGGATCTTTAGCAATTCCCACATAAGTAATTTCTCCATTTTTCAAACCCAAGTATACATGAGTTGGAGCCCCTTTATCTAATACACACTGATTATGCACAAATACATGCAGATTCGAAACAAAATACGTATGGAAATCCACTACCTCAAAGTTGTACACCTTGACGGGGTTTTTCCTGCTTCTTACGGATTACTTTCTCTACTGAAAGAAATTCACCTTCACTAGTTGCCAGCTCATCTCCTGACTGAAGGTCATGTGCACTCACCCAGCCTTGACCTTTTACCCAGAAAGGATGCTCTTCCGTGGTTTCAATGGCCTCTCCATCTACATGAACTTCGTATATCTCATCCACTTCACGCTGGAAGAGTTGGGTGACTTCTTTGTATTCCATCTCTCCTACTTTCTCATTTTTGGAGAGAATTTTATCCCCAATTTCGATTTCTCCGAAGGGCTTTTCGCCTTCAGAGGTAAGAATCAATGTCCCAGCAACAAAACACATTTCAGGTGTTTTCAATAACTTCCGGGCTGCTACTAATACAGGTAGTTGCCACGTATCAGAACCGACTCACGTGCCTTCTTCCACTCCTTGCTATTGTAGAACGGTAGTGGTTTCTTCACAGGTGGACACCCTCTTTATTCATTGTGGACGGTTGACCCTCCCCTTTTTATTCCAAACAAAAACACCCTTTCGGGTGCCTGTGAACAGCTAACTGACTGACAACATGTCGGTCGGTTCAACTGGAATATTCCTTATAAGTATTGTCCTGTTTCAGCTCCATGAACTACCTCACAACCATGATAGCACTGTTTTTCTGGTATAGCGGTCAAAAGCGGTCAAATAATTAGAGTTTATAGTCAGACTTAAGCCAAAACGTCCACATTATTTAGATATATATCTAACTCGGGCTACTTATCCATCCATATCCACTGTTCTTACCCCCACAATTTGGGCAACGTTTGATTAATCGATTATTTGGCTTCCAAGTATGTGTGCAATTTGTACACATGTACCATCCCTCTCCTAAATCTTCTACAGGCATTAGAGAGGATAGAACAATTTCTTCTCCAAAGCGACTCTCTCTACCCATCCAATTGGAAGCATCACGATATAGCATCCTTGAACAAGTTATTCTATTACAATCAAAATCGAGTTTAATAGTTTTTTTCCCATTCATCTTATTTTCCTTGTATTCACCAAATGCATTAGACAAATAGTTGGACTCCACCAAATCTAATTTGCTAACGTTCCCAAGTAATATCTCTATCGCAGATGGATTTTTCCATTGCTTTTGAATGAGAATCCTGAGGTTATATTGGAAATCAGCCGACATTGACAGATCACTATCTACATAGGCTTCATTTATGATATGCATCTCTTTAATTAAGCCATCATGAAGATTATGTGTTAATTTAAAGAAGTCATCAAGTTTTTCTTGTGAGTCTACATCTACAAAGCAATCGAGGGGTTTAACATCCAAAAAATTTTCCATTGTTATAACGACTCCTATTACGATTTGATTAGCAACCTGTCATGTGTGTTTTATGACAGGTTGCTTGCAATGATTATTCCCAGAAATTATAAACGAACTCTTTTCCTTTTATTCCATATCCCGGATCATCATACTTGTATTCATGTAAATGAGGAATAGAATGTGATTCAGGCATGCTGTGATCGGCAAGATCTACTCTATATTGTTGTCTACCTGCAAAGTCATAAATGACTCTAGATTCTTCCCACTTACCTTTGTAATACCTGTAGTGGTCATACTGGGTTCCTGGTGTCCCAAAGTGCTCAGCTTTTTTCTCCCAATGTTCTTCCGGAACAAATGCATCTTTATCACCTACTACACACTTGTTATGCACAAATACATGCAGATCCGAAACAAAATACGTGTGGAAATCCGCTACCTCAAAGTTGTACACCTTGACGGGGTTTTCCTGCTTCTTACGGATTACTTTCTCCACTGAAAGGAAATCACCTTCACTGGTTTCCAGCTCATCTCCTGTCTGGAGATCTTGTGCACTCATCCAGCCTTGACCTTTCACCCAGAAAGGATGTTCATCCGTGGTTTCAATCATTTCTCCATCAACATGAACTTCGTAAATCTCGTCCACTTCACGCTGGAAGAGTTGGGTGACTTCTTTGTATTCCATCTCTCCTGTTTTCTCGTTTTTGGAGAGAACTTTATCCCCGACTTCGATTTCTTCGATGGGCTTTTCACCATCTGAGGTAAGAATCAATGTCCCAGCAACAAAACACATTTCAGGTGTTTTCAATGCCTTGCGGGCTGCTACTAATGGTAATGCTGAAGTTATCGTTCTTCCAATAGAACCTCCATAATTGCCATCTCGCCAGTCTTCTACAATCCCAGAACCATTCCAAGTCTGACTTACTGCTGCTGTAGGATCATTCCATGCCAACTTGTAAAAATCAGCCGTGCTACTATAGCAACCTGCCACGTCACTACCACAAGCCCATAATCCGGTCACTCCATCGGCAAACTGCGTACCCATTCCAATAATGACTTTGTCAGCTGCATTTGGCTTAGTGCTACCACAACCATAGTTAGTTTTACTCTGATAACATGGTTTGCTCGATTTGCTGCTCGTTGATGGAGATGGTTTCGGTTTCGGCTTTGTCCTAGGCTTTGGATTTGGCTTTGGCGTTAATCCCTTGCTTGGAGAATAGTCAAACCCTGCATCCTGGATATCCTTCATCGCCGTCCTGGTATCTTCTTTTACCGGAATATGACCATCCAATTCGCTATACGATACCGGATTACCTCCTGCGAATGCGTAGCGACTGTTTGTCGCTAAACCCATCGCCAGTCCCATATCCTGTGCCGCGTCGCTATACATATCCCGTGTGTGGAAGCGGCCTAGACTTGGGTTGTAATTCCGGAAACCCTGGTCGTAGCTGTTGGTATCTGCGTCCCAGCGTTTTTGGGTGTAACGATACGGGTTGTACAGGGCATTCCCCGGTTGGTCTACTCCGGTGAAGGCGCTTTGTTGGTCTTCGCCGTACATCGTGTAGCCGTAGGTGCCGCGGACGTTCCCCTTCTCATCATACAACATCTCCACGTCGCCGCGGGTGTTGGTGCCGTAGTAGGAGGTTTCTCCTTTTTCATGATGCGTCATGGAGAGACGCTGTCCCCAGGGAGCGTACGTGTAGGAGCGCGTAATCTTGCCGGCCACTTCTTCGCTTAGTATCTCCTCCGACAAGCCCAGGTAGTGGAAGTCGGTGGTTGTCTCCTCTGCCGTCCCTGCATTGCCGGTTTTACTCATTGTCCGGTCAAACGCATCGTACGTATACTGAGATGTGTTCAGCGTACCATCTTCTTGAAGCTTGGTGTGTTCCTTCAGGCGGTCAAAGCCATCATAGGCGTAGCTTTCTTCCACCTGCTTCCCTTGGGTAACCGTGTGCAGGCGACCGGTGGTGTCGTAGTCGTACTGCTGGGTCTTCCCCTCCGCGGTCTGCGTCATCATACGATTGCGGTCATAGGTGTAGGTTTTCGTTTTCCCATCTTGCGTGTGGGAAACGATGTTGCTGTTGGCATCTAACACCACCGACTCGGTGAGCGGGTTGTCGCCCGTTTTTACCATCGAGGTGACGCGATCACGGGGATCGTATTCGTACTTCGTGTTGCTCTCCACCTTGTTCCCGTCGGCGTCCAGCAGTTGTAAGGCTTCTTCGATGCGGTGACCGTTCTCGTTGTAGGTGAGCTCGTGCTGGTTGAGCACGGTGCCATCGCCCTTGGTCGTGGTCTTCGCTTTGAGTAGGCCGTCGGCGTAGTGCTCAAAGCGCGTGACGTTGCCGTTGGGCTCGTTCGTCTGCTTCACTTGCCCCCGCTTGGTGTAGGCATACGACCACGTGCGAGGGTCGGCGCTCTCGTTGCCTTGTTCCTGGATCGCTTGTAGCATGTTGCGCTCGGTATAGGTGTATGTCTGCGTGGTGCCTCCATACGCGCGCTTGGTTAAGTTACCGTTGACATCATAGGCATACCCGACCGTCTGCTGCACCTGATCGCCCACCACTTTTTGCAGGGCTTCCACTTGACCGAGGTCGTTATAGTCGATTCGGTAGGCTTCTGCCGCTTCTGGCGTCTGACTTTCCAGCTCCGTCAGGTTGCCGTTCAGGTCGTAATCGTAGGTGAAGGTTTTCTTATCCGTCTTCATCGGCGCCTTCTCCACTAGCTTGATGCTATCGGCGATGACGACGCCATCGGCTTTGTCGGTCAAGACGACCTTCTGGCCGCTTCCTTTGTCGAACGAATAGGTACCTAGCTCCACCCATTCACTGCCGCGCTCTTGTTGGTTGACGTCTACCGTCTTCTTCCCATCCGCGTGATAGATGGTATAAGGCGCATCCGAGGCGCGATCTTTATACGACAAGTAGCGTGCATACACCGTGTACTCCATCGTTTTCGGGATATCCAGGTTCCAGGTAATGGTATCGGCTCCCGAGCCTTCTTCGTTCCAAAGATAATCCTTGCCATAGTAGCCCGGCACGTTGCTGGAGGTGGTCCAGCCACTTCCGCCCGCGTTCGCGGATGCCTCGGCATTGTCAAAGACGAGTTCGCGTGGCTCGGCTTTCACGATCTTCAGGCTGTCTGCCACAACGGTGCCATTGGCTTTGTTGGATAAGACGACCCGCGGATTTTCTCCTTTCTGGAAAGGATAGGTGCCAAGGAGGGTCCATTCGTCGCCCCGCTCCCGTTGGTTCACGTTGACGGTATCGGTGCCGCTCTCGTGATGAATGGTGTACGGTGCGTCCGTCGCGTAGGCGCTGTGTTTCAGACCTTTCACATAGATGGCGTAGGCGCCATTTTGTTTCAGATCCAGGTTCCACGTGAAGGTGGAGCTGCCATCCCCTTTTTCCACCTGCGCATAGTTCTCCCCTTCCGGGCGCTGGGCATCACAGGAGCCGATGTGTTCATCTTCGTTTTCGACCGGATCATCCGGATCGTACTCCATCAAGTGATAGGTCGAGGTGGAGTCCACGGCATGGGTGATCTCCGCTTTGGCTTCCTTGCCTTCTGAACTAGCTACGGCGCTTTTCTCGAGGAAGTCCGGATCTTCTCCGATCTTCTTCCATTCATCCCCAGAGCGATCATAGAAGGTGACGGAAGTCGATTGGCCGTCCGCTTGATCCTTCTCCAGGTAGAGTTCCGCTTTCAGTGGCGGTGCGGTGCCATCATGGTAGGCGTCGATCCCGTCCCACGTACACTCGGTGGTGACGTCGTCACGCTCCGTCCAGTCGCCTTCCGCTTTTACGTGTGCATCGTCGGTGTTGTCGATCACCGCCCCGGTCGGGCCGGCCCACACCATCTTGATGCCGTCTGCGCTTACCTTGCCATTGGCCTCATCCGAGAGAACGAGCGGATAAGACGTGCCTGCATCAAAACGATAGGTCCCCAATTTCACCCATTCGCCAGCGTACGCTTGTTGATTGACCCGCTTTTCGGTCTTGCCATCGGCGTGATGAATGGTATAAGGCGCATTGGTGGCACTGGTCGGTCCGCCCGCTGCGTGCGCGTAGACGGTGTACTCCCCACTTTCTTCGGTCTTCAGCTTCCAGGTGAAGGTGCCTTCACCGGTGCCGCGTCCTTTCCACCGGAAGCCATCCCCCAGAACGGTCGGAAGAGCATGGCTTGCTACATGCACATCCTCCAGGCCTTCGGTGTCATCTTCATACAGGTTCAGGGAGGAGACGCCTCCGAGCGGTTGCGTCACCACGATTTTCAATTTCCCACCGGGAGTATAGTTGACGCTGCTGCTCTTTAGAGTAAACCCGTCATCTTCGCCAATCTTCTTCCAGTTGCCGTCCCTTCCTTCATAAAAGACCGCTTTCGTCTTCTTGCCATCATACCTCGATTTTTTGAGGAAGAATTCGGCTTGTCCATTGGTTCCGTCTTTAAACGCATCCGCATCGTCGACGATCCATACGCTCGTAATCTCGTCGCTAAAGGTCCACTTCTGCTCCGGCTCTTTGGTATCGGCGTAGCAGACCCCCACATACTCATCGGGATTCTCTCCGTTATCATCGGGATCATACTCTTGCAAGTGGAAAGTGGATTCCCCGCCCACGGGCTGGGTAATCTCCACCTTCAGCTCCCCGGTTTCGGGGAAGGAGACGATCGCGCTTTGCTCGGTAAACGTGTCTTCGCCCAGCTTCGTCCACTTGCCCTTGTCCCCACGATAAAAGACCGCGTGGCTCTCTTTGCCATCCGCTTGATCTTTTTTCAGGTAGAGCTCCGCCATGTGGACCGGATCTTCTTTCGGGCCATCAGCATACGCTCCTGCGTCTTTCCACGTACAGGTGGTGGTCAGCTTCTCCAGCTGGGTAGTCGCATCGACGGCTTCTCCTTCGTCTTCGTCCTCATCGACGAAACGCGCTTCTTTCTCACCACGACGCACCAAGCGTACGCTGTCGGCACTCACGGTGCCGTTCGCACGGTCGGTCAGGGTGACTTTCCCACCGCTACCGGCGCGGAACGGGTACGTCCCCAACCACACCCACTGACTTCCGCTTTCTTGTTGGTTCACCTTCTTCACATCGGTGCCGCCTTCAAAGTGGATCGTATACGGCGCATCGGTGGCGCGATCCGAACCGGATACATACTGAGCATACACATCGTACTCGCCATCTTGAGGGGGGGTCACGTTCCAGGTAAAGCTTTGATTCCCATCTCCCGCT
The DNA here is from genome assembly GCF_024753565.1 of Mechercharimyces sp. CAU 1602. Classification (NCBI taxonomy): domain Bacteria; kingdom Bacillati; phylum Bacillota; class Bacilli; order Caryophanales; family Thermoactinomycetaceae; genus Mechercharimyces; species Mechercharimyces sp. CAU 1602. The sequence goes on along the minus strand of NZ_JANTPT010000001.1, from coordinate 894,071 downwards.
ACGTTGCGCAGGGAGGTATCGACGGTACATTTCCCGATATATTCATCCGGATTATCCGGGTCATATTCATGCATCTCATAGGTCACCTGACCCCTCGCCGGCCCTTTGATCACGGCTTTGACTTCGCCTCTAGCGGGAACCACACGGCTTTTCTCGACAAACGCGGGATCCTCGCCAATCTCTTTCCACTCCCCACCCTCTTTTTGATAAAAGGTGACGGAGGATTGACGCACGGGATCCGTCGAGGTGAGGTAGATTTCGGCATCGTCATTGGTGGTTCCATCTTGGAAAGAGGATACGTCCCACGTACATACCCCGGATTTATTCCAAATCCCGTCCACTTCCACCTTGGAATCGGTCGATTCGACCACCACGATATCGCGGTTTTCCCCGATATCCACTTCTTTTTTCACCTTGCCATCCGGGAAGTAGTCCCAGGTCATCTCCCGGGTCTTCGTGCCATCTTCACCGAGCAAGGTGCGCTGGGTGGTTTGACCCAAGTCGTTATACTGATAGCGCGTTTTGATCTGATGGGGATCGGTGGTTTCTTTGATCCAGCCGTTATCGAAGTACGTCAGCTTCGTTTGGTTCCGAAGGGCTTGTCCTTCGGATGCCGGTGCGATGATGTCCGTGATCCGGCTGAGCGGATCGTACTCATACGAAAGCTTCTGCTCTTCTCGCTCGCGTGGATCTTGGCTGTTGGGATCCCGTGGATAGATCACTTCTTTGACGCGATCCAGCTCATCGTAGATCGTCTTGTGCGTATAGTCGCCCTTGGCACTCGTGGCGACGCCCCGGGGGGTGATTGTCTCCGTCAAGTTGCCCACCTGATCATACACATACTGGGTCACGTTTTCCCCGTCGTCATGCGGCGTCCGCATTTCGATCAGGTTGCCGTTCTGATCATAGCTGGCGGTCGTCACATTTCCCTCTTCGTCCGTGACGCGCGTAAGCAGTCCATCGGGGCTGTACGCAAAGGCAATGCTATTTCCGAGCGCATCCGTTTCCTTGATCGCGCGTCCATTCACATCGTACTCGTAGGTCGTGCGATAATCATCGGGATCGTCGCTGGCGACTCCCTTCGGTTCGGTCACCTGGGTGACGTTTCCAACCTGGTCATACTCATACGTCACGCGGTGACCTTGACTATTGACCACGGCTTGCACGCGGTTGAGGCGATCGTAAATATACTGGGTGCTGCCATCTGCTGTCTCTTTTTTCTCTTCGCCTTCGTTCACTTTTTCGATGCGAATCGCATCGGCAATCACGTAAGTGCCTTCACTGGCATCGTCGGATTGCACAATCTGGTTGGCTCCGCTGGCAAATGGATGAATACCAAGGTCCACCCAGGTGCCGCCATTGGTGGTTTGATCCACCCGTTTGGTCACGTCGCCATCCTTTGTTTTCAACGTGTACGGAGCATCGATGGCGCGATCCCGCGCTTGGGCATAGTTGACCGAGACGCGGTACTCTCCGTCCTCGGGAAGCTGAAAGTTCCACGTGAAGGTGTCCCCACCGCCCACACGGTTGTACTGGTAATCCTCCCCGCGATACCCTGGCATGTTGGTAGATGTTCCCCAAATGCCACTGGCTATATGAGCGTCATCCCGGTTATCGAGGGTGATCACCCCTTCTTGGTGATTCCCCTTCGGCTGGGTCTCACGGATCAGGTTGCCCATCTTATCATATTGATACGTGATTTTCCGTATCGGTCCCTTTTCGCTATCCTTGGGAAGGGTAGCGGACGTAACCCAATCGTTCTTGTTGTACGTGTAGGTCACGTGGGCTCCGTTGGGCGAGACGGCTTTGACAATGTTATCGTTCTCGTCATAAACCGGTGCCGGAATCGTGATATACTCCCCGGCGCTCGCATCCTTAGGCACCTTACTCGTCAAGGGACGCAGGAAGGTGTCGTAGGTGTAGGTGCTGGTGTTGCCGAGCGCATCGGTCACTTGCAACACTTCCCCGCGTTTCCCGTAGTGGAGACGGGTCACATTGCCCGCCGGATCGGTGATCGTTTGCGGTTGTCCATTGGCATCGTAATCGGTATAGCGACTGACGCGCCCTTTGGCATCTTTGACCGATTCCAGTAGACCGAGCCCGCCCTTGTGGTACGTATAGGTGGTGGTATAGTTTCCGCTCGTCTCGACGCGGTAGCGCTTCTTCGCGTCGTCATAAGAGGAGAGGGTATTGCCTTGTGGGGCATGTACCTTGAGCAAATGGCCTTCATCGTTGTATTCATAGGTGGTAACCCGTCCTTCCGGTGAGACGGATTGCACCAAGTCGGCCACTTGCCCCTCTTCGCGGTAGTCATAGGCGTATTGCGTGTAGCCTTTGCCTGTTGTTCCCGCTGTGCCGACGAGAGGCGCTTTCTCTACTGCTCCCGTCACCTTGTCCCACAACTTCTCCAGCACATTGGCCTCTTCCGCGGCTTGCTGCTGCGCTTGTTGCTGCTGGTGGTAGAGGGGGCTCTTGTAGGTGAGCACATTGCCGTTGTCATCGTAGGTCCAGGTCGCCGTCGCATCATTGGGGGCGATCTGTTTGACGAGATTTAGCTCATCGTCCCACTCATAGCGGGTTTTTTCGTTGTTGGCATTCACCACTTCGATGGGCTTGCCTTGATCGTTAAAGGTGGTCGCCATCTGGCGGCCCATCGGATCGGTCACCAAGGTGACCGGCTGTTCCTTGTCATCGAGGGTGGTGCGGTAATGAATCGTTGTCTCTTCCCCTTGGCGATCAATGATTTTCGTCAAATGTCCGCCATCGTCATAATACGCTTTGGTGGTGTTCCCTTTGGGGTCGGTAATGGTGCGTAAGAGGTTAAACTCATACGATAACTGGTACTTACGCTCCTCTTTCGATCCTGCCCCTTCCGTAATCTGGGTGAGGCGCCCTTCGTGATCATAGGCAAATTCCACTTTGTAGCCCGAAATATCCGTGAGGCGCTTCACTTGCTGTTGGATTTTCAGGTTGCTGGTTTCCTTGCTACTGTAGTACTCCACTTTGATGGTGCGGCGCCCTTCCGTATCGGTTAAGTAGCGCAGCAATTTCACATTGTGGTTGCCGATGCGGCGACTTTCGTACGTATATGTCATCTTGATGCCGTTGCGATCGGTCGTTTCACTCACGTAGCCTTTGTCGTCGAAGTAATACTTGGAACCGTCCTTGGCGGTAATCTTCCACATGCGGGCTTTGTCCTTCGTCGAATGCAGCTTCAGGCTCAAATGAATGCCTTTGGGGCCGACGAATTTCTTCTTCCCTTTATCGTAGGTGAACGAATACTGGGTACCGTCCCCGTCAATCATAAACACTTTGCCTGATTCGATCTTGCCGTTCACCATCTTCACGCCTTTACTGTTGGACGGCGTGCCCAGGCGCATCATGTTGGTCAAGGCAAACGACCAGCCGGGTCCGACGAGCGAGTCAGAGAAGTCGCGGCTGTTATAGGTCATCTGCGGAGCCGTGGCAAAACCGCGGGAAGGATTGGCAAACGGGGTATAGTCAAACATCGTGTTGCCTTCAAACAGGTTGGCCGTCAAGGCGGTACCCGCTCCCGTCGGCTCGGTGATCAGGCCGCGATCCGGTTCAAAACCCAGCTTTTTGGCGTCGGGCTTCGATTCCACAACAATCGCCTGTTGCAGAGCAGGGATGCCTTGGGCATGCTCGGACAGCCACTTCCCGTTGTGGTCGATCAGGTCCCACTCGATCATCCGGGATTCGCGGTACGCGCCCTTTCCTTTCAACTGCGGCGCATGCACTTCCGCTTTCAAGCGAATCGTCTCTCCCGGCTTCACGTCTTTAGGGAGATTGACGCGATCGGTTCCTTGCGGCGTCTGTAGGTCGGCCCAGCGATAGGCCACCGATTGCTCCCCTTGTTTCCAGATACGATCTGTCGTGTTGGTGAGGGTGATATCGATGTCATATGTTTCCCCGCCCTCCATCACCTGTGGGGTATCCGTCGTATGATAGGTGCTTTCCGTCGTCGGTGTAGTGTAGATCACTTCAAGGGTTGGACGGAGGGACGTTTCTTGTGCCTCGCTATTGAGGAACAAGGTTCGTTCACTATTCTTCTCACTGCCCTCATCGGCTTGCTTGAGTATAAAACCATACTCTTTCTTTTTGCCTGTAACCCAATCCCCTACAACTCCGGTCACATCAAACGTTCGCCAGCGCGAGTCATTCGATATTTCCGAGATTTCGTCCAGGACGGTAGAGTCATATTGTCCACCATCAGTCCAGTTATCTCCATTGGCCGCTATTTTCCAGGTCGCACTGGACTCATCAAAACGGTGAGTCAACTCATGCAGTCGATATTTGGCTTTTCCCGTCACCCCTTGAGGACGCCACATGTACCATGCCCATACCTGAAACTGGGCATCAAACACTTGCGCATCTTCTGGGATCATACTAAGGTCAAAATCAAACACGGAGCGGGTCGTTCCATATTCGTTCCCCTTAATGCCCACTTGAAGCCAAGGGTAGCGCTCAATATCGTTCAAGTTCGTACTCGACTTTTTACTCGATAGGGTTGTATCTTCCGCACCCCGCACCAAGACGCGTGTAAGTCCCGCTTTCGGTAGTTGTGCCATTACGGTGCTGGAAGGATGCAATTTTCCATCTTTCGTCTTCACGGCCACCATATAGTAGTAGATTTGACCGACACGGTTCTCATCTTCGATGGGGGTGGGCTCCACGGTAGTATCCGTAAAGCGAATATCGAAGCGGTCATCAATCGGAGTGACGAGCGTAGACGCATCGGGAACAAACTGCTGATCGGTACTGCGGTGCACCTGGTACTCCACAAACTCCTCCCCATCAGCAAACTTGGACCACTCCAGTTCTGCCCCTGTGCTATGAATCTTTTGTGGTTCTTTCACTGTGACACTGGGTTGACCATAGATCAGGGTCAGTTTCGGTCGCACGGGGATCGTCGGATCATAGAGTTCACTTGTGACGTAAACCGTGCCCCCATGATTGTTGGACTCCGTTTTCGCTTTGAGCAAAAACCCATAGTTTTTACTGCTTTTGTTTAACCACGACTGAACGGTGGAGGTGACATTAAAGCGGTGCCAGCGATTGGTGTGCCCAACCTGTTTCGTTTCCTGATCGAGGGCCGTCGCGTCATAAGCCCCGCCATCCTTCCAGTTATCTCCTTCGCCTGCGTACTTCCACGTCACCGAATCGGGATCCCACGCTTCTTTTACTTTATGAACCGTGATTGGGACGCTATACGTATCTCCCCCTTCAGGGAGATAGATATCCTGATCATAATACAGGGATAGGGTCGCTTGATCTAAGCGCTCCCCTTCCGGGATGGTGTCTAGGTTAAAGCGGACCAGTCCCCGGTATTTGGAACCGCCACTACTGGTTCCCACCTTCATTTGCCAAGTGTTATCATAGTTCTGATCAGGGTTTCCACTATTAATATACGTATCTTGACTCTCTTTTTCCGGTGGTGAAAGGACAATGGTGGGGTCCAACAAGACCGGATAGACCCGTTCCTCCGCTTGTAACCATTCCTCATCTGCCGCCAACGTCACCGTTAATGTATCGCCGTCGGCTTCCATCGTCTGCGTCACGTTTTCACTGTATGAAAACCCATAGGGAGACTCTGGATCTTCCTTGCTGTCCATCATAAACGGTTTCGGTATCATGTAGACCAATGTGTCATCTTTCTTACTAAAGAAGGCGATGGCACCATCTTCTTTTTGTTCTGCATACAGTCCTGTCAAGGTGAACTCAAAGGTATAGACCGGGTTCGTCGGGACACTATTCATACGAATCGTCTCTTTGAGCGAATCTGGACCAATGTCATACAAAAGATCGGTCTGCTGCCACAGCTGTTTAAACACTACCTGATGCTCTTTTCCTTCTGGAACCACATCGCTCGCTTCCAGGGCTTTCATCTCAATCCGATGATCCCCTTGTTCAAAACGCACCAATTGATCCGCTGTTTTGCCAAAGTGGGTTTGGAACGTATTGGATTCATTCGAGAGGACAAACTTGGACTCATCCGAAGCTTCTACTCCCAGTTGAATCTCTTCCCACTCCCCTTTCTCATTTTCATAGTGAACCGGGGTGGCGCTCACTTCTTTTTGCATGCGCCCATCCTCGAGCTCAAACACTTTCGTATGGGCATCGCGTTCTTCTTCCCGTTCTTTTACAATCTCAGGTGGGTCATCGCTTTCCTCCTTTCCCTCCTCCGGATCGGTGGGTTCTTCACCCTCCTTATCCTCTTCCTCTTCCGTTGTAAAAACTTCTTTTACTTGCGCCAACACCTTTTCGCCAGTCGCACGGGTCTGAAGCCACACCGAGCTAAATACGTGAGCCCAAGACCCTCCGAATAAGGCATCGTTTGTAGATGTTGGTGCGCTTCCTGCCGCTAAGGCTGCGGGAGCAGGGGCCACACTCGTAAATAGGAATATACATACAAATAAGATCATGAAACTTTTATGTATCCATCGTCGTTTTCTCTTATTAGACATTGATGTTTCCTCTCTCTTCTATTCATAAAATAGTCGCACTAGACTAGTTTAATAGAAGAAGGGAAATAATCAATGATAAATATTCCTTGTTTTGTGTCTTTCCCCTTTAAAATCAATCGACGGATCTTATTTTCTCAAGAGAGAAACCTAGTAATGTATAGGGTGAGAATAGCTATCTTTCTATTCAAAAAGATGTTTATTAATTTTAAACGAAAATTTTTCCATACAATCGGGATCCAATAATAGTTGTGCTTCATACAATTCAAACCTTCCTTTTCCCAGCACGCCTCCCTCCTCTTCTTGGGAAATATCGACAAAAATAAAAACCCGTACGTATACGGGTTTAAAGCAATGACATGCTCTCTTAAATATCGTTTTTCGGCTCCTGACACTTATCATCTTTTTTACTCGACTTTACCATGCCCTGCAGACGATCCATCAATCCGGGGGCTGCATCGAGCAGGCGATCGTAGAGGTGGGTGGAGCTATCCATATTAAGAATGCGAACCCCTTTATTATTAACAACCAGAAAAGCAACAGGGGAGATAGACATGCCACCCCCACTCCCTCCGCCAAAAGGAAGTTGTTCCGAAGAAGATCCTCCCTTTTCGGAGGAACCTCCTCCATCTCCACCATCTTCTTCTTTGGAAGAACCGCCTCCGCCGCCTTTAAACTCACTTCCGCCTGCGGCAAAACCAAAGCCAACCCTGGATACAGGGATGATAACACTTCCTTCTGGTGTTTCCACTGGATCCCCGATAATTGTATTTACATCAACCATCTGCTTAATATTTTCCATCGCAGTTGTCATTAAACCTTGTATGGGGTGCTCGGCCATTCCAGATTTCCCCCTTTGCGTGAATATCGTACGAGACGAATTCCCATGAGGATAGCTTGCCCGACACGAAAACGGATCATACACTCCAGATCCGTTTCTAATATCGCTTCATTAAAGTGTGGAACAAGCTGCAGATCTGGCTCGCAATCCCATTCTATGTATAAGCGAATTACGCTGATGAGCGTTGTTTTGATTCCCCATCCCATTCCCGTCAAAACACCCGTTTCAGCTGCATCCCCTGTCCCGATACGCGTATGCCACATCAATCGCTCACAGTACATGTGATTCAAAAAGCGTTTAATAATATCGGATAAGCCAACCACATCTTCTTGCATGCGCTTAAATTGACCTCGAAGGCGTACCACTGTCCCTGCTGTGATGCGATCCTTCCATGTTTCTTCCTTTTTTGTTGCTGAGGCGTTTGTTTTCTCCGTACGCACTTCAATATTCCCTTGTGATGAAAGATTGAGCGAAGGTAGATCATACCGAAAGCGAATCAATCCCCACAATAATAAAATCGTCAGATCAGCACGGTCATCTTCACCCACCCGCCGGTATATGAGGTGCAGGCGAACCGATGTAAACAGCAAGAGTATTAACAATAAGAACAATACCCCTCCAATAAGGAGAATGATTTTCATACACCCACCCACCTATTCTTTAATAGCATGGGCAAAAAAGGAAATTTTATGCGTAGTAATAACCCTCACATCCACCGTCGATACCAAGCAAGGGCTTGCTGAGCTATTGGCTGGATAAATCCGTAAAAATGATGCTTTGCCCCCTCAATAATATGTAGTTGTGCAGAAGCCGGGAGAAAATGAAGAGCAGATTGTGAAAGGTGGGTAAGCGCCCTTTCTTCTTCATCGCCATTTCCATGAATGATGAGTACAGGGCATTGGATGGGAGTTAACAACTGTTCTTGTTCTATTTGAGCAAAATCATATAAACTTTGCCATTCAATGAACATTTCTTTGCGCCAACGTAACGATTCTCGACGGAGCGAAGTATACCCCTCCCGTTGTAGCTGTTCCAATTCTGATACATCTAAAACCGTATCCCAATCGTACAACATAGGACCGGTGAGAGCACCCGTTAATACCATCGCTTTGACCTGGGGAATAACCGCTTCCAAACAGATGCGGCTTCCCAAGCTGTGCCCATATAGTGCTAGTTGATCGTAACCATGGCTTAAAGCCCATGATAGAGCAGCATTAAGATCTCGCACACGAGAAGCTACTGTTACGATACCTTCACCACTCTCCCCACATCCACTAGCATCAAATCTTAACACCGCGAAATCTTGCGCGAAACACTCCGCTATTTGCTCAAAACGCCCATCGGAGGATTTGTCAGAAACAAAGCCATGAACCAATATGATCATTTTCTTTGTCTGCTTTGGATAGTACGTTCCCACTAAACGTTGTCCGATCCTATTATAAAATGATATTTCTTCCATGCTATACCTCCTTTCTCAAAACCAACTACGCCTCTTCATCCGGAGTATGCGTAGTATCAAGGAGAACTTCTTGCTCTCTTCCCACACCCAGACGTTGGTAGAGTGCTTCGCGTTCATGCTCCCATTCGGCCCATTCAAACAAAGAATCTGGTTCAGGTAATTCCTGCAAATGACTTAAGCCGAAATACTCTAAGAATGACTTAGAAGTACCATATAAAATCGGACGACCTAACCCTTCTGCTCGCCCAACATCTCTAATCAACCCTTTCCGCACTAATGATTGAATCGTTTTATCACACTTTACACCGCGAACCTCTTCAATCTCCATCCGGGTGATCGGTTGACGGTAAGCAATGATCGCTAGCGTTTCCAATGCAGCACGCGACATTTGTGCACGTTGCGAACTAGATGCCATTTTACTCAAGTAGGGAGCGTGCTCAGCCAAGGTGGTTAGCTGATATGCATCTGCTACCCGCACAATCTGCATTCCACGACCGCTTGCTTTCCACTCCATTTGTAAGTCCTCAATCAACGTACGTACTTCTTTCGTACTCAACTCCAATACTTCCCCAAGTTCCCGCGCCGTTAACCCCTCTTCACCAGCTGCCAACAGCATCCCTTCGATGATTGGCTTTTTTTCCATTCCACTCTCACTCAACTTTGGCTCTCCCCTTCCCTGGTCGCCGTAATCACAACGTCGGCAAAGACGCTTCGCTGATAGCAATAAATCTGCTTCGTTTTCATCAGTTCCAGCACAGCTAAAAATGTCGTAATCACGCGCTCGCGTGTCCATACTTCATACGATAACAGCTGTGTAAAGGTTTGTTCCCCTATGGACTGTACGGTACGCAAGATTTCATCCATCCGATCACTGACGGATATCTCCTCTCGTGTCATATTGGTCATCGGCTCTTCAGCCTCCATCCGCTCTTGCTGCTGTCGCAACGCGCCAATAAACAGCTCCAATAAATCATCAGAGCGTATCCCTTGTACTGGATTAGGCTCTTCCATATAAGGGGTCAAGTCCATCGGGTCGCGTGTATATACTTGCTGCCACTCTCCCTCTTTTTCTCGGAGCTCTTGTGCTAGTCGTTTATATTTTTTATACTCCAACAGTCGTTGAACCAACTCTTCTCGCGGATCCATCGCCAAACCGTCGTCCATTATACTATCCTCGAGCAATGGGTCTTGACGTGGTAACAACATGCGACTTTTTATTGCTAATAGCGTCGCTGCCATCACCAGGAATTCACTGGCCACATCCCATTGCCGCTCCTGCATCTGGTCCAACACCGCCAAATACTGATCCGTTATACGGGCGATCGGGACATCATATATATCTAATTCTGAGCGTTCGATCAATTGTAAAAGTAAGTCGAGCGGACCTTCAAATGTTTCCAGCTTAATCTTAATATCCATGATTCTGCCCTCCTCCTTAGACGTACCACAAAAAAGAAGGAAGACTACTCTCCCTTCTTCTCCGCTCCACTTCCACTGATTCTCCCTCTTTAGTTGTTCAATTCCCGTGTCAAGTTGGCCATTTCTATAGCAGAAGTCGCTGCTTCCCAACCTTTGTTACCCGCTTTCGTACCTGCACGCTCTATTGCTTGTTCGATTGTATCTACTGTAAGAACACCAAAGATGATAGGCAGACCATGTTTTAAGTTGGCCGCAGATACCCCTTTTGCCGCTTCGTTACATACATAATCGAAGTGAGGCGTAGAGCCACGAATTACAGCACCTAAGGTGATCACGGCATCATAGCGCGCAGAAGATGCCATCTGATCCGCAATCAAAGGAACTTCAAATGCCCCCGGTACCCATGCAATATCTACATCTGCTTCATCTACTCCATGACGACGAAGTGCATCTTGAGCGCCACCCAACAATTTGCCCGTGATAAATTCATTAAACCGTCCAACTACAATCCCAATGCGAAGTCCTTTACCAACTAAATGACCTTCATAAATTTTCCCCATCACTGTCACGTCCTTTTGTCATGTTCTTTATTTCTTTTAAAAGTGTAAGAGATGTCCCAGTTTACTTTTTTTCGTATATAAGTACTGTTCATTATCTACATTGGCCGGCAACTGAATCGGTAATACCTCCGTCACCTCTAAGCCATATCCCTTTAGACCGGTGATTTTGCGGGGGTTATTGGTTAGTAGCCTCATCTGACACACACCAAGATCCCGCAAAATCTGGGCCCCGATACCGTACTCACGCAAGTCAGCCTTAAAACCCAACTTCTCATTTGCTTCTACCGTATCATAACCTTGTTCTTGAAGCTCATAAGCACGTAATTTATTTAACAGTCCAATCCCGCGCCCCTCTTGCCTCATATACAGGAGCACGCCAGAACCTTCTTCGTTAATCTGCGCTAACGCCGTATGAAGTTGGGGTCCACAATCGCAACGATATGAACCCAACACATCCCCGGTCAAACACTCAGAATGAACACGTACCATCACTGGTTTCGTCGGATCGATCTCTCCTTTTACCAATGCCACATGCTCTTTTTGATCCAATTCATTCTTATATCCGATCGCTTGAAACTCACCGAAAGGAGTAGGCATCCGCACGGAAGCGACACGCTCTACCAACTTCTCTTTTTTATTGCGATACTGAATCAGGTCCTGGATGGTGATGATTTTAAGATCGTGCTCATCTGCAATTTCCATCAGGTCGGGCACACGTGCCATCGTACCATCTTCTTTAACCACTTCGCATATCACAGCAGCCGGATATGACCCGCACATCCGAGCCAAATCTACCGATGCTTCCGTGTGACCTGCACGCCGTAACACGCCTCCTTCTTTGGCGATCAGAGGAAACACATGTCCAGGACGACGGAAATCTCGCGGTTGTGCCTGCGGATCTATCAGCGCACGAATGGTAGCTGAGCGCTCATACGCAGATATTCCGGTGGTACTATCATAGTGATCAACAGATACGGTAAAGGCGGTACCATGTGTATCGGTATTGTGGTTCACCATTAACGACAAATCCAATTCTTCTGCTCGCTCAGCCGTAAGTGGTGTACAGACCAATCCACGCCCATGTGTAATCATAAAGTTGATCACTTCTGGCGTAGCCTTCTCTGCGAGGACAACAAAATCGCCTTCGTTTTCACGATCTTCATCATCGACAACAATCACGATCTTCCCTTGCATTAGATCGTAGATCGCATCTTCTATCGGGTGAAAAGCTCCCATGAACGACCCCTCCTTTAAGCGAATCCGAGGTTGATCAATTTCTCCTTGGTCAACCCTTCACCGCTAGATTCAGATACCAACATTTGTAATTGTTTGCGCACATATTTCCCCATCATGTCACACTCCACATTAATCGGATCCCCTACACGCGCCGTTTGTAATTGCGTCTGTGCTAGCGTATGAGGAATGATGGAGACCACAATCTGATCCTCACGAACTTCAAATAATGTTAAACTAATCCCATTTAAGGCTATCGAGCCTCGTTCAATCATATAAGAGGTTAATTCCCTCGGTACTTGAAGACGGAAAAGAACCGCATTTTCCACAGGCTTACGTTCCAAGATGGTACCAACGCCATCCACATGCCCTTGAACGAAATGACCACCAAAACGTCCACCAGCTGCCATCGCTCGTTCCAAATTAACGAAGGAACCGCGCTGTAAAGAATGTAGCTGTGTATGTTTCATCGTTTCTGGCATCACGTCCGCTGTAAACGAGCGATGATCGAAGTGAACCACAGTGAGACAAACACCATTAATCGCGATGCTATCTCCAAGAGCTACTCCATCTAACACCTCTTTACACGCAATCGTCAATTTCATCGTCTGCCCTTGTTGCACTAAGTGCTGTACCGTTCCCACTTCTTCAATCAATCCTGTAAACATCGGGAATCACTCCCCTTCCTTTTGCACACCTCACCACTGATCATCACATCATCAGCTAAAGATTGAACACGAATATTGCTGATGGTAACAGCATCATCCATATTGGAAATGCCTTCTCCACCAATTGGAGAAAGGCTGTTTGCACCTCCGACCAATTTCGGGGCAATAAAGGTAACCACGCGATCGATGACATCTTCCATCAGTAAAGACCCGTTTAAGGTTCCTCCGCCTTCAACCAGCACGGATAAGATATTGTGCTCGCCTAGGTGCTCCATTAATTTTGGCAGATCAACTTGTACACCCTCTCCGCAAGTAAACACTTTTACTCCTCGCTCTTGTAATTGTGTTCGTTTGCGAGGATCCGCTGTTGCTGTACAGTATACCCACGTTTCTGCTACGCTGGTATCTGCTACAGGGGTATCGAGTGGTATTTGCAGTTTAGAATCTACGATTATACGCACCGGGTTTTTTCCCCCTTGGGGTAGGCGCGCAGTCAACTGCGGACGATCTGTCAACACAGTTCCAATCCCTACCATGATCGCATCCATACGATGCCGCATAAGATGAACGGCCGCGCGCGACTCTTCATTAGAAATCCACTTACTATCCCCACTTGATGTTGCAATTTTACCATCCAGCGTCATGGCCGTTTTCAAGGTAACCAAGGGACGACCTGTACGGCGGTGATGAAAATAAGCTTCGTTTAGCTGACGACTCTCTGTGGCTAACAATCCTACTTCCACTTCGATTCCAGCTTGTCGCAACCGTTCAATCCCACTACCGGACACGCGTTCATCATTATCTTGTACTGCAATCACCACTTTAGCCACTTTGGCCTTGATAACGGCATCGGTACATGGAGGCGTACGCCCATGGTGACTACACGGTTCTAACGTTACATATAAAGTACTCCCCTCCGCCTCGGCACCTGCCATCGCTAATGCGTGGACTTCAGCATGGGCAGTTCCTGCTCGCAGATGAGCACCACTACCCACTAACCGACCCTCTTTTACGATGACAGCACCCACCATCGGGTTGGGGGACGTATATCCTTCTGCACTCTGCGCTAACGTAAGCGCTAGTCGCATCCATTCTTCCTGTCGATTCATATATAGCCTCCCCATACATCAAAAAAAGCCCTATATTCAAATCAGGGCTTTCATGAGGGAATCAGGAGGGTCATGTTTTACGCCAACACAAAGAAGCCTTCATGCCAAACGTATCTATTCGCATCATTATCACTAGTAAAAGCGCACGAAAGAAAACTACCCGTAGTCTCCCTCAAGCCCTACAGCAATATTATTAGCGACCGCTCCTGTTCACCCTTCTCCCATCCAGACTATCACTGTCGGTCCCGGATTTTCACCAGGTCCACCGCATACACAAAGGCATAACGGGTCACGGACTGAGGTAACAGATGCTACCATCACCGCCGGTCGGGATTTTCACCCAGCCCCGAAGGATGTACAGTACTGCTATTCACTTGTGTACATCTAACGTAAAGTATACTGGATTGCAGATTGAATGTCTATTCATTCTTGCTCGACGCATTTTTCCTAAACGGCCACCCTACTTGTAAACAGAGATAGCAAAGGGCAGCAAAAAAGAGTGAGACGATAGTCGTATGGGTGAGAGCCATCACCAAGTAAAAAGGAGTCAGTACAACAGCAATGCCGCTGGCCGCTTGCAATGTAACAAAAATCACTGACGCAATACTGCCCCAGTACAAGTCCCGCCGCTGGCGATAATGACGTACAATCCAAACCAAGAGCACAATCGCCAATACCCAGGCAGTAATCGCAAATAAGCGGTGCGTTATTTGTACACCTGCTGGCGTAACCAAGTCAGGTAAATAACGGTCTCCGCATAGAGGAAAAGAGGAACATCCCATCGTTGCACCCGCATGACGTACATAAGCACCTGTATAAACGACTAGGTACACATAACACGCATATCCCCAGATAAAGTAACGTAAGCGATTGCTTAATCCGGCACGCTTCTCCGCCGTCGTCTTCGTTCGTCCAGCCGTCTTTTGAAAAAGATAAACAGATAAGAGCGCGACTGCAGCAAAACAGATCAATGAGAAACCGAAGTGAAGAGCCATCGTCATATCTTCACGCCACGCACTACCTTCTTGTCCCCATACCACGGTAGCCGCTCCCAACAATCCTTGTAGGACGATAAAGAAAACACTTGTAAAAGCTAACAACTTAACTGTAAAATCCTTCCTAAACGTACGCCATGCCCATACCGCCAGGATAACAACCACCAAACCGACAAAGCCGGATACCGCACGATGGCTATACTCGATCATCGTAGTCACGGTAGCATAGCTAGGAAAAATTTCTCCATGACAAAACGGCCATGTTCGCCCACACCCTTCACCCGATCCCGTCTTTGTCACGAGTGCCCCCATCAGGAGAATCAGATAAGTACTAAAGGCAGCAAATACGGAAAATCCTTTTAATGCTTTCTGCATATAGATGTCCTCCTCACACCAACCCACTTCAACATCACGCTCGTTTTAAAGGCGCGCGTGCGTTCACCATGCGTATATATTGTTAAGATCGATCACTTTTCTCTTATGATATCGCTATTTATTCTACCACAACCCTCTATGTAATCATGCGGCAACACCTGCATCGGCACAAGATAGTCACAGAAAAAAAGCACCCGCCAGAGCGAGTGCTATAAGCCATATCCAGATCTCTTAATCTAGCATAGGACATTTTAACTCCTGATTTACAACCCCGTTTCTCCTCCGCTACTTCCCCGCGGCCCTCTTGGTCCACGCCGTCCTCGAAGCCCCCTTGGACCTCTCGATCCCTGTGTTCCTTGCGATCCAGTGGCTCCCGTAGGTCCGGTAGGACCTGTCGCTCCTGTTTGTCCGGTTCCTAATGAAGAATCTATTCTTGTGACAAACCCATTCGGCGGAGTTAACAGTTGAGTCTGATACGCTTGAAAAGTGACAGGGAAGTTGGTTGAGTTTGTATCACCAGTCATAAATGCGCTGTCTCTACTATCAACAGCTACATCAACCCCTTCATCAGAACTCCCTCCCCCAAGATACGAAGAGAAGGAAAGGCCTTGGCCAGAAAAACTGATTTTTGTAACGAAAGCATCTGATTCTCCCCCATTACTATCCTGAAAAGCATCTGAGGTTACTGGAAAATTAGTCGATCTAGTAATACCTGTAACCCATGCATATCCAAATGAATCAATGGCCACTCCGCCACTTCCCATGATCTGGAAAGAAGTACTAAGTCCGATCACATCAGTATCACTTCCTCCTAAATAGGTAGAATACTGCAATTTTGAACCAGATGGATTTAACCTCGCTACAAATCCATCAAAGCTTCCCCCTCCGTAGAGTGTTTGAAATGCATTCGCAGTCACAGGAAAATTTGTCGAAGAACTAGTAAATCCACCTATATAAGCTTGGTTTGCTCCATCCAACGCGATCCCTCTGCCGAAATCATTTTGGCTCCCGCCTAGATATGTTGAATAAATCAATGACATTCCCAACGGACTCATCTTAGTCACAAATGCCGAAATTCCCTCTGTTGCCATGGTTTGAAAAGCACCGGAAGTGACAGGGAAGTTTGTCGAGTCTGCAAATCCTGTCACATAGGCACTTCCACTAGTGTCCACTGCAATTCCATTCCCACTGTCGACTAAATCACCGCCCAAATACGATGAGTATATGAGGGACGACCCTGTAGAACTTAGCTTTAATACAAATACTTCCCTATCCCCTGTTATCATAGTTTGAAATGACCCAGAGGTAATGGGAAAGTTGGTGGAATCCGTTGATCCTGTCACATAAGCACTACCCGTAGCATCCACTGCAATTCCATTACCCGTATCGAAAGAGGTTCCTCCTAAGTAAGTCGAATAAATAAGTGACGATCCCAAGGAATTGATTTTCGTGACAAACGCGTCTGTTCCCCCTCTATACATTGTTTGAAATGCATTGGAAGTAACAGGGAAGTTAGTAGATTGAGTAGACCCCGTCACATATACGTTATTTAACGTATCTAACGCGATATCAAAGCCTACATCAACAGACGTTCCACCCAAATAAGTCGAATAGATGAGCGACGATCCTGCAGAATTTAGCTTCGTTATAAACGCATCCCCACCAGCAAACATAGATTGAAATGATCCAGAAGTAACAGGGTAAGCAGTAGAATCTGTAAATCCTGTTACATAAGCATTGCCCACTGAATCTGCAGTTATGCCAAGATTAAGATTATTTACACCTACATAGCTTGAATAAAAAATAACAGGATCAATCACCAAAGGGCTCATCTCATCGTAATACCCCTCTACTTTAAAGCCAAAAGTAGATTCGCCAAGAAGTATAAATCTCGTTTCAATTCCTTCTTCTCTCCCCTTCGTATATTGAAAGCTGAGTGGTTTTTTCTCCAAAAAGACGCCAGTGGGTGTATAAATTTGAAGATTCCCTTGTTCATCCAAGAAAAGAGCTTGTGCACCATCATATGATAATCTAATATCTCTCACATTAGATCCAGGTTCAAGATATATATCGTATTTAAGGGCCCCCTCACTAAATGAGAAGATAATATCTATTCCTGCCCATACTCCCTTATAGACAACTTTTTCGTAACAGAAATGTAAATCATCACTCATCCTACTTTGTCCTACACCGCGAGGGTAGGCTCCCTTACATGTATTTTTAAACTGAAGCATGAGTTGGGATGATTGATTCAGTTTAAATAAAACTCCATCTTTCAGGAATTTAAAGCGTACTCTTCGATTTTCCGTCGTCTCGCTTTTTTCAAAAGAAAGGATTTTTCTCGGGGTACTCTCTTCTACACTCCTCATTTGGATACGCCCTCCTCCAAAGAAAATGTAACTATAACTGCGGACCATCGGATCACGCTAACAGTAGGATGTCAATGAATACTTATTCCTACATCTTCCCCAACATGCAACAGGAGACCATCGCTTATGAGCAAGACGAGCTGATCTAAAAAAAGCACCCGCTAGAGCGAGTGCTTTTAACTATACCTAACGATTAATCTACCATGCGAATATCTTGTATCACGTCAGTATGACGTAGTCGCTTTAGTGGAGGGAGCGTTGAGAGGATGCCGATCAGAATCGAGCTTCCTACCACGATCAGCATATCTAACCACGGGATGGTCCAAGTAACTCCAATGTCTTGTTGAAGGCCCCAATAGATGAGATAACATAAGAGTAGCCCAAAGAACAAACCATAAAACGCCCCTGTAAGTCCATACAACACACCTTCAGTCAGTACCATCTTTCGTACTTGCTTTTTACTCATCCCAATCGTCTGTAACATCGCAAATTCACGGCGGCGTAAGAGCAGATTGGTCGTAATCGTATTAAAGATATTAACACATCCAATTAACGCGACCACTGTGATAAAACCGTAAAAGAAAACGAGGATTTGAATCTGATCCGCGCGTTTTCTTTTACGCTCAGCATATTGATCAACTAGATCGAGAGATGAATCTGCCTTCACCATTTTCTGCAATTTATTTTTAATCTCTTCGTAATCTTTTTCATCATGCAGTTGAATATCATATCCCACTGGATTCGACACTTGTGGAATATAGGTATCCTGCTTCTGATACTGCGCCAGATTCCATTCCTTTAGAATCGCTTGAGCAACCTTCTTAGTTGTAATCAACTGAAATCCATATGCATCAGGTGACCCAAATGGAGAGCGGTCTAGGATGCCCAATACTTTCACCTTTGTTGTCTTCCCAGCTTGTACCTCTTCTTCATCCGGATTATCTAAGTTAAGCGTAAGCTGATCTCCTACCCTTACATCAGCAATATCGAGAAAGGTTACCCTGCTCTCTTTATCATAAATACGATTGTTCATTACAAGCCATACGCCCTTCTCTCCCTCTAACTGCTTCATATTTATTTCCCCAGATTTTATATACGATTTTGCCAAGGAGAAACGGCGTTCATCATATATATTGATACTGGTATAAACAAATTGCTTCTCGCCATCTAATCCCGAAGGTGTTGCGAACATATTCGTAGATTCATATTGCTTCTTAGAAACATTTATTGAGCTTTTAGGGATTATGGTGTGTAGAGAAAAACCTTCATAGATTGGAAGCACTTCCGCTTTCAATCGTTCAATTTCACGTCCCGTATCCTTAGGTAAAATTCGTGAGTCATCGGCACTTGTCTCCAAATGATCTACCGATTTATTTATACTAAACGCAGTCTTGCTCTCCTCATTGCTCAGATTGGTTATCACGTCTCCTATAAACATATTGCTAAACGAACTAAACGCAAGAAACATAACTGCACTAATCATAATCGAGGAGACAGTCACCCAATATCGCTTACGGTTACGTCTCATGTTTTTATATGCCATCTGTATTTCAATTCCTGAATGGCGCAACAACCATCCATTTTTCCGCTTCACCTTTTCTTTCTGAAGTGATCCGCGAGCTAAGATTGCATCGAGCGGAGAGATCTTGGCAGCCCGTCGCGCCGGTAGATACGCGGAAGCAAAAATCGATCCCAGTCCAACCAGCGCACTGATGCCTAATAATAAGGGAGAGAGATGAATCATATCTGCATTAATCCATTCGGTTCCCACAATAAAGAGCAGGGAATAGAGAGCACCGATCCCAACTATAATCCCTAACGGAATTCCGAAGATACTATACAGCATTGCCTCTGCATATACCAGCCTTCGGGTCTGCTTAGGGGAGGCACCCAAAGAACGCAATACCCCGAAGTGACGCACTTTCTCCAATATAGAAATAGCGAATGAATTGTATACCACCATGATTGTAGCGGCGACGACCAGCAAAGTTAAAATGGCTCCAACAATGATAACTCCAAAGTAGTTCTCTGGATCAACCCCGATAACTCTCAAGTAGTTCCCGTTTTCGTTATATCCATCTTCTTGCAATTGATAAAACGCTTCTAAACGTTCCCGGCTCGGCACATCATCTTTTAGTTGCACATGTAATTGCATCCCTGCACGATACTCATCTTCGATTAAGCGCGTAATAGCAATCCCTTTGCGCTCATATTGCGACAACATGTTGTTTTCCAATATGCCGACCAGTTGAAACGACTCATCACCTTCTTGCCCAGGCAAGTGAATCTCTTCCCCTATCTGTTGAGAAGTTTCCATTCCCTCTAGCACCCATTGTTCCAATACGATTTCACGTTCTGACTGCGGCATGCGGCCCATGCCCAAGTGAATCGGGAGCAACTGCAAAGCTTCCTCATTGTACGCATCAATCTGTACATCTATTTTATCTGCTATCGGCTTCGCCTCTCCAGGAATGACGATTCCTAGTGCTCCTACCTCCACATGTCCTTTTAAGGTGGTATATAACTTTTCGTCGGTATTGGTATAGCTAAAATGAGCCGTTCCATAATCAGCGATTGTTTGTTCTACCTCTTCCTGGTACAAACTGTACAACATTGTACTAAGTGAACTGATCATAGCCACGGACATCACAATGCCTAGTATGGTAAGAATGGAACGCCGTTTCGCCTGCTTCATATAACGCCAAGTGATCTGACGATAACTTTTCATCCTCTCATCACCTCATCTTGCACAATCATTCCGTCTTGCATCGTAAGGACGCGTTCTGTTTGTGAGGCAATATCTAAATCATGAGTGATCAAGATAACAGTCTGATTGTAGCGCTGTGAAGTCAGATGTAATAATTCCATTACTTCATCCGTACTTTTCGTATCTAAGTTCCCAGTCGGTTCGTCAGCTAAGAGAATAGCTGGTTTATATGCTAAAGCACGCCCGATGGCGACTCGTTGTTGTTGTCCTCCTGATAACTGTGAAGGGAGATGATGCTTTCGTTCCATTAACCCCAACAACTCCATCAATTCATCAATATACGGTTTATCTTTCCACTTGTGATCAAGAAGTAATGGAAGTCGGATATTTTCTTCCACATCTAATATTGGAATCAAATTATAGAATTGAAATATAAACCCTACCTGACGGCGACGAAAAATCGCCAGCTCGTCTTCATTCAATTGATTAAGTAATGTTCCACTCACACGCACTTGCCCTGATGTTGGGTGATCTAATCCGCCTAACATATGTAAAAGTGTGCTTTTTCCCGAACCACTAGCTCCCACAACCGCAACAAATTCACCTTGCTCGATTTTCAAATTGACATCACTTAAGGCGCATACCTTCGCCTCTCGTTCCCCATAAGATTTATGTAGTCCGATCGTTTCAATCTTCCCCATCGCTC
The DNA here is from genome assembly GCF_024753565.1 of Mechercharimyces sp. CAU 1602. Classification (NCBI taxonomy): domain Bacteria; kingdom Bacillati; phylum Bacillota; class Bacilli; order Caryophanales; family Thermoactinomycetaceae; genus Mechercharimyces; species Mechercharimyces sp. CAU 1602. The sequence goes on along the minus strand of NZ_JANTPT010000001.1, from coordinate 873,148 downwards.
ATTCCCCCTTTCTCTTTATAATACAAAGCAAGCCTTACTTCTTAGTGACCCCATTCTTACGATTTTGTAAGCTTAGATAGATGCTTGTAGAAAACAAAGGTAACCGTTGTACCCACTCCTACTTGACTATCAACTCGAATTTCACCTTGATGCCGCTGTACAATCGCTTGCGCTAACGATAGCCCGATCCCTACACTATCCGCTCGTGCATGCTGCGCCTTGTAAAATCGACGGAAGAGATAGGGAAGATCTTGTTTGGCAATTCCCCTTCCTTCATCACCAACCGCAATTTCCGTAACTATAGGTGACTCCGTTATCGTAATCACAATACGTTGCGCAAATGACGAGTGTTCTATCGCATTTTTCAGTACATTGGAAAATGCTTCCGCTAACCAATAGGCATCGTGAATCAGTAACACTTCTTTTTCTTTCTTTTCGATTTCTACTATTATCTCTTTTTGCTCCAACTCTACTGCTACATAGGAAAGTGATTCCATTAATGTCGCCACCACATCTGTCTGCTTCTGTTCTAACTTGATTGCACCTGCCTCTAACTTAGCGGTATGTAGTAGAGTAACGATCAGCCATTCCATCCGTTGGAGTTGACCATCCATCTTAGAGAGGAAATTAGCCTGCTGTTCCCTTTTTAATTCAGGCTTCTGTAAAAGCTCTACCATGAGCGTTAAAGAAGCCAGCGGTGTTTTCAACTGATGAGAGATATCGGAAAGAAATGATTGCAAAAACTGCTTCTCTTGCTCTAGTGCAGTAACCATATGCTTCATGCGCTCCATCATATGATCCAATTGATAAGTGAGACGCGCCAGCTCCCCTTCTTCCATACTTCGCCACTTACGCATGCTTGGGAACTTCCCCTCCACTGCCTGCTCTACACGTGTCGTCATAAGCCTCATCTCCTTAAAGCCGCGGAGAAACTCGTCATAGATGAAAAGGAGCAAGATGAACGTGCTTAAGATTCCAATCGTAATCGTCTCCACTGTTGCAATTTCCAACTCCCTAAAAAACGGAGCTTTTTCTAACGCGAGCCCGATCTCTAGCCCATATCGCTGGGCAATTTGCTCTCCCTGCTTCCATTCTGCTGTAGTCACTTCATCAGTAATAAGAGGAACCATATCCCTTTCCAGCTCAGGATACTCTAATAGTACTTTTCCTAATAACGCAGTCTGCTGCTTGATCCAATCTTGCTTCAATTGATCTGCTTCATGATTCATCCACCCACCTAGTACCAGCATGCAGAGCGTCTGTATCAGCAAAACTTTCCATGTAAGGCGCCGAATCTCTGGATTTTGTAAAAAAGATTCCATTACTATCTTTTCCCCCTTTACTAAACAAAGCGATACCCCACACCTCTAACCGTATGAATATAAGAAGGCTGCTTCACATCCTCTTCAATTTTTTCGCGCAGGCGCCGAATATGAACAGACAGCGTATTATTATCAATAAAATCCCCTTCTACGTCCCATATCTTTTCTAACATAACGGAGCGCGAAATCACTTGCCCCCGGTGTTGAAACAAAAAAAGGAGCAACTTATATTCTATTGGCGTCAGTTCCAATGTAATCCCGTTCTTCATAACCCGGTGTTGCTCAGTGTCCAATACCAAACCATCGCTTTCATATTGGACACTGCGTACCTGCTGCTCCACTGTTTGACTACGCCGTAGGGCTGCATGGATACGCGAGAGCAATTCACGCAAGCGAAATGGTTTGGTGATGTAATCATCGCCCCCTAAATCTAATCCCCTCACAACATGCACTTCTTCCTCCCGTGCCGTTAGAAATAGAATGGGGACAGAACTGATCTCCCTAATCTTTCTACACAACATAAACCCATCTCCATCCGGCAACGTAACGTCTAGTAAGATCAGATCGTAACAACAAGATTGCACTTGTTGCCATCCTTCCTCCATTCTTGTCGCTACTCTTACTTCCTGGCCTTCGTTCTGGAGGGCGAATTGTAAACCCATCGCCAAAGTTTCATCATCTTCAACCAATAAAATCGTAGCCATACCCATTCTCCTCTTACTTATTATTCTCTTAAATTATAGTTGAGGAAGCACCCTTAGCATACCCTTACTACTTTAAAGCACCAGCTTCTAATTATAAATTTGTCATTGACGTCGACGGAAAGCAGATTATACAATGAGTTTAAACGGTTAATCCTTTCAACCAATTGTTTGCTTTTCTTCAACGGAGGGAATTTATACAAGCGAAAGCGATCCCTTCGTACAGATACTTAACATAACGAACTACTTTTTGAGGAGGAATTTCACATGAGCAAAACCAATCGTCAAATTATTTTCGCTGAGCGTCCAGTAGGTATGCCAAACGATTCTACTTTCCGTTTGGAAGAATCCACAATCCCTGAGGCAACCGAAGGTACTTTTGTCGTGCAAACTCTTTATCTTTCTGTCGATCCCTATATGCGTGGGCGGATGAGAGATGCGAAATCGTATATCGAACCATTCGCCGTAAATGAGCCTCTTAATGGTGGTATCGTCGCACGCGTGATCCAATCCAAGCATCCAGAATATAAAGAAGGGGACATTGTAAGTGGGATGATGCCATGGCAAGATTACTCGCTTACCGATGGCTCCAATGTACTGGGAAAACTAGATCCTGAACTCGCTCCTATCAGTACCGCTCTTGGCATCCTCGGTATGCCTGGGCTAACCGCTTACTTCGGCTTACTTGACATCGGTAATCCGAAAGAAGGGGAAACGGTCGTCGTCTCAGGTGCCGCTGGTGCTGTCGGTAGTGTAGTTGGACAAATTGCCAAGATCAAAGGATGTAGAGTAGTAGGCATCGCTGGTTCCGATGAGAAGAACGCATACTTAAAGGAATTAGGCTTTGATCATGTGATCAACTATAAAACAGAAAATGTAGCCGCTGCACTAAAAGAATCATGTCCAGATGGTGTCGATGTATACTTTGATAACGTGGGGGGAGAGATCAGCGATGCCGTCTTCGCACTTATTAATAAGTTCGCTCGCCTTATCATCTGTGGTCAAATCTCTATGTACAACGCTACCAAGCCTGACATTGGGGTACGTCCACAAGTAGGGCTTATTCAAAAGAGTGCCTTGATGAAAGGCTTTGTCGTCAGCGACTATCAAGATCGTTCGCTTGAAGGCATCACGCAATTAGCTACCTGGTTACGTGAAGGAAAGTTAACCTATCGTGAATCGATTGTAGATGGATTGGAAAACGCTCCCTCTGCTTTCCTCGGTCTCTTCAAAGGGGAGAATATCGGGAAGCAACTCGTCAAAGTGGCAGAGTAACAATAAACCAATTCACTATATGAACCTAATTATCCCGCTTGCGTGGACTCATCCGCACAAGCGGGTTTTTAAATTCTGAGTAAACAACTAATGCTAAAAGCGAATAAACTACTTCCATCATCCATAAATGAGGAGGTACGTTATGCACACTCAGGAACTTCAACATACCGTAACGCCTTCTTCTAAAAAAAGTAACAACACGTCATCCATAATTCCTGAAAGGGATGATCCCCACTCTTTCCACGCCCACAGCAACCAGATTTCCTATTATTTCTTGCCGCAACAGTGGTCTTTAACATTGGATCAACTACAATTCCAATTTCAAATACGATCCGATAAGTCCACCTCACCACAACTAGCTATCCAACACTTCTTCACTGGAAATCAGCTTGCTCCCTTACATTCGCCTATTCTGATTTATAAAGAAGCGTGGACAGGAATCGACCTTCTGTTCTATTTCCAAAATGGTCATCTCAAATATGATCTTGTGCTTGCCCCAGGTAGCAATATTCACGATATTGGGATCCAGGTACTCCATACCGATCTCATCGCGATAACGGAATCAGGTGACCTTCTCTTACATTCTCCCCATGGCATGCTAAAGCAGCCCCTCCCTTATAGCTACCAACTAAGCACTTACGGAAAAAAAGAGAGAGCCGTCTCCTATCTCCTTATCGATCAACATACTTTTGGCTTTGAGTTAGACGGAGAATACGACCCGTCACTTCCTCTTGTAATCGACCCCATCCTCCTCCTCTACTCCACTTACCTTGGAGGTTCGGGCACAGATTGTGGGCTAAGCATAGACGTTAACTCAAAGCAGGAAGCTTTCGTCACGGGGACAACAGCATCAGCAAACTTTCCCACCACATCAGGTGCCTTTCAAACCATACAGACAGGCTTTGAAAGCATTTTTGTCAGTAAATTTAATACAGCCGGCACCTCTTTACTTTATTCCACACTCATTAGTGGAAGTGAAGGAGAACGCGGTGTAAGCATCCGTGTTGATGATGGTGGAAATGCCTATGTTACTGGTGAAACCACTTCATCCGATTTCCCCATAACCTCAGGCGCTTTTCAAACGGAATTTAAAGGCATCGAGAGCGCATATATTACCAAACTTTCCCCAACTGGATCTACACTGATCTACTCTACTTTCCTCGGGGGGACTGAAACCAATAGTGCCAACTCCATTGCCCTTGATTCTGACCGAAATGCTTATGTAACTGGGATTACACAGTCAAGGGATTTTCCGGTTACCTCAGGTGCCTTTCAAACACGAAATCGCTCTGCCCTGCAAACCTCCTTTTTCTCCAAGCTAAATGCTACAGGAACCAGTTTGATTTACTCCAGCTACTTAGGAGGTAGTAACTTTGATGCGGGTTCAGGAATCACTGTCAACACAAAGAAACAAGCATATATTATCGGCTTAACAGGCTCAAACGACTTTCCGACGACACCTAATTCCTTTCAAACTATGCTTCCTGGGAACAATACGGCTGCCTATGTTAGCAGAGTAAATGCAGATGGCTCTTCCCTTATTTACTCCACTTATCTCGGTGGAACAGGGGATGATACTGGTGCTGCTATCTCTTTAAACGGCAATGACGAAGCGTATGTCACGGGACAAACGACGTCGACCAACTTTCCCGTTACTCCTAATGCCATTCAATCCCAGCTTGCAGGTACGCAAGACGCCTTTGTTGCTCGTTTTAATCAAGCTGGATCCACCCTGATCTTTTCTTCCTATTTAGGAGGAACAAACACTCAGGTGGGATCTGGCATCTCTGTTGACCCTTTCGACAATGCCTGGGTTGTAGGTGAAACGAGTTCCACCAACTTCCCTATCAGTTCCGACGCTGTGCAACCAACTTATGGTGGTGGGAGTTTTGATGCCTTTGCCACCTATCTACAGCTCCAAGCTAACACGAGTAATCGCATTCTCTATTCCACCTATCTGGGTGGATCAGCGTTAGATCAAGCAAGAGGAAACGCGAACGATAACAGTGGGAACGTCTATATTACCGGTGATACCCAATCGGCCAACTTCCCTGTGCTCTCCCGTTCCTTCCAAACCCAACTCGCGGGGGGAGAAGATGGATTTGTATCCAAAATCGGCTCACCTTCCTCTACCATTCGTGGGGCGACTGGAGCGACTGGAGCTATTGGGGCGACTGGAGCGACTGGAGCTATTGGGGCGACTGGAGCAACTGGTCCACGAGGACCACGAGGAGCACGGGGACCACGGGGAAAACGAGGAGCGATCGGAGAATCTGGTGCTTAAAATTTGTGCCAGTTGGTGTAACGTCCCACTCACTAAAGGAGAGTTTGATATGAGAAATTCTTTTATGAAGGCAACATCACCTTCACAGTTATATCCATTTCAACAACAGATAGATACGAGCGGAGCCCCCTACTATGAGGTACGAAAAAAAGAAGGATCCCTTTTTTTCTATACCGACCGCATGACCCTCGCTTTTACTAATGAAAAACCACTCACACTCCACTTTCTTCAGCATCAATCCAATATTAATATGAGAGGGCTACACGCCTCTCCTAACGCCAACCAATTTCGCGAACTCATCTACTATGATATATGGCCTAGCATCGACCTTTCGTTTTCACACGAAAACGACCAGTTAAAGTATACACTGACCGTTCACCCCACAGCTTCACCCTCTCATATCCGTTTCCACTATGAAGGAGCAAACGCTATCCACCTTTCCTCGGAAGGTTCATTAAACGTTTTTACACCACACGGACTTCTACGCGAACAAAAGCCCATTAGCTATCAAAAACAAGGCGACATTCGCACAACCATCCCTTCTTCCTTTCACCTCCACGAGGACTCTACTTTTGGATTCCACGTAGATAACTACGATCAGACCGTCCCTTTAATCATTGATCCCATCGTTTTTTATGCTAGTTATCTCGGAGGTAGACTAAATGAAGATGGAACTGCGATTACAGTTGATTCCGCAGGCAATGCTTATCTGACAGGTAATACATCTTCTAGTGATTTTCCCGTCACTTCTGGTGCTTTTCAAACGATCAAAGGCATTGTAACCCCCATTCAAGTCTTTGATGCTTTCATCACCAAAGTGGGGGCAAACGGTGCTTCTCTCGTCTATTCCACCTTTTTAGGCGGGCGTGCAAATGATATTGGGATAGATATCGCACTCGATTCAGATGATAATGCTTACGTAACAGGCTTAACAGGCTCCACCGATTTTCCCATCACTTCGGGCGCCTTTCAAACTCGCCCCAGTGGCTGCTTTGTTACCAAGCTTAATTCGACGGGCTCTTCCTTGGTCTACTCCACTTTCTTAGGCGGCACTGGTAATCTAGATATTGGAAATGGAATTACTGTAAATACGATGGGAAATGCATATGTTACAGGGACAGCAGACTCCTTCAATTTTCCTACTACATCAGGGGCTTTTCAAACCCAGCGCATGTTGGGGGGATCGGACGGATTTATCACGAAATTTTCTGTCGATGGAAGCTCACTCGTCTACTCCACTTTACTAGGTGGAAGGGGGATCGATGAAGCAACCGGGATTGCGATTGATGATACGGAAAATGCGTATATTTTCGGGCAGACCACTTCTTTTGATTTCCCTGTCACCAGCGGTGCTTTTCAAACAAGCAAAGCAGGAGCCATGGATACCTTTATCACCAAATTAAATTCTACAGGATCTGCGCTAATCTATTCCACATACCTAGGAGGAACAGAGAATGATTTTAGTGCGGGTATTTCCTTAGATGGCGGCAATAATGCCTATGTGATTGGTACAACAAGCTCCAGCAACTTCCCTACCACCACCAATGCCTTTCAGGATATTTTCCAAGGTGCCTCTGATGTGTTTGTCAGTAAATTAAATATGGAAGGAAGTTCATTAGTCTACTCCACGTTCTTAGGAGGGAGCGGACGCGACCGTGGTCGTCAAATCGCGGTTAACTCCTTCGGTTCGGCCTGGGTAACAGGTGTTACGTTCTCCACCAACTTTCCTGTCACACCCGATGCTTTCCAAGATAGTCGAAACGGCAACTCCGATGCCTTCATCACGCAAATCAGTTATTCAGGACAGGGTATCACGTTTTCATCTTACTTAGGAGGCAGTGGAGCCGAAGAGGGCAACGGCATTGCCCTTGATCCAGTTGGTGATGCCTATGTAACCGGATGTACTTCCTCTCAAAACTTCCCTGTCACCTTCCGTGTCTTTCAACCTAGATCCGGTGGTGACCAAGATGCCTTTGTAGCAAAGATTGGGGAGGGGCAAGTAGGGCCCACCGGGGCAACGGGTCCACGAGGACCTCGTGGACCACGTGGAGCCAGGGGGCCGCGAGGCAATAGCAGTGGTGAAATTTCTTCCTAGGCGAACAAGAACCCCTGCCAAATAGGCAGGGGTTTCTTGTTCGCAAATAGAGCTTACTCCTCCCTTTACGATTTGACTCCCACTTTTTCCTTAGCCAAATCAAAACAGCTATTCATACTCTTCGTATAGCGTGTTTGAAAGGGTACCTCTTCAATCTCAAGCTCTTGCAACACTTTTCCGCTCGGTGAATCTCCAATTTTCAAAATCGGGTTTTCTACCTTCCCACCAGTTTGCCATAAGCTCTTCATATTTTTCTGAACATGAAAATTTCCCTTGAAATGAGTCTCACTCTTTAATAACTCTCCCTCCAGCTTCGAATAGAGGTGAGAAGAAACATCAAACGAGGTTAGCTTTCCTTCGGTAGGAATGGATAGCTGAAAATAGGGAGTCCCATCTTCTTCTTTTGCTTCGGTAACACATTGGTTCGCTGTATTCGTTATCGTAATCTCCTGTACCTCTTTCGGCAATCCCCAGATCTTATGTCCCCGAATCCGGTTTTCCAACGATGTGACCGGCATCGAAAACACATAATACCCGAAAGAGGGGAATAATTTCTCCAACACCATCGGTAGCACCGGTGGATTCCAACCGGCATCTACCATGACCGGAATTGTCATCGCGATCTCGTTGTATGGGGGAATCCCCAAAACATTCTTATACTCATAGCAAGAAAAAATAACGAGTGAACGCCCTTTTGGCATTCGAATCGGCTTCATCCGCGGATCGATCATCATTCTTTCTGCTTTCTCATAACTACAAAAGAAGATTCCAATCGCACATGTTACATCGCTATAAAAAGTGGGGAATAGATAGTTTTTACTAATATGATCATCCAACTGTAGCGGCTGTTCACCATGCCTCAGCTCGAATCTCTTAAAGAAGTCATCATCAAATTTTTCACGGTTATCCAACATAGATTCGTCGTAGTGTAATAACGGCTTCATCTAATCTCCCCCGAATTGTAAATGATTAAAATAGTCACCCTTCATTGTACCATAGTTTAGATGGGAGGAGAGCTGTGCTTTCTACACAATGCGCTGTGAACAACTTTTTACCAACTGCTCTAATTTAATATACCGCTCCATCTCCTCCATCAACACCGTCATTCGTCGATCTTTTTCCACCTTGTTCATCACTTGCTCATAATGCTCCCGATGTTGAAAACGGCTAATCCTCGTATATATCCTTTCTCCTGCTGTAAGTGGTTCTATCCCGCTACATTCATTTGTCCGATAAGTTGCATCATCAACAGCCCCATGTTGTTTCATCATATGCGACATCGCTTGTTGTACCCGCAAGAAAGATGAAATATTCTGCTTTTTTATGCGATAAATATGTATGAGCACGTACATAAGAGATCCCCCTCATCACATTTCCTATATTATAGCAAATAAAAATAAATCAGTAAATATACCTCCTCTACAACTGCAATCTTGCTTTTATTTCCATTTAGCTAAAATCAGGCGAATCGCCTTCATCGTAACAGGTGAACCCATCTCTATATGATCATGTTGATCCATCTTTCCTATATCCCCGATCCCAACAATTAAAGGAATCTCTTCAATTTCATTTAATACCCCCACCGTATCCCCATAAATGCGAGGCTCTTTCTGTCCTGCTTTCGCACGTAGAGGAAACCCATTCTTATCTACTCCAAACCTAGCTTTGCGTCCCCAACGATCCATCGCAACATCTACTCGCGCCCAACGAGTCATACGACTATGCGAAGCAACCGCAATTACACCTAAAATCTCGATTTCTGGATGTCTCGCCACATATTTGAGCGAAAGCTCTCCCTGTCCTACTCCACGGGCTCCACAATCATCAAACATCACTAACACTGGATCATGTTTCGCCTGTTTGATACGTTTTACAATCTTTGCCCCCGTTAAGGGAGTCGGATTTCCTGCTGATGTAGAGATGCAACGTCCCCCAATACGACGCGCCATCTGCTCTAGCACCTGACATGCGATGCGATCCCCGTCTGTCACTAAGATTACCTTTCGTGTTCCCATCATAATCCCCCTTCCCTATGGAATGCCAATAATCCATTGCAGGAGTGAACCGATTACTTTACCAAATACCATTGCCATCAATAGTGTAACTACATGTCGTTCCATCCGCAGACGTTTAGACAAAATTGGAAGTACGTTGACCACTTCTGTTAATGCACCAGCTAGAAAACCGACAAAGCACCCTGCCAAAATCCCAAGAAGGATCGTTACTTCCACGGGAAAAGCTAATGAAATATCCCGAAAATCCAGCCATGTAAATACTAATGCCCCCCATACAAAAGCATATTCATAGCGATGAATTGCTTTTGGGCTGCGCGAAAAACGGGCCATGCGTGGGACAATATCTAAGACAGTAATAAAAGCCACAAACCCACTTCCAACTGCAATTCCACCCGCAAAACTGATAAATATTAAAAGTAGATTATGAAGAAGGGCCACGAATCGTCTTCTCCCGCTCTTTTTCATTATCTATCACATATTGATCTAGATTTTCTTGATATAAAAACATCTCTACTTCTAAGGGGCTAGGCTCATCATTGAAGCGACGCTTAAACAAGTGATTAAAAAACAAAATCATCCCGGTTCCAATTCCAAAAGAGTACGGAATCTGCATTAAGAGTGGACGAGTCGAATGAATACCCGTAATTAAAAAGTAAATTCGCTCTAACACCGCCTCCATGCTTACATCTTTATGAAAGTTCATGATGGCAAGCCCTGAACCGACGAAGAGCAACACCCACACAAAGCAAACTAGATATCCTTTGGGAATCCAATGTGAAGTAGGCCACTCAATAATCGTTTGCCCCCCGCCCAGATTACGTACATCGAGGGAGGGCTCGTGACGGTGAATGGTCTGAATAACATCAATCACATCAATCACTGCTAAAGTGCCATCTGACCATTTGGACTGGTATATGGGAATTTCACGGATGGACTGATATGATTCATCCACGATGATCTGGCACACATCAGCAAGACGCAACACTTGTCCCGGCTTTACTTTTACACGTTTTTGTAACCGTAAATAAACGATTTTTGCATGCATTCCCTATCCCCCTACCTCTACTCCATTTCTAGTATGCTTCCCATACGAGACAAAAAAACACCCACCTACAGGTGGATGCCCAGCGAGCGTATGCCGTTTTACTTACAAACTCTATCCCTCCTCACTTTGACCTCCAATCTCTTCGCGCATGCGCCGAATGATTTTTTTCTCTAGACGCGAAACTTGCACTTGAGAAATACCTAATCGCTGTGCCACTTCAGATTGAGTCTGATCTTTAAAATAGCGCATCATCACGATCAGCTGTTCTCGTTCCGTTAATCGCTCAATCGCCTCTTTCAATGCGAGCTTATCAAACCATGCTTCTCCAGAATCATCTGAAATTTGGTCCATCAATGTAATGGGATCTCCATCGTTTTCAAAAACGGTCTCATGGATAGAAGTGGGAGAGCGATTTGCCTCTTGTGCAAATACGATCTCCTCTGGCTCTACATTCATGCGCTCAGCAATTTCATAAATAGTGGGTAAGCGACCCATCTCTTTCATTAACTCATCTTTTGCTTTACGTACATGATTGGCTAGCTCTTTTAGAGAGCGGCTCACTTTTACCATCCCGTCATCACGCAAAAAGCGTTGAATCTCGCCAATAATCATAGGCACCGCATAAGTAGAAAACTTTACTTCATAAGTGAGGTCAAACTTATCTACTGCTTTTAATAAGCCGATACAGCCGATTTGGAACAAATCTTCCGCCTCATAGCCACGATTTAAAAATCGCTGTACCACAGACCAAACTAAGCGAATATTGTGTTTTACCAAGCGATCGCGCGCTGCTTGATCTCCTCCTTGACTAGCCACGATCAACTTCTTCACTTCCTCATCGGACAGATGGGCATGTTTGGAATTGCGAACATCTGAATCCATAGAGCGCCTCAATGACTCGTCGGCTGACGATGAGATTTTAATTGCTTGGTAAGACGAACTGTCGTTCCCTTCCCTCTCTCCGAAACGATCTCTACATGATCCATAAAATTCTCCATAATAGTAAAGCCCATTCCCGATCGTTCCAGCTCTGGTTTAGAAGTATACAAAGGCTGTCTTGCTTCATCCACATCCCCAATTCCTAAACCCTCATCCTTGATCTCAATCTTAATCCCCTCTCCGGTCATCTCTGTTCTAATCCAAACAATTCCAGCGGCATCTTCCTCATATCCATGGATAACGGCATTGGTAACTGCTTCTGAAACCACTGTTTTAATATCAGTTAACTCTTCTAAAGTAGGATCCAATTGCGAGACGAAGGAAGCTACAGCAACACGAGCAAAAGATTCATTTTCTGAGCGGCTGGCAAAGGAGAGCTCCATAAAATTATGTACCTGACTCATGATGCCACCCCACATGCTGTTAATGCAGATTCCTCAGTATCATATACGGTTAGTATTTTATGAATTCCAGATAGCTGAAATAGGCGTGACACCGAAGGTTGAACGGAGCACAACCTCATCGTCCCCTTCTTTTCCGCCATTGTTTTATAGCGTCCCAATACCACTCCCAAGCCCGAGCTGTCCATAAAGGTTAAACGTTGTAAGTTTAAAATAAGATTGCGATACATCCCTGTCTCCAGCTCTTTTTCTACTCGGGTACGCACCTCCTCTGCCGTATGGTGATCCAGTTCCCCCGCCAAACGCACCACCAATACATTTCGATAAGAAATTACATCGACATGCAAACTCATCGCCCACACTCCCTCCATTTTCCCTACCCTTTCTCCATCCACATCCCACTTCCTTCTCCCCCGACAAAATAACAGAAAAAACGAGGGAAGCTGTCTTAGCCTCCCTCGTTTTTCCCTTATTCCTTCACTTCCTTCTTTTTTTCTTGCTTATCTTCACCTTCTGGATCTTGCACACCATCGGGGAGAAACAAAATCTTTTTCGTAGCTCGTGTAAAGAGTGTCCACCAACGAGCACGATCAATATCGTCACCACTGGTCAGAATAAAGTCAGCTACCACTTCACCTTCTTTTTTTACCTGTACTTTCCCCACCGTATCCCCTTTTTTCACCGGAGCTTTTAATGGGTCCCACAAAGTAACCACTTCAAACTGCTCTAACTTATCTCCGCGCTTCATCAAAATACTCATGCGCCGATCTGCTTTTACATGTAATTGCGGATTTTCACCCTTGCTTATCTCCCGTGCTCCAATCACATCACCCTGATCAAACAATACATGAGTGCGATATTGACTAAAAGCAAAGTTCATCATTTGTGCTATCTCTTGATTGCGGGATTTTGCATCTGGTTCTCCCATCACCACCGCAATGAGACGCATCCCTTCCCGCTCAGCAGTTGCCGTCAAACAATACTTTGCTTCCTGAGTGAAGCCGGTTTTCAACCCATCCATACCTTCATAAAACTTTACTAACCGATTCGTATTAACGAGCCAAAACGGGGTTTTAGATTCCTGGCGTAAATAATCTTCATATACACCAGTAAAACGTGTTATCTCTGGATGCTTTAAGAGAGCTCTTGACATGGTACTGATATCACGAGCAGTCGTGTAATGATCTGGCTCTGGCAAACCATTGGTGTTACGAAATTTTGTATGAGTCATCCCTAATTCGCTCGCCTTGCGATTCATCTTCTGGACAAAGGCTTCTTCCGTTCCTGCTAAGTGCTCAGCAACCGCCACAGTAGCATCATTGGCAGAAGCAATCGCTATCGCCTTTAACAGCTCTTCCACTTTCATCTCTTCTCCAGCTTTGAGGAAAATTTGTGAGCCTCCCATGGAAGCCGCGTGTTCACTTGCTTGCACCTTATCTTCCATGCTCAGATGTCCTTCATCTAATGCCTCCATTACAAGAAGCATGGTCATTACCTTGGTAATACTGGCGGGCGGTAATTTCTCATCTGCGTTCTTTTCATATAAAACGGTTCCAGTATCTACATCTAGGAGTATCGCTGATTTCGCTTTATCCGCCAGTTCCTTCTCTGTTGCGGACACTGTATGGCTGGGAGTTAAACTACCCATTAACACTAAACTTATTAGCACGAGACTGAGTATACGACGAGTTCGCATCGGGTCTTTCCCTCCTCACTAAACTACGTTTATTGTGAGCCAGTGACAGGGTTATTATTCCATACAGCTAGCAGGAGATCATCGCACAAAAAAAGGACGTTAATCCAGGGGATCAACGTCCTTCTCTTGTTCAGCTTCCCATCGGTTTTGACACCAACTTATTGCTTGAAATCATCCTCCAAATAACTGCTAGAGAGTAATCCAGCCAGCTCTGCTGTTGTAAGGTTGGGTGAAATCTCCTGAATCACCGCAATCGTTTCTTCAGCTGAGTAATGATTTTTGGAGAGAGCACGCACCAACGCTTTTGGAGTCAAGTGCGGATAATAAGATTGAAACGCATCCGCCAACTCACTATCGGAACAGCCTTTTTCCTTAAGTCGTAGAATAAAGTTTTCTGGTTCTTGATACGCATAGTGAAATTGGACGAGATGACTACGTGCAGAATGTGATTGATCCGCAAAAGCACGTACTTGCAGTAGGTAATCTTTATTTGCACGAAGATGACTTGCGTCGATGGTCGCTGAATTCCCCTCGTAATTGATAGGTGGAGCTGGTTCTACTTGCTCTTTGCGCTGGTTCCACACATATAAAGTGTAACCACTCGCCTCTTTTACTTCTTCCCACTCTACAAAGACCATCGACCCGCGATTTTGTATAGATGTAATTGAAGGTACAGGTAGATCCATCACTGTTAGGAATTCGGTTCTCCAACCACTCTCCGCTTTACTCGAAATCGCCTGCACAGCAAATTGAATTTTGCGCCCAAACAGACTGGGGTACTTTTCAATTGGGAACTCTACTTCTGTTTCAGTAAATGGTAATTGCGGTTGTGACAAGAGTGAATTTCCCATTTCGTCACGGATCTCAACCACATACCCCTCCGCTTCCTTCCCTTCATCCCAAGACGCATGAACGATTCGGTTTTCACCATCATAAAAGAGACTCAGATTACGCGGCGCCTCCAACACATGAATGGTATACGGGAGAGGATCACAATAATCCCCCGTCGCATTATCTGCCGTCGCTCGGAAAGAGACATGCACCTCTACCCCATCAATCAACGAACTCCCATGAATAAACGCCTCTGTCCCGTTTAACATGATATCTGGGTGAGGGGATAGACGCTCACCATTCTTATAGGTCAGCTGCCCCTTATAACTGGTAGCACCCGGAACAGGTTGCCACCTTGCCACTAGCACAGTGTTTTGCATCTGGAGCGTCAATCCCTGCGGAGAATTTAACTTTTCGATCCTTAGCTGATTCGTCTCCGACCAAGGGCTAATCGCTGAAGTTGCTAACGCTCGCACTTGAATCTGCATGGTTCCACCTGCAGCTAACAAAGCCGTTACAATCTTCGCTGTCGTTTCTGTAGCTGTTACAGCAGCCAGTTCCATTCCCTTCTCATCACATACCCTCACTTCATATTGACTCGCATCGTCTACTCCAATCCAACGTACATGGAGAGCATCTTCTTTAAATATGGAGTTAACTTGCTGTGGTGGTGTTAACAGTTTTAACGTCGTTGGCTCACTAGGATCACTAATAAAACCACCGTCTGCTACCACTAGCTGCACTGATACTTGTTCTCCGCAGAAACGACCTTCCAGCGGTACTTCTATTTCTTGGAAATGACCTGCCGAAAGAGGTACTAGCTCCTCTCCCACCTTCAGAATAAATCCATAACACACATAGGGGAGGTTCTCATATTGCTGCCATCGTATGAAGAGTTGGTCTGTCTCAAACAACAGCTCTGGTGCCGCTGGTTGAGTTTCAGCAAAAGCAAGACAACTGCCTTCACCGTCCTGCACTTTTTCAGCTGTGATCGTTACCTCTTCCTCTGTTAATGTTGCGATCACACCTCCAATCGGAATCGGTTCACCCTCACCCAGAGGGAGAAACCCTATTTCCGCGGAAGCCGCCTGTTTCATTACGCGTTCTGCCATCTCACTTGAAAGCCCATGCCGCACCAGCTCTTCACACAACACTGACTTGCGCCACGTAATTCCTTTAAGCGCGAGTGCTTTCGCCAGAAATGAAGGTTGGTCTAATAACTCTGCTATTTGAATTTCAAGTGCGATTTTTACTTGATTGGCTAACTCTTCGACAAAATGCTCCCAGGTGAAATTCCCATCTTCCGGATACGATATTTCAAACGAAGGCACGGTAAAATCTACAGGGAAAAACCTTTCCTCTTGATATGCTCGACTTCTCACTTCCAATTCACATGAACCAGCTAGTTGAACGATTAATTTACTCCGTTCTTTATCTGTTGGTGGTTGAATCGTTAGGTCAAGCTCTAGATCAAAATTTGTATCAATTGGAAGAGAACCAATCAAAGAGGCTGGAGAAAGTGGTAATACATCTAGGTTATGCAAAGTGAATGGAGCCAACGAAAATCCGCGTAGAGTCCAATTCTTCACGCATAACCCTGCTTCGTTCCATATGAATGGAATCAATTCTTCGTCCTCCACACCCCATGAACGAGCGGGAGCAAATACCCCTTCTAAGTTCTCACCCTCCACTTGTAGCGTGACATCCCCCACTGGCTGGGAAAATAAAGATAATCCTGTCTGCACTCTCATTTCCGGTTCAGTGCTGTCGATCTCAAGACAGGGGCCTGCCTTCTCTTCTCCTTGTTCGCTCGTCTGTTCAAAGCGAACAAAGCCCCAGTCAATGCTTTCTTCCCATTCGGCATAGGCGGAAACAGACAGAACATTTTCTGCTATCACGGGGAAGGTTAATTCCAACGTCATATCTGGTAGGAAAAGAAGCTGACTACCAAATAAACCATATAATCCAGGAGGATAAGCTAACCCCTGGTGACTTATCTCCTCATTACCAGGCACAAACCAGAGCTCACCATGATTCAAACACAAATCTGGCAGAGCGGGCCACTCTTCTTTTACAAAATGTTGATATAGATCGCTAAGTGGCAACGAGATCTCCTCGCCCTTTGCATCCGTCAACGTCATACAAACTAAACTCGTATCCTCACTCGTGAGTGGAATGGTGACACGTAGCTCTTTCCCAGACACATTAACCTCACCTACAAGATCAGCGCAGTACTCTTGCATCTCACCTTTGACGAACGGACAAGTCACCATCAAACCAATTTGGTATAGGCTGATAACCGGCATACCAAAAGGTTTGGACAATACTTGTTCTGTTAGCGCATGGAAGTCAGCTTTGTCCTCCCCAACGTAGAAGGTACCTTCAAAGTAATACGACACCCCATCCACTTTTGCACACATCTGCCCATGCAAATTCAAATGCGTACTCTCACGCGTAGGATAGCTCATCTTAACATTGCAGAATGGCAAGTAACCAAATACCTCGTGATCACCCAAGTGAGCAGTTAATACCGGGGATTCATCCTCTGACAATTGACAAGAGAGCAAAAATTGATCTTTTAACCCTAGTACTACCTTCGTATTATTTGCTAATGATCCTTGGCTAAATTCTGTGAGCGTGTAAAAATAGCACCCAGGTTGAATCGACAGTCTTTCTTCTAGTGGTAGCAGCTGAGTCGTAATTTCGCTCTTTTTATCCATTGTCGAATAGGATAGGAGTCCTGCCTTCTCATCAAATGAAAATTGGTCTTGGATGCGTTCGAAGCAAGAGTGTATATCTTGCCCTCGCCAATCTTGTAATTGTGCCAGTAACAGGATTCCCCATTCATCTACGTTCTGTTTGCGCGCGATTATACATTGCACACTGTCGAAAAGAGAGGCTTCTGTTTTGTCTGTTTTAGATTTTCCATAAATAGTTAATTTTTCATCCCTAAGATCGTATTCACCCGTTATACCTGTTACTATAAGTGGGTTGGTAAACGGGGAGGATGTACCGGTCTCCTTAAACAGATCATCATCTAACCACTGGGATAATGTTGACTTTATGTCCATCGCCGCTTCTTCAGTTACATCGAGTTGAATGAGCGTTTTCCCTTCTTCTCGCGCTAATGGGATAACCGCTTCTCCCGACAATGTCCCACAGACGAACTCCGCTTGTAGCGAACCAGAAGCTTCTTTCTCACCATATCCTCCATCTACAGCATAGCAGTTAAACTGTCCTGCCACTTGCTTTAAGATGAGGGATTCCTGCGCAAGCGGGAATGTAATTACTTGTTTTCCTTTTCCTGTTAATTTAACTTCTTCACGCCAGAGATCATAGTAGAGGCTGGCTTGCTCAAAGGAAAGAAGTGTTGAAAAATCATCCTCCGGCAAAAGAGAGCTCATCTGTAGTTGCTCCAGTGCAGGTGCTACATGAAGTGCTTTAGGACCCTCTGTTTCCCCACAGAAAATCCAATCATCGTCTACCTCTTCTTTATCTGCACGCAATTGGATACTAGCCCCACCCAACTGCGCTGAACCCCATATATGCGATGATATATGTTTCTCTCCTGCGCCGATGCGGTCGAGACACAGATCAAACACAATATTCTCCAATGAGAGCGCGCCAATAAAATTTTCCCACGGAGAATGGCTTTTAAGCAGAATCCGTAGACTCGTGATCGCTAGTTCTTCTGCATCTACCTCAACTTCCCATCCCTCTAATCCAAACGTTGTATCAAGTGGCATCTGTTCAGGTAAGAATGAACTCACTTGCTCATACGGGATAAAGTTTGTCAGTGTCTGTAGCCCTGGTAATATCGAAGAGAATGTCGTCAGACGAAGAGTCCATACGCTCCCTTCTCCTTCAACAAATGATGCATATACCCCGAACTGCAATTCATTTAACTTCATGTTTCCACTTATTTTGCCACTGGCTCGCCTCTCTTCAGGTAAGTGGGGATGCTCAAACTCCCACTCCAAAGAGACATCGCCTACCTGAAACCAACTGGCATGCGGAAGTGTCCAATTGTTGCCACTTACTTTAAAGCAGAGGGAATGAATGGAGCATGGTGAACTCTTTTCACATGTAAAAGAGAGAGAATCGACACTGGCATAATCCCACGGTCCAAATTGAAGTACTTTTTGTTGAACATAGGAAGTATCGCCTTGAAAAAAGGAATGTAACTGACTAACCCCTAACTGCTGCTTCCCTACCTCCACACTTACTTCCCAATTGCCTTCCGTTGCGGGCACTTCGACTACTGCAGTTGCTACCTGTTCTCCTTCAATACATAGATCACCTTGTATTGTTCCCGTCATAATACTTGGCTTTTCATCTGCTAGTGGCCAAGTGGTCTGCACTGTAGCAATCATCTTGGAAAGCGAAACATGATCTGGTACTATCTCCCATTTAGATCCCTCATCATTAGAAGCTATCACAGCCTCTACATTCCATGTCGTTAAAGAAGCCTGATCCAGTTTCATACAAAAGTCTTGGAGCTCGTAATTCTTGCCTGATGTAATCGGAAGCGGGAGCTGCATCTCTTGCAGTTGAAGTAGAGAAGCGAGTGACGAAAAATGAGAAAAAGAATAGCTTTTCATCTCAGCTTTATCTAGTTGAATACTCCACCCGTTTTCCCCTTGTGGAAGGGTAATGATAACAGGGATACTCCCTCCAAGTTCTCCCCACACAATCCGAGACTTGGCTCTTGCCTCCCATACGACGTATTCACCATACTCATCATGCGCAATTTGTTTACTTATGAATGGAAACACCGCTGTCCAGTTAAATTGCTCTTTACTCAAAGGTAGACTCCATGAAATGGCATCCCCTGTCAATCTGAATGATTGCGTTGCTGCATCCAATGACAGTTTAACCCCACATAAAGGAGCCAATTGTTGATACCACTTGACAGAATCATGATAACTGTCTGGGAGAATTCCTCCACGGTATAAGTCCTGTACCGACGCTTCTGCCAATGATATGTCTAGTGAACATGTGATTTGCTCATCCTGGGCAGTGAAACACCACTTAACTCTTCCATTTTTAGCAAACGGAAAAGAACTCCGACCTTTTACAACTACATGATGCGGATTATATTCAATTATGCTTTCAGCAATCGGGAGCGAATCCCGCTTCTCCCCTAACAAAGTAGTTATCATGGTTTGAAAACCTGGTATGTCGATCCAATTATAGCGGAGGAAAAACTCCTTTTCTTGTTCTGCCTCCCATTTCTCCTTCATCAGCTTTAACAATTGCCGTAAGCAACTAGCATCCGGTTGTTGTTTATCTAGTGTAAATGGAGAAGCTGACACCCATTGACTAAATGATCCTTCGCGGCAGGCACGCACTGCAACTTGATAAAAAGCACCATCAATTAATTCCGATCCTGCTAAGACCAGTTGTCGCTCCTCTTTCTCTACTTTAAAAAGGCGATCCCCTTCGTCCGTTACTAAGTGAACTTCAAAGAAATCCATTTTGGTAGTGAAATACTTCCAATCTATTGTGAGAGCTCCCTGAGACCAGCTCACTTCTACATCTTCTACTGGGGTTACATTGTGGATAATAATTTTTTGAATTTCACTCCAAGGAGAATAGGCCTGCACTCGCACACAGTACTCTTCGCCTGCATTCACATCCTTCTCTAAAATCGCTTTGTTTTCATCAAACCGTATTTTCGGTTGCTCGGCTAGCGGTTCTCCCTCATCGTCGACAAATTCAACCAGCAAATCATATCCTTCTGGACAAGCCTCTTTCTCCCATATTAGATAGGCCTGACCCTCCTCATATCGGAAGTCAATTTGAGGTTTCCGCTCTGATCCCTGCTCCTCTTTCATCCTATACCCTCCCCTGTCATCATAAAAAAGAAGGTCATTCCTCCTCTTTACATCCATTATTCAGCCATCCTATAAATTAGAATGGCGGACAGGCTGATACATAAAGAAAAGACTCCGTTTAGATGGAGTCTTTTCTTTATGCATCGAAAGAGTTATCCTTACTGCTTAACAAATGGATTCTCATCCGCAGTAGGTCCATAAATAGAAGGGAGCGGAACATCGAGCAATCGTAAATATACGGTCACTTGACCACGATGGTGATAGAGATGATTACACATCATCGAACGGATCACACCAATACGTGGGGCGGTAAAGATCACGCGCTCACCATCTAGCAAGCTCCACTCCTCTAGTGCTTCCTCCTGACTCATCTCTGCGAGCATCCCTAAAAGCTTCTCCAATCCTTGATCAAACTCAGCTAACAATTCCTCTGTCTTTGAAGGTGTTTCTGGAGGAGGAAGTTCACTTACCTGCACCTTATTTTTCTTACAGATGAGAGAAAACCCTCCTAATAGGCTGGCCATGTGCATCGATAATTCACCTAATGAAGAAGAACGCTCGTGTGGCTTCCAGGAAAGCTTGTCTGTGGGTATGCGTTCAATCAGTGTGCGGGTTGCTTTTGCTTCGTGCTTAATCTCCATCATTAACCC
Source organism: Mechercharimyces sp. CAU 1602 (assembly GCF_024753565.1). Classification (NCBI taxonomy): domain Bacteria; kingdom Bacillati; phylum Bacillota; class Bacilli; order Caryophanales; family Thermoactinomycetaceae; genus Mechercharimyces; species Mechercharimyces sp. CAU 1602. The sequence goes on along the minus strand of NZ_JANTPT010000001.1, from coordinate 852,057 downwards.
TTGTAAAACAGCGCTCATTGTTTCACTTCCTTTTCCATAATAAGTTGCCAACACGAGTCATCAGGATTACTGCTGACTCCCTCTACTAATTCTTTCTCCTCCCATCCATTTCCTTTAGGAAGATCCACACTTTATCTCCCTCGCTTCTTCTTGACACAGCAAAATACCTTCTCCCTCATAAAGGAGAAGGTATTTTCTCAAACTAAACTTAAGCTAAATATTGAATACCATCTTTTGTGATAACAGAGTGAATGAGTGCAGGTGGCTCCACCATTTCTGACGAGATCGAAATCGCTTGTAAAAGACGTGCTCGCACTTGCTCTGCCTTGCTTTGCTCATTTGCGTACAATGTAGCCACTTCTTCGCCCATCTCTACTGCATCCCCAACTTTTTTGTGTAACAACACCCCGACCGACAAGTCGATCACAGACTCCTTAGTCTCACGCCCTGCCCCTAATTGCATCGCGCACAACCCCACTTCTTCTGCCTGAAGACTAGAGATGTAGCCCGCCTGCTCTGCAATTACAGGGATGCGATACGGGGCTTGTGGCAAAACTGTCGCATCATCAATAACCGCCGCATCTCCTCCTTGGCTCACAACAAACTGACGAAACTTTTCTAGCGCTGTCCCATCTGTTAGTTTGGCTTGTAACTGTTGCCGCGCTTCCGTTGCCGGTATATCTTTTGCCAAGGAAACCATATGCGCTCCTAGAGCTAAACACAACTCTGTCAGGTCTTGCGGACCACGCCCACGCAGAGTATCAATCGCCTCTTGTACTTCTAAAGCATTGCCTATGGCTTGTCCAAGGGGTTGATTCATATTACTGATCAATGCAACCGTTTCGCGTCCGACCTGATCTCCGATAGCCACCATCGCTTGTGCCAATTGGACCGCATCTTCTTCGTTCTTCATAAAAGCGCCCTGACCATACTTCACATCGAGCACAATACTATCCGCACCGGAAGCAATCTTTTTGCTCATGATGGAACTGGCGATCAGCGGGATCGAATCTACCGTTGCTGTTACATCACGTAAAGCATACAGCTGTTTATCCGCTGGAGTGAGATCTTTAGATTGTCCAGCTAACGCTATACTGATCTCGTTGACACGCTTACTAAAGTCCGCGTTACCCATCTCAGTTGAAAATCCAGGGATTGCTTCCAACTTATCAATCGTACCACCCGTATGCCCCAATCCTCTGCCTGAAAGCTTAGAAACGGGCACTCCGCATGCAGCTACCAAGGGTCCGAGTACGAGCGTCGTAGTGTCTCCTACCCCACCTGTACTATGTTTGTCCACTTTCTTTCCATGAATCGCTGACAAATCGACTTGAGCACCTGATTTTACGATTGCCATGGTCAAATCAGCCGTTTCTCGAGCGCTCATTCCTTGGAAATAGACTGCCATCGCCCAGGCGGACACCTGATAGTCAGGAATACGACCTTCCGTGTACCCCGCTACAAGTTGTTCAATCTCTGCTGTGGTCAACTCCTGACCATCACGCTTCTTGCGAATCCAGTCTACCATTCCCATTACTGCTTCACCTCAGACACAATCCCCTTTACCAGTTGAATAAAACGAGGGCGTGTCCGATCAGCCACTGCCATTACTTGTTCATGAGTAAGAGGCTCCAATTCTTCTCCAATCGCCATATCGGTGATACATGAGATGCCCAACACGGTTAAGCCGGTATGACGGGCTGCAATCACTTCAGGAACCGTGGACATACCGACAGCATCGCCACCAAGATTACGCAGCATCACCAATTCTGCTGGTGATAAATAGTTAGGGCCGCTGATTCCTGCATAAACACCTTCCTGTACCGTTGTTCCTTGCTCTGCCGCAACTTTTTTCGCTAGTTCACGCAAATCGGCACAGTAAGCTGTAGACATATCGGGGAAGCGAGGGCCTAGTTCATCTTCATTGCGACCGATCAATGGATTGCTCCCTGTCATATTTAGATGATCTTCAATCAACATCAGATCCCCTGCTTGGAAATCTTTATTCATTCCGCCGGCTGCATTCGTTGCCACTAAGGTTTTCACACCGAGTGCTTTCATCACATACACCGGAAAGACAACTTCTTGTTGGCTATAACCTTCGTAATAGTGGAAACGCCCCTGCATAGCAGCCACTTGCTTCCCTTCTAAAGTACCAATCACTAACTGTCCAGCATGCCCTTCCACTGTAGAAACAGGGAAATGAGGAATCTCATCATAAGGAATATGAACAGCATCTGTAATTTCATCTGCTAAGACGCCCAGTCCGGAGCCAAGAATCATACCAATCTCCGGTGCTGCGCTAATTTTACTCGCAATATAGGCACGTGCCTCATCAATCTTCATCATACGGTTCTCCATCTTTATTTCCTCCTAAAAATCATTTACTATTCTATATCCCACTTTCATATCGCACTTTCCTTATGCCTGTGCAACAATTCCTCGTACTAATTGGATAAAGCGTGGTTTCACCTGCTCAGCTACTTCCATCACTTCCGCATGTGAAAGAGGTTGTGGTAAGATTCCAGCGGCCAAATTGGCAATACAAGATATTCCTAACACTTCTATTCCAGCATGACGAGCTATCAGCACCTCTGGTACGGTAGACATCCCAACCGCATCAGCTCCCAGTTTACGCATCATGCGAATCTCAGCTGGTGTTTCATATGATGGTCCTGTCAACCAAAGATAGACGCCTTCTTGTAACTTCGTTGCGTGTTCTTCCGCCACACTGTGAGCCAATTGGCGTAAGCGAGCACTATATGCATCTGACATATCTGGAAAACGTGCACCTAGAGACTCTTCGTTTTTACCCATCAATGGGTTTTGAAATGCAAAATTAAGATGGTCGGAGATAATCATTAGATCTCCTGCTGCATAATTGGTATCAATTCCACCCGCCGCATTTGTAACGAGCATTTTGTCAATACCTAATGCCTTCATCACTCGTACTGGAAAGGTAACTTCTTGTATCGAATAGCCTTCATAATAATGAAAACGTCCCTGCATCGCAACAACTTTTTTCCCTTCCAATGTACCGATCACCAGTTGACCAGCATGCCCTTCCACCGTTGATGTAGGAAAGTGCGGGATTTGGTTATATGGGATCGTAACCGCATCTGTTATTTCACTACCGAGTACACCTAAACCCGATCCCAGTATGAGCCCCCACTCCGGTGCCACTTCCGTCTGCTGCTGAATAAACCCAGTTGCTTCCTCAATTTTTTGTAGTAACTCTTCCATTGCTAAATCCCCTCTTCTTTAATCAATCTGTTGTAAATGGAGCTCAGACAAAAAACTATGTCCATAAAGTGGCTGTTCCAAGCCAAAGTTATCTGCTATCGTCGCTCCTACATCGGCAAATGTTTCACGAATACCAAGCGAAGCACCCACATCAGCTAAGCGAGGGCCTGTAACTAATAGCGGCACGTATTCCCGCGTGTGATCCGTTCCACGATAGGTTGGATCATTCCCATGATCGGCAGTAATGATCAATAGATCTTCTTCACGTAATGAAGAAATAATCTCTGGCAGACGGCGATCAAACTCTTCGAGCGCATCACCATAGCCCATCGGATCACGCCGATGCCCATATTTTGCATCAAAATCAACCAGATTAACAAACGCCAACCCCGTAAACGGTCGATTCAACGTGTTGATTAACTGGTCGACCCCGTCCATGTTCGACTTTGTTTTAGTAGAGTCAGTTACACCTTCACCGTCGTAAATATCGGATATTTTACCGAGGGCAACCGATTCATATCCCTTCTCCACTAACCTATTCATCACTGTAGGATGCGGTGGCTTTACCGAATAATCTTTGCGATTTGCAGTACGCGCAAACGAGCCTACTTCACCCTTAAATGGGCGTGCAATCACTCGGGTTACTGCAAATCGTTCATCCAACGTCAGTTCACGTGCGATCTCACAAATCCGATACTGCTCCTCGAGGGGAATCACTTCTTCGTGAGCGGCTACTTGGAATACACTGTCGGCAGATGTATATACAATTACTGCGCCGCTCGTCATATGTTCTTCTCCCAACTCTTCAATTATCGCCGTACCTGAAGCCACTTTATTACCCAACACTTTACGTCCCACTCGTCGCTCAAATTCAAGAATCAATTCATCTGGAAAGCCGTCTGGATAAGTTCGAAAGGGAATAAAGGTAGGGACACCCATTAGCTCCCAATGCCCTGTTGTTGTATCTTTTCCCTTTGATATTTCCAACATTTTGCCGTAATGAGCGGTTGGGTGTTCAGCTGGCTGAATTCCTGCAACGGGTTCAATATTTCCCAATCCCATTCTCATCATATTAGGCATGTGAAGCCCATTACGATAGCTGGCGATGTGACCGAGGGTATGTACATCTTCGTCACCAAATTCGAGCGCATCTGGTAGAGCACCAATGCCCACACTATCTAACACAATGAGGGCGATCCGTTTAAATGAATCCATGTCGTACACCTCTCTTTACTCTCTTTTTTAAAAGCAAAAATCCCGCAAAGAGAAAAATACCTTGCGGTATGACAGATCTATGTGTGAACGCATTCTATCATTATAACAGAGCTACTGGCTAACCGTGAAGTTGAACAAAAGAGTGCCCACTATTCCCCTATCCAGTAAAAGAGGAGCCAACGCTGCTCGATATCGTACAAGTGACGAGAGGCGCTCCCTTCTTCACCATATGAGGCCATCACCTTTACTGCTCGCCCATGGGGCTCACGATATTGGTGTGTGGGCATCTTCACTTCCGAAAACCAATGAAGTACTTGAAAAAAGAGGACACATAATATAAGAAACCACATCAACCACTTACACCACTGTCCAAGTCGGCGTAACGATATAATCATATCTGCTTCGCTTCCTTCTCCATGACTTTGCTATTATCGTATGGAAAAGGATGTCCCATTATGATTAATGAACAACCCGATCTCCCAAAACATCCATCAAAGGGACATAGGGGAATTCCAGATCTTCTGCTACAGCTTCATAGGTGACCGCTCCACCCATCACATTTACACCACGTGCCAATACATGGTCGCTAAGAATAGCTTTTCCTAATCCTTGGTTAGCAATCTTTAAGGCATAAGGAATCGTCACATTGGTTAACGCAAAAGTAGAGGTTCGTGGAACCGCTCCCGGCATGTTGGCAACCGCATAGTGAACAACCCCGTGCTTTTCATACGTTGGGTTTGAATGGGTAGTTGTGCGATCTATCGTTTCAATCGATCCTCCTTGATCGATTGCCACATCGACGATAACGGAACCGGGTGTCATCCCTGCAACCATCTCATCCGTTACCAATTTGGGTGCACGGTGACCTGGGATGAGAACGGCCCCGATTAACAAATCGGCTTTCCGAGCCGCTTCCGCTAAATGAAACGTATTGGACATCAGCGTGCGAACTTGTCCACCAAAAATATCATCTAACTGCCGCATCCGATCCGGATTAACATCGAGTAGGGTTACATTGGCCCCCATCCCAAGCGCTATTTTGGCAGCATTCGTTCCTACCGTACCCCCACCGACTATCACCACTTCTCCCGGCAAAACACCAGGAACTCCGCCTAACAGGGTACCTTTTCCCCCTTTGGTTCTTTCTAAGTATTGAGCTCCGATTTGCACGGACATGCGCCCTGCAACTTCACTCATCGGTGTTAGCAAAGGTAGCGCACCATTATCAAGTTGAATCGTTTCATATGCAATCGCCGTCACTCTATTATCCATCAACGCTTTCGTCAATTCCGGAAGCGGTGCTAAGTGAAGATAAGTGAACAAAATAAGCCCTTCACGAAAGAAATCATATTCGCTCGGCTGAGGTTCCTTCACTTTTAATATCATATCTGCTTTACTCCAGACAGGTTCCGCTTCGGTCGCAATCTCTGCTCCACGGGATATAAACACTTCATCCGTGAAACCGCTTCCAATCCCCGCCTCAGTTTCAATTAACACGCGATGACCCGCACGAACAAGCACATCTACACCTGCAGGAGAGATGGCTACGCGATTTTCATTATCTTTCACTTCTCTGGGTACCCCAATAATCATGATCTACCCCTCCTTTTCCCCCTTATCATACCACTCTCCTCTATCTGTTCATACTCGAATTCATATAAAAACGCGAGATCGATAGCATCAATCTCACGTTACTTTTGCACCTACCAACTTACCCGGGTCTTTCACGAGATCTTTACAGCGGTGACATACACCATGAAAGGTTAGTCGATGGTCGACAATATAAAAATTTAATTCTCGCTCCACACGCTCTTCCACTTCACCTAACCAGTCATCAACAATCTCATCCACCGTACCACAATGGAGGCAGATTAAATGATGGTGATGATGCTCTGCCCCTTCCGCTCGAAACTCATAGCGGGTAACGCCATCACCAAAGTTTAATTTATGGATGATGCTTAATTCACTCAAGAGTTCCAGCGTTCGATATACAGTGGCTAAGCCAATTTCAGGCGATTTCTCTTTAACTAACAGATAAACATCCTCTGCACTGAGATGCTCTTCTTCATTTTCAAGGAGAACACGGACAGTTGCTTCCCGTTGAGGGGTCAATTTATAACTATGGGATGACAACTGTTGCTTAATTTGACTGACCCGATCTTCCACATCCACACCCCCCAAAAATCTCTTCCTTCATTATATTGGAGAGATAAGGGAGAAGTCAAACAGATAACAAGAGGTATTAGATAATAATGATTATAATGTTACCTTGTCTTACTTCTTTTCGTTAGCCAGTAGGAGCTGATTTTGCCAATAATAAATAGCCGTCACCGTTTTGGCATCGTGAATTTCATGCGAGGAGATTTTCTCAAGTGCTTCCGTCAGTGTCAGTTCTACCGTCTCTACAAACTCATCGGCGTCTGGTTTGGCTTCTCCCTGAGTAAGCTTTTTCGCTTCGTATATGTATACAATCTCATCGGAAAACCCAGGGGAAGTATAAAAAGAAAGCACTTCGTCCATCTCCTGTGCCAAATAACCTGTCTCTTCTTCCAACTCACGCTTCGCACAGTGTTGCGGATTCTCACCTGGGTCTATTTTACCAGCAGGAATTTCTAATATCGCCTTCTCTAAAGGTTTGCGATACTGACGAACCAATACAATCTTCTCTTCCTCTGTTATCGCGAGGATGGAGACCGCCCCTGGATGCTTCACCAATTCGCGGGTTGATGTATTGCCATTGGGAAGAGATACTTCGTCAATCTGTACTTTAATAATTCGTCCCTCAAAAAGAACCTGACTGTTGATCGTTTTTTCCTCCAGGTGACTCAACTCACTCACTCCTTATCTATAGGTAAAATCCTTCAGTCATTTTACCATACTCTGCTAAAGAAGAAAAACACGGTTTATCCAAAGAGTACTGTGGAAAAAATGAGTGCCATACAGATATACAAAGGGAGGAAACAACATGCGTATCGAAACAGGTTCAAACCAATTGCGCATCATCGGCAAAGGGTGGCAGGTAAGAGCCGTACTACGCCAACTAGCACAACACAACCTCACCGTCGCTCAATATATTGAGCGCATAAATTCTTCTCAAACTACTGTAACCACTAAGGGCGTACATACTCCTAAGGAGAACACCCATGTGATTGATCATACCTTATAACCCCCCCTCACCCTATATCAACCAAATATAAAGTGCCACTGTCTCTGGAATAGCAGTACGCATCAGCCAGGGAGAGATATATGCTTCCAATATAGAGGCGACCAAAAAGACTCCTACCAACACGACTGCAACCATAGCATAAGAGAGGAATTGTGGGTAAATGGTGCCTCTACGAGCAATCAGTCGATTTTTAATCAATAGTGAAGCAAACTGCATCGACCATACCGCTAGCATCATCATAGCCGGTACAACCAGCAGATTTTGTGGAATGATAGAAAGAGAAGCAAACCAAAGACCCTGCCAAGAGAGTTGATTAACCAAAAAACCTACAGTAAATCCAATGACTAAACCCTTAAAAAAGATGAGTAGCAAAACAAACGGAATACCAATCACCGACAAACCCAGGATCCACATCAAGCCTAGGGTTTTCAAATGGCTTCCCAGTGAATGTTGAAAAGCGATCTTGGGGTCTGCGATTGTTTGTTGATCCAAGCCTTGAAAGAAAAAGCCCATATAATGGATTAACTCTTTTTTCTGGGTTGGAGACAACGTATTAACGATTATTGCGCCAAAAATTAACCCCATAATAAAGAGGACAAGAACAAACACATATTGTGAGAGGTGAAGTTGCACATTCTGCTTCATTCTCTCACTCAAACGATTTCGTTTTAATCGCCTAATTCCACTCTTTCGTTCACCCACCATACTCCGTTTCATCTTCTCTTCCTCCCCTTGTCCACTTACGTTCTTACTTAAATCTCTATGTATAAGTGATAGGGATATGCTAGTTTCACTCTCTTTTTGTTTGGTAGAAGGAATAGTAAAGGTACATAGGTAATTCCATTAATGATATCGGAATGAAGGAGGCGTGTTGAAATGACAACCATCAGTATCCTCTTGGTGTTAGCAGGGCTGATCTGTCTATACATGGCAAAAGCGGCGCTGGGAAACCGTGACGAAGGGTATATGGATGCGCAGGTGGAAGCTAGTCGCTCAATTACAGAAAAAGAGAAAAATGGACGTCGTGCTACTCTGTATGTTCTGCTTGGATTTCTCTTATGTGGAGCAGGCATCAGCCTATCCATTTTCATATGATGTAAGCCATCTTAATAAAAGTATTTGGAGATCGAAAAGAAGTTGAAAAAGAAACCGTCCTCCAACTAGTCCAGACATTACGGTTATCTAAGTTTAAGGTATAAATATTTCGTATTTATTAAACTAACGCAAGTAATAACAAGAGAAGACAATCTTTTGTGGCATAAATAATGAGGTGAATTTAGAGTGATACATCAAATGGGTTTATATGGTGAATATTTCAATTCAATTAAAGAAGGTAAGAAAAAAGTTGAAGTACGCTTAAATGATGAAAAAAGAAGAAAGATTAAGGTCGGAGATACAATTGAATTCATAAAGGTTCCTGAACAAGATGAAACAATGCAAGTAGAAGTAATAGACCTAAATATATACGCTACCTTTCAAGCTATGTATGAGGATATTCCATTTCAGGAACTCGATTGTGAAGATTGGACAATTCAAGAAATGGTTGATGGAACTTATGAAATATATTCTCCCGAACAAGAGAAGGAATGTGGAACATTAGCAATTACAATAAAATATTTAAACCGCTAATATCTCACTTACTGGAGCATTAGTTTGATAAGACGATAACTCTCAGGACTCCCATATAATTGGAAGTCCTTTTTATAGTATCAACACTAAACTTGAACATAGCCTTTTTAAAAATGAAGATCACCTACTCGCCCTTCACTTATCCATCCATGTGTGTACTTATTTTCTCTCTCATCTCCACCCCAAACACCCGCCTTAAATAGGGATTAAGGAAGAGACCTGCAGGATCTAATTCTTCTCGCACACGCATGAACTCCTCCCATTTGGGATAACGGTTTTTCAATTCTTCTGCTGACTGTGTATGCATTTTCCCCCAATGAGGACGACCCTCATGACGGAGGAAAATCTCCTCTAGTGCAGCAAAGTACTCTTTATATGGCATTCCTTTATACATGTGAACTGCGATAAAAGCAGAATCTCTACCGTAAGCTGGACTTAGCCAGATATTATCCGCTTTCACATAACGGCATTCAAGCGGAAAATGTACAGCAAAGCGATGCTTTTCCACACATACTTCAATCTCTTCCATCACCTCAGGCAAACGATTTGCGGGAATACTGTACTCCATTTCATGAAATCGGACTAAGCGCGGACTAGCAAAAAGGCGATGGCTTTCATTTACCTCATGCAAGACTGGTACTCCTCGCGCCGATAATTTACTCACCGAACGACTCGTTCGCGGAAACAGGCGAGAACATTCGGATACTAGCCAAAAAAGACCGTTCTCTACTACTGTCTTATTAAATTGATTCCACAAAGTTGTTCCCGTCGGTGCTTCGTCTGTCTGATCCATGGTTTTTATTTGCACCCACTTTGTATAAGGAAACCAATAAAACTCAAAGTGGCGATGATTTTGATTATACTCATCTAAACGAGCCAAACAATCCTGTAACAACACTCGTTCACTCTGATATCGCAAACAGTACTTTGGCAGGAGTGCAAGCGTAAGTTTGGTAATCACGCCTAAAGAGCCGAGTGACAGTTGTGCTGCTGGGAGTAACGAAGCATTCTCCGTAGTAGAGAACGTTTTCTCCTCACCCGTAGCTGTTAACAGTGTAACCGTTTTCACTTGAGTGGATAAACTACCAAACTGAACCCCTGTCCCATGGGTGCCCGTACTAACCGCGCCTGCTATGGACTGCGCATTAATATCTCCTAAATTCTCCTGAGCGAAGCCGCGAGCAGCTAACTCTTCACCCAAAGTATACAGCTTCGTCCCCGCCCATACCTCCGCTTCAGCTCGCTCCACATCATGATGTATGATCCCTTGTAAGCCATCGAGTGAAATCATCATATCATTCGTTTGCACCAATGGACTGAAAGAGTGTCCCGAACCGACAACACGCACCTGCCTACCTTCGCTCTCACACTTTTTTAGCAAAGCTTGTATTTCTTCTATGCTTTGTGGAGTAGAAAGCTGGGCTGGTTCACACTCAACATCTCCCGACCAGTTTTTCCATTTTTGCTTACCTTCGTTCGTTGTTACAGAAAGCATTGTTCATCACCTCGGTATGTGGTTACACGTTCGACAACTTGTCCACCCTGATATAAATACAGATAGCGAAAACGTTCACATAGCTCTCCGGCCTTGCTATGACGAAAGAAGATGGGATCCCCTAATTGTAAATCCATCCAGCGTGGAGAATAGACAGGCGTCTGCACTTCCCCTGCTCCTTCCATCGCTAACAGTCGCAACCCGTCCGGAAGATATGGCTTCGGTGTCTTATCCGTTCCTGTAGACCCGGATGCAATATATCCCCCGCCTAAACAGGTGAAGTGGTTCACATCAGGCACTCGTACGATCTCCAGAGCGAAACCTGCCGCAGGTTGATAGCGAAACTCACGATAGTAATCAAAGAGCACCGGCGAATAAAAACCAGATCCCACCGTCACTTCCGTTACTACTTCCTCCTGGCATGTAGATGCAAGACTTCCTGTACCGCCACCATTTACAAAGCGGGGTTGACACCCTAGCTTTTCTATCGCTTCCACCATGATCCTTCTTTTCTTCGCCACATCACGAATGGAACGTTGCTTTAACCAATGAATCATCTTGTTTTTAACCCATTGCCCAGGATAGTGATCCCCTACTCCAGCTATTTGCGCCTCGTACCCCATGATTCCATCCAAATGAAGATGAGGGGAAGCCATAATTTTTTTCACCAACAATTCTACTTCTGAACTAGTACGTACAGGGGAACGGCGAACCCCGAAGTGAAGAGCAGGCAAAGATAAAGACATATCCACATCAATACAGACTCGAAATTGACCACCATGTGCTCGAGCGATATCCTCTAGATGCTTAAGATGCACACTAGAGTCAACCATAACGGTAAGTACTTTCCCCTCACTATTCAACTTCAACACCTGTTCCAAGTGCGATCTTTCCCATGCTGGATACGCTACCAATAAATCATCTAATCCCTGTTGCGACAGATAGAGTGCTTCAGGAATGGTAAAACACATCACTCCAGAAAAACAGTCTGCAGCTGAAAGTATACGCTTTATGAGGGCAACACTACGAAGAGATTTACTCGCGATTCGAATACGTTTTCCTTGTGCTCGCTGGATGATCTGTTTCATATTTTCTTCGAGTAGGTCCAAATCGAGATATGCGAATGGCTTAGCAATATGAGCGAACGCGGTGCGATACTCTAGATATGTTCGTGACAACATCGGACCTCCTCATTCTCAGACTTTATCTAAATAATGATATAATCTAATTTTAAGAAATATGGCGCAAAATGTACAGCTTTTATTGTGAGCTTGCAGGACACGCGAACGAAATCTCTATATTATTTTTGTAAATAAAGGAGATATCACCATAACAATTTCATTTATTCTATTTATTTGCAATCTAATTTTTATTTTGTTATTGTAATAGAGGGTTATTATCTCATGATGAACAGGTGGGGTTGTTATGAAGAAAAGTGGGATGCTTCTCTTGATGGTAGCAGTACTTTTTGTCTTCTCTACTCCTGTGTTGGCAATGTCTACCGAATCAGTCTCTCCGCAAATGAGTTCGATCTATGTTACAAAGTATGAGTATTTTTCGAAATTTGTATATCCTAATGAATGGAATATTCCATATACCCAGTATTACTCGGAATACCGCTATCCGAACTTTTATAGCGGCCATCTTTATAAAAACTACTGCTTCGATATAGGAAACAGTTGGTCCTGTAGCTACGCAGGCTACTTATACAGCTTTTAAAAGAAGAGCACCAGGGATGTGATCCCTGGTGCTCTTCTTATCTTAACCTTCTCCTCCACTACTTGCTCCACGTGCTCCACGCGCTCCACGGATTCCCCGTGTCCCTTGCGCCCCTTTTGCCCCAGTAGCGCCTCTTGCCCCCATCGCCTCCACTTCACCTAATTTGGCAACAAATGCATCACTCGTGGCCAATCCCGTCCTTGACTGGGATTGAAAAGCACCTGGAGTAACAGGAAAATCAAATGCCGTCGTTTCACCTGTAACATACACATTTTCGCTTTCATCCAACGTGATGGCAAACCCGCTGTTGATCCCTTCCCCACCGTAATAAGTGGAGAAATCAAGCCCAGACCCATTTACATTTACATGTGTGATAAAGAGATTAGATTCACCTCGCTGTCGCCTTTGAATGGCTTGATCAGTCACAGGAAAATTTCTTGCTTCCGTACCTCCCGTTACCCATGCCCCTCCTAACGAGTCGACTGCAATGCTAGTCCCTTCTGAAACATCATTTCCTGTTAACAAGGTAGAGTAACTCAAGTCTGAACCCACCCGATTAAATCTAGTAACAAACACGGCACCTCCCGTTACTCCTACTATCGTTTGGAATGCACCCGAAGTGACTGGAAAGTTAGCAGAATTAGCAACTCCTGTCACATATGCCCCACCCTCTCGGTCGATTGCGATCGCGTTACACTGATCGTTCGAGCGACCACCAAGATAGGATGAGTAGACTAGCGCTGTCCCCGTTTGATTTAATTTGGTTACAAAGCCATCGTCTACATTCCCCCCTTGAGTTTGAAATGCGCCGCTCGTCACAGGAAATTGAGCTGAATCCGTTCTTCCCGTCACATAAGCAAATCCCTCTTCATCTATCGCAATTCCTGTTCCCACATTGGACACATTATCCGCCCCGCCCCCACCTAAGAGGGTAGAATAAATAAGTGCTGAACCGGACGCATTAAATTTCGTAATAAACACATCAAAAAATCCGGCTTTTAGTGTTTGAAAAGCCCCACTGGTAACGGGAAAACCACTGGCGAAAGTAGTACCGACAACATAAGCTAACCCTTCGGTATCCACCGCAATTCCGTTGGCGCTATCTTCCCCACTCATCCCCAAGTAAGTGGAGTAAACAAGTGAAGACCCACTTTCATTTAGTTTAGTGACAAACGCATTAATATCCGGATTGGGGAGAGTTTGAAATGCTCCCGAGGTGACAGGAAAATTAGAGGAGCTTGTTACCCCAGCGATATAAGCAGAGCCGCTTTCATCGACATCGATGTCCATAGCGAAGTCACTAAGCGCCCCTCCTAGAAATGTAGAGTAAATAAGAGAGGTTCCGTTCGGATTAAATTTAGTAATAAAGGCAGTTTGGACACCACCCCTCAATACTGTTTGAAATGCCCCTGATGTCACCGGGAAATTATCAGAAGAAGTGGCTCCCGTAACATATGCAAACTCATCTTGATCCACCGCAATCCCTATCCCACAATCATTACTTTGCCCACCCAGATAAGTAGAGAAGAAAACGATCGGTGTGTTCATCAAAATCCCTCCGCTCTTATAGTGGAAGAACAACCCAGCTAAACAAACTCATATTTCCACCCATCTTACACATACTTTCAAGTGAATCTATGTAATTTCCTATACAGTTATGCGCACGATCTATCTCAATCGAAAGAAGTGTTTACCTTGACAACAACTATGACATCTCCCTATGCCGAAACTGTTCAGCAATGTATTGATGCCTGTTTAAATTGTGCTCAATCATGTCGAATCTGTTTAACCGCTTGCCTACATGAGCCTGATGTAGCTAACCGCATCGAATGCATCCGCACCCTTCAAGATTGCATCGACATCTGTGACAGTGCGGTACGATTTATGACCGCCAATAGTCCATATGCGATGCAGGTATGCGATCTTTGCGCCACCATATGTTCCGCCTGTGCACAGCAATGCACGCAAATGCAGGACGAACATTGTCAGATGTGTGCTACCCATTGTCAAGAATGCGCCGATGCTTGTCGATCCATGTAAAAACTTTATTACTGTAGCCCAGCGTAAATCGCTGGGCTACGTTTACATCTATCGGTACGTCCAAATCCCTTCACCGTGGTTGTGATTATGATTAAAGTTAATATTAAAAGCCCTAACTCGTCCTGTTGGTCCTGTTACAAACAGAGTAAACCGATCAGGATCATCATTACTCACTTCAAACTGCCTGATGCGTGCAAGCTCTACCCCGCTACGCACTACTCTTACAAACAAAGTGGAGACACTTCTCGTACAACTTGGACTAAAGCGGTACAATTTATTACCTGTCCTCACTTCCTGAATCACATCAATATCCATATTAACAGCGAGTACGCGTAGAGGACGCTGCGCTAAAATACCAGCTGGAAGCTGGGCTACAACGTTAGCAGGACATGGAGGAGTCCTTTCATTTAAAAAGTAAAACTCGTTTACTGGTTGCAAGGTGGTATAATCTCCCGTTAATGCCGCACGTACAGTTCGATCTAATGCTGACATTGAACTCATATAACACCCCTCCTTTCTTTTACTATTCTATGAATCATCTCATCCTTTTGATTGGATGATTAAGGGATAATCGAACCAAAAAATCTGCCCTTACTAGAATGGACAAATTCTTCTCATACTCAGCCTGATGAATCTTTTTATTTAGCGATACGTCCCTGTCCCCCTATTGGAACTATTGTAATCAAAATCAATATTAAATGCCTGGAATGGCCCCGTCTGCCCCCCAATAAACATGGTAAATCTTGTAGGTTGATCTGTGCGTACTTCAAACTTTCTAATACGAGCGGTTAAGATTTTCTTGCTTGGAACCGACGCATTTCTTTTTTGCACAGACAAGGTAGATACACCTGTCGTACAACTCGGACTAAAGCGTACTAAAATGTTATTTGTACCCACTTCTCGTACCAGATCAATATCCATGTTTACTGCAAGAACTCTGACGGGGGGATCCAATATACCAGCAGGTAGCTGCTCAATCACATTAATGGGGCATACCCAAGTGGAAGTTGTGTCCACCTGCCATACATATGACTGTGGTACGGGCTGTAAAGTAGTGTAGTCACCTGTTAATGCCATGCGTACAACTTGATCTTCTAAAGCAATGCTTCTGGAGTTCATCCTATCTCTCCCTTCTTCTGCTATTCTATGAAACTACCCCCTCTTTTGCTTAAATGTTTTCGATAATTGGTTAAATACATAAAACCTGCCCTTACTAAAAGGACAGGTTTTCTATCGCTGAACACTATTCCTATTTATCTCGATCTTCTTCCAAACGCCGCGTCATCTGTTGCCAAACGGAACCGCTTGCTTCATGTCCGCCTTCAATCCGCTCAATCGCCAGTTGCACCTGCATTTTCACTTCAAATTCTGGATCATCAATCGCCTTCTTCAATGCAGGCAATACTGACTCATCCCCCACCTCATAGAGAAAACGAGCGGCACGCCAGCGCACGATCCGATTCCGATCGAAAAGCGCTTCGCACATCGGCTCCATCGCCTCAGGATCTCCAATATCCGACAGCGTATCACCTGCGGTACGCCGTACTGTAGCAGATGCGTCACGGAGTGCTTCGTATAGATATGGGAGAACAGCCTCGCGGTTTTCTGCTTCCCCAAGAAAAGCAGTTGCCAGCCGACGTATCGACATATTGGGATCCTGAAGCGCTCTACCGAGCAAAGGTAATGTTTCCTCGTTAATATCAATCCGAACAAGGGCAGCATACCGCTTTTTCCAATCCTCGTCAGATAGTGCGGCTTCCACTTCATCATAAGAAAGCTTTTCTAGCGGTTCCGGTCCTGCTGCTACTTTATCTTGACGCAAAGCCCGGCTAACTAAAGTATTAAGACGACCCTCATCATATGCGGCAGCAAATTCTTGCGCAACAGTATCTGCCACTTCATCTAATTCACCGTACCGTACATCTTGTTCTATCCACTTACGCTCCAACACCATATTCTCCGCAGCCGCCTGCGCTCGAAGAACAGCATCTGCAAACCGCTGTGGTAGTGCAACGCGACGAACAGCATCACCTGCGGTCACCTTTACTTGAACTGGTAAGCCACGGAACATCTGAACTGCAACTTGAACCTCTCCAAAACCCTCTTCTAGCTCTTCCTCCGAAGTTTTTGTCGCTGTCTTCTCTCCAAACACAACTCGCACCTGCGGTAAAATCCTCTCCCAACTTACTTTTGGATGTCGATCCACAGCAATGAAATCTTTTACCTGGAAAATACTTTTAATTCCTTCAATCTCCATGATTCGTTTGATATAGGTGGGTGCTTCCTCTTTGTTTGCCGCATGTATGCTATAACGCACACCATCAGGCAAAGGTTGATCTACATTAATTTTCATCGATAATGGGCTTGGTGTCGGTTCTATTGATACAATTCGCATCCATTAGCGCTCCCTTCATTATTATTTATTTGAAGCTCCTTTAATCAAAGCCAGCACCAATTCAGCCGCTTTGACTAACTCCTGAACGGGCATTCGTTCATTGGTTGTATGAATTTCTTCATAACCAATACCTAAATTAACTGTAGGTATCCCTAAGCTAGCAATCACATTAGCATCGCTACCGCCACCACTCGCTTTTAATTCTGGTGTACGCCCTATTTCTTTCACAGCTGCGATTGCCTTTTGCACCACTTCATCTTGTTCAGAAAAGGAGTAGGCAGAATACATGTTATGAACATCAATATCTGCTCTAACACCCATCGACAGTGCAGTCTTCTCTATGGTCGTCACCATATGATCTAGTTGTGCTTGTAGCTTCTCATTGTTACGACTGCGCGCTTCTGCTACTAACTCCACTCTCTCCGCCACTACATTCATCGCTGTCCCACCATCGTATTTTCCCACATTCGCAGTGGTCTCATCATCAATACGCCCCAACTTCATGTGAGCAATAGCTCGACAAGCTACTTCAATGGCGCTCTTACCGTCCTCAGGATTAACACCAGCATGAGCAGGCTTGCCTATGATTGTGGCGAACAAACTCGCTTTGGCAACGGCTGAGTTATAAATTTGACCCACAGGTCCATTGGAATCTATTGCAAATCCGTAGTCTGCCTGTACAAAGGAGTGATCTAAATTTTTTGCTCCAACCAGTCCCGACTCTTCGCCTGCCGTAATAATAAATTGAATCTGACCGTGAGGGAGCTTTTGTTCCTGAAGCGAACGCACTCCTTCTAACATCGCTGCCAACCCTGCTTTATCATCTGCCCCTAAGGTAGTTGTCCCATCCGTCACTACATAACCCTCCTGCAAAGAAGGTTGGACCCCCTTACCCGGGGCTACCGTATCCATATGAGCGGTAAAATAGATTCGCGACGTGTTCTCTTGCGTGGGTGCTAACGTAGCAATCAGATTTCCTGAGCCATGACCTGTTACTCGGGCAGAGTCGTCTTCTACCACG
This sequence comes from Mechercharimyces sp. CAU 1602, assembly GCF_024753565.1. Classification (NCBI taxonomy): domain Bacteria; kingdom Bacillati; phylum Bacillota; class Bacilli; order Caryophanales; family Thermoactinomycetaceae; genus Mechercharimyces; species Mechercharimyces sp. CAU 1602. The sequence goes on along the minus strand of NZ_JANTPT010000001.1, from coordinate 834,134 downwards.
TCAAAGCCAAGTTCAGTTAACTTCTTCGTTAGCAAATCACATATTTCCCGTTCGTCCCCTGTTTGACTATCTGTCTGCACTAATTCCAAAAACTCAGCTAATAAGCGTTTTTCGTTCATTATATGTCTCCCCTTGCTCTATTTCGTTTACCGGTTCGTTCAACTTCATCCCTCAATCATAAAAAGCTCCGTACACGTGTGCTTAACCCTTCCCACACGTGTTTGCGGAGCTATTTTCTTTTTACGTACCTCTCAAGCGAGAATTATTCACACGAGACCTCGATGAGCGCCACAATCAACTCTGCTGCTTTATATAACTCTGATAGCGGCATCCGTTCGTTGGTCGTATGAATCTCCTCGTACCCGATCCCGAAATTAACTGTGGGAATCCCTAATCCCGCAATAACGTTAGCGTCACTGCCGCCCCCACTAGCCAACAACTGTGGAGTCCGCCCCACCTTTTTAACAGCTGTAATCGCCTTTTGCACAACCAGGTCAGATTCAGAAAACTTGTAAGCAGGATACATCTTATCCACTTCTAATTCAACCGTAGCATTACGCTCTGTTGCCGCTTCGATAAATGCTTTCTTCATATGATCTACTTGTGCTTGCAACTTCTGTTCATCCCGACTGCGAGCCTCAGCAATAATCTCTACTTGTTCTGGGATAACATTCATTGCCGTTCCACCTTGAAACCTACCGATATTAGCAGTCGTCTCGTCATCAATTCGGCCTAGCTTCATCTTCGATATCGCTAGGCTTGCTACTTGAATAGCACTAACGCCGTCTTCCGGATTGACACCCGCATGTGCCGACTTTCCTTTGATCGTAGCTTTAAATAAGACTTGCGAAGGGGCTGAAGTGACAATATGACCTACCGGACCGTTGGAATCAATGGCAAACCCATAATCCGCCTGCACAAGAGAGGCATCTAGATTTTTAGCCCCTACCAAACCCGACTCCTCCCCTGCTGTGATGATAAATTGAATCTTGCCATGTGGAATCTTTTGTTCCTGAATCGTTTTAACCCCTTCTAACATTGCCGCCAAGCCTGCTTTATCATCCGCACCTAATGTCGTTGTTCCATCTGTAATAATATATTCCCCTTCAAGTGACGGCTTCACACCTTTTCCTGGAGCTACCGTATCCATATGAGCGGTAAAGTAAATAGCAGGAGCATCTGCTACAGTAGCTGGTAATGTTGCTACGAGATTACCTGAACCATGTCCCGTTACCGTCGCCGAATCATCTTCTACTACCTCAAACCCCATCTTCGTCAGCTTCTCTGTCAACAGATCACACAGTTCGCGCTCCTCACCGGTCTGACTATCTGTCTTCACTAGTTCTAAAAACTCGTTTAATATCCGTTCTTGGTTTATCATCGGTCTCTTCCCTTCATCTTCAAATCATCTATCTATTGGGTGATTCTCATCTAAATTAGCGCATAAAGATACATCGCTGTCGCGGAACTTTCCGTTCAACGGGCTGATCTTTCCATTTCCCACGAGTTAGCTCCTGACGCTTTCCAAACTGTGCTCGTCGACCTTCCTCTCGCCAACCAGATTCGTCTTGTGAGCCGGAAATAAAAGTATAATCATACTGGTGAGCAAGCTTTATTAACATGCCCTCCCCCCTTTATAAAGGAATGTTCCCATGTTTCTTCGTTGGACGTGTCTCTCGTTTCGTTTTCAACATCCATAATGCTTCTTTTAATTTTTTTCTTGTTTCACGCGGATCAATCACATCGTCTACCATTCCATGGGATGCCGCTACATACGGGTTTGCAAAGCGCTCACGATAGTCAGCAATTTTATCTTGTCGAATTTGTTCAGGGTGCTCACTCTCTGCAATCTCACGACCATATATAATATTAGCTGCTCCTTCAGGTCCCATCACTGCCACTTCTGCACTCGGCCAAGCATAGACGACATCCGCCCCAATCGACTTCGAATTAAGTGCAACATACGCCCCACCAAATGCTTTTCGGGTAATCACTGAAATTTTGGGTACGGTCGCTTCCGAATAAGCGTATAAGATTTTAGCTCCATGGCGAATAATTCCTCCATGTTCCTGATTAACCCCAGGAAAAAAGCCGGTCACATCTACAAAGGTGACAAACGGGATATTAAACGAATCACAGAAGCGAATGAAACGACTTAACTTATCCGCTGAATTAATATCCAAACCGCCTGCCATCACCTTCGGTTGATTTGCCGCTATACCCACGGTTTGTCCATCAATACGCCCTAATCCAATAACAATATTTTTAGCAAAACCTCGTTGCACTTCCATAAAGTCGCCATCGTCTACGATGAGATCAATCACTTTACGTACGTCGTACACTTTCGTCCCTTCTACCGGTACCACTTCGGCTAATTCTTCTCGCCACTCATCCTCTTCTTTATAGAAAAGGCGCGGGGGATCCTCTACATTATTTTGTGGTAGGAACCCCAATAAGCGACGCACTTCATCTAATACCTCAGGTTCTGTCTTCTCCGTAAAGTGAGCATTGCCACTAATAGTAGAATGTACTTGGGCCCCTCCAAGGTCTTCTGCGCTTATCTTCTCTCCTGTCACGGTTTCAATCACTTTGGGACCTGTAATAAACATTTGACTCGTCTTTTCCACCATAAATACAAAATCTGTAATAGCAGGTGAGTAGACAGCTCCACCTGCACACGGCCCCATAATAACGGAAATCTGCGGAATCACACCCGAATAAATAGAATTGCGATAAAAGATATGTCCATACCCATCTAACGACATAACCCCTTCTTGAATCCGTGCTCCACCCGAATCATTTAAACCAATGATGGGGGCCCCATTTTTTGCCGCCAAGTCCATGATACGGGCGATTTTAAGAGCATGCATCTCTCCCAGCGCTCCACCGAATACCGTAAAATCTTGCGCAAATACGTACATGAGCCGACCATGAATTTTGCCATAGCCTGTCACCACTCCTTCACCCGGAGCTTCTACCTGGTCCATACCTAAACTGGTTGAGCGATGTTCTATAAATGGGTTAAGTTCAACAAAGCTATCTTCATCCAAAAGTAGATCAATTCGCTCCCGGGCTGTCAGTTTTCCGCGCTCATGTTGTTTTTTGCGCCGCTCGTCGCCCCCACCCTGCTCCACTCTGCGCCGTCGTTCATACATATCATCTATTTTACGATACATTACGTCGCCCCCTTTATCCATCACAGCTCATATTCTGGTTTGGACTATTCTGGTTTAGATTCACACAGCTCGTACAACACACTGCCGGTCGATTTTGGATGCAAAAAAGCAACTTTGGCTCCATGTGCCCCCTGTTTTGGCTGCTCATGAATAAGTTGAATCTGTTGCTCCCCCAAATACGAAAGTTTCTCTTCAATTCCTTCCACATCAAGAGCAATGTGATGAATGCCCTCACCTCGTTTGGCGATGAAGGAAGCGATAGCGCTCTCTGCAGACATAGGTTCCAATAATTCAATCCGTGTTTCTCCAACCTTCAAAAAGGCAACACGTACCTGCTCACTCGGTACGTCCTCTGTTCCTTCCCACTTCAAACCCAAGATATCTGTATAAAAAGGGAGAGACGCTTCTAAACTGCGTACCGCAATCCCAATATGCCCTACCTTAGAGGGAGAAACTGTCATGAGTTTGCCTTCCTTTCTGCCACTGCCTGGCGAATAAAATCAGCAGTCTCCTTCGTCTTCGTTCCTGGGGTAAACACTTTCGCAATTCCTTGTTCCTCTAAAAAACGAATATCTTCTTGCGGGATCACACCGCCACCGACCACAAGAATATCGTCCCCCCCTTTTTCTTTCAAAAGCTGCACAACAGCGGGAAACAGCTCATTATGTGCACCAGATAAACATGAAAGGCCAATTACGTCTACATCTTCTTGAATAGCAGCAACAGCAATTTGTGCAGGTGATTGCCGCAACCCCGTATAGATCACTTCCATCCCCTCATCACGCAATGCTTGAGCAATGATTAAGGCACCGCGGTCATGACCATCTAAGCCTGGTTTTGCTACCAGCACTCGAATCGGTCTCTCCATCATCTTCACTCCCATCTCTACAAACCTAAACTGGCTGATACTCTCCAAAGATTTCACGCAATGCATGACAGATCTCGCCCACCGTTGCATACGCTTTCACCGCGGTAAAAATATGTGGCATTAAATTATCGCTTCCCTGTGCCGCTTGCTTAAGCGCATGCAAGCACCGATCCACTTCCTGCTGATTCCTTTGTGCGCGTACTTGGTGTAACCGCTTAATTTGCTCTCGACCGAGGGCTGGATCTACTCGATATAACTCAGGTTCCTGTTCGTTTTCCATGCGAAAGCGGTTTACCCCTACTACCACTTGTTTACCCGACTCAATCTCACGTTGTGTCTCCAGGGCAACACGATGAATTTCTCGTTGCATATATCCCTGTTCGACCGCATGAACGGCCCCGCCCAATTCATCAATCCGTTCAATGTAGCGCATTGCTTCTTCTTCCATACGGTCCGTTAACGCTTCTATATAGTAAGACCCACCCAACGGATCTACGGTATCGGCGACGCCACTTTCGTACGCTAATATTTGTTGAGTACGAAGTGCGATTCGCGCCGACTCCTCTGTCGGTAGAGCTAGCGCCTCATCACGAGCATTCGTATGTAAGCTTTGCGTGCCACCCATCACAGCTGAGAGCGCTTGCATTGCTACGCGCACGACGTTGTTATCTGGTTGTTGTGCTGTCAGGGTAGAACCACCTGTCTGCGTATGAAAACGTAATTGAAGAGAGCGCGCATCCTTAGCTTGAAAGCGCTCTTTCATCAAGCGTGCCCACATCCGCCGAGCCGCTCGAAACTTCGCCACTTCTTCGAAGAAATGATTATGAGCGTTAAAGAAAAAGGATAAGCGCGGTGCAAACCGATCCACATCTAAGCCAGCGGCGATAGCCGCTTCCACATAAGCAATTCCATCTGCTAATGTAAAGGCAACTTCTTGTACCGCTGTAGAGCCTGCCTCACGAATATGGTAACCACTAATACTAATTGTGTTCCACTTGGGTACCTCTTGTGCACAAAAGGCGAAGATATCGGTAATAAGGCGCATGGATGGCTGTGGTGGAAAAATATAGGTTCCACGAGCGATATATTCCTTTAAGATATCATTTTGAATCGTCCCTGTCAGTTGTCGTAAAGGTACGCCTTGCTTTTCACCCACGGCCAAATACATCGCCAGCAACACAGAGGCTGGTGCGTTAATCGTCATTGATGTACTCACTTTATCTAGGGGTATACCGGCCAACAGCATTTCCATATCAGCGAGGGAATCGATCGCCACTCCCACTTTCCCTACTTCACCTGCGGCCATCGGATCATCTGAATCGTATCCAATCTGTGTTGGTAGATCAAAAGCCACACTTAATCCTGTCTGCCCTTGCTCTAACAAATAGCGAAAGCGTTTATTGGTCTCACTCGCTGAGCCAAAGCCCGCATATTGGCGCATCGTCCAATATCGCCCCCGATACATAGTAGGACGAATTCCGCGTGTATAAGGATACATACCGGGTAGCCCCAACTTTTCATTCAGGGCGACATCCTCGTCTTGCGTATACAATCTCTCCACCTGAATACCCGATAAAGTAGCAAATTCCTGTTGTCTTTCCGGATACTTTTCTAACAGCTTCTGAGTATAAGCTTCCCATTCCTGATATTGTTCTTCAAATGACTTTTCAGACACGTATCGTTCCTCCCACACTCCAATTCCATTGTTAAAAAACTTCACTCCCTCTAATATATCAAAAAAATGTTGTTCTGTCGGGTACCATGGACAGGCTGATTAGATTTGGTTACAATAATATATCGAGGTGAGTGAGATGAATCCCAAATGGATCCGGTTTGTTATCTATGTGATCATTATTTCCATGGTCGTTACTACCCTATTAATGGGTGGCGGCGCATTGTTCTTTTAGTGTTCACTGTTTTTTTCTCTAACATTTGATTATAATATAAGAGACTAATTCTTATTGAGAAGCGAGGGAAATACACATGTACATGGTCATAATCCTAATTGTAATGTCCGTTTTAGCGATCATCGGAACGCTCTATAATAAACGCACCAATAATAAACCTGGCTTTATCATTGGTGGTATGTTTACTCTCGGACTGGTAGGCTCTACCCTCCTCGCCATTTTTGATACCGTTATTGGTTTGTAGTAAGAGCTGAGCCACCGCCGTTACGCTAAATGCGTAGCGGCGGTTTTTTACGCTTTCTCTAGGCGAATGTACTTCCCGCTCTTCTTCTTTTCACATATGCTGATGATGACATTCCTTTAGGAGGAAAACATCTATGCCCACTGTAGCCGAGCGTGTTACAACCCCTATCGTCCCCTATACCCTTACTCTTTCTCAATTAACGCTTCACTTTACCCCTACTCATATCACCTTTACCCCTTATGGCACCGACAACCGCGAACACCCTTTTATCCTATGTCCGCTCTCCCTAGCGCCAACATGCACGTTATTGCTCGCGTCCCCTACATCCGGCTCTTCTGCTCCTACCTTTATTTATAAGAATGTCTGGGAGGGAATTGACCTTCATTTTTATGAATGGCAAGGAAAGCTAAAGTACGATATTTTATTACAACCCGGAGCGGATATTACATCCATTCGCCTTCGCTATCAAACTGCCAACCACGTTGAAATCGACTCGAACCAAAACCTAAATGTCATCTTCTCCCATGGCGCGATCCAAGAAAAACAACCTCTCAGCTTTCAAGCGGAAGCATCCGTTCCGCTATCCACACGCTTTCTTCTCGATGAAGATGGCAGTATTGGCTTTGCCATCGACGATGAGTACGATCCCACTCTCCCCCTGACCATTGATCCCATCGTCATCTACTCCACCTACCTGGGGGGATCTTCTATAGAATCAGGCACTGGAATTGAGGTAGATTCTGACCGAAATTCCTATATCACCGGTGTCACTTCCTCAACTGACTTCCCTGTTACGAGCGGGGCGTTTCAAAGTACTTTTGCCGGGGATCGGGATGCCTTTGTCACCAAAATGAATGCCACCGGCACCTCCCTTATCTACTCCACCTATCTTGGCGGTACAGATGATGATGCTGCTAACGGAATTGATGTGGACAGCATGGGCAACGCTTATGTGACAGGAACAACGATGTCCACCGATTTCCCTATTACAAGTGGAAGTTTTCAAACCACCTTTATGGGATTTGAAAACGCTTTCGTCACCAAATTAAACAGTACCGGCACTTCGCTTCTCTACTCCACTTACCTTGGTCGAAGTGGCAGCAACGGCTCTTCTTCGATTGCCATCGATACCGCTAACAATGCTTATGTTTTCGGAACGACAAATTCCAACCTCTTTCCAGTCACAAGCGGCGCCTTTCAGACCATTCGTCCCGGTAGTCAAGATACCTTTATTACCAAATTTAATGCGACAGGGAGCTCCCTCATCTACTCCACTTATTTGGGTGGGGGTAATGCCGATACTTCAAATGATATCGTAGTCGGCTCCTCAGGAAATGCTTACGTAATAGGCACCACTTCTTCTGCGGACTTCCCCGTTACCTCAGGTGCTTTTCAAACTACCTTTGGAGGTAGCAATGATGCCTTTGTCACAAAAATGAACACCACAGGGACTGCCTTGGTCTATTCCACTTACCTCGGTGGAAATAATATCGATCTCGGAGGCGAAATCGATGTTGATGTAGACGAAAGAGCTTATGTGACAGGCCGAACCTCCTCCACCAACTTTCCTACGACCGCTAACTCTTTTCAGCCCACGTTTGCTGGTGTCCAAGATGTTTTTGTTTCCAAATTTAACACATCGGGTTCAGCTCTCGTTTACTCTACTTTTATTGGCGGAAGAGGTGGCGAATCGGGATTCGGTATTTCGGTCGACCCCTTTGGCAATGCATGGGTAACAGGATCGACCTCCTCCACTAACTTTCCCCTCACTCCAGATGCGTTTAACCCTGACTTTAGCTTCTTTATTGATAGTTTCGTCTCACAGCTAAGTCTGACCGGTGCCAACCTCCTCTTCTCCTCTTATATCTCTGGTAGTGGAACCAATGATGCTGGTTTTGCGATCGATAATGATTCAGCTGGAAATGCCTACCTAACAGGGATCACCAATTCGTTAGACTTCCCCACCACACCTGGAGCCTTTCAATCGCAGTCACCTGGCGGACAAAGTGCCTTCGTAATGAAAATCGGTATCCCTGCTAATGTAGGAGCTACCGGAGCAACAGGACCAGTCGGGGCGACCGGAGCAACAGGGGCAATCGGAGCCACGGGAGCGACCGGACCTGCTGGTCCACGCGGTCCACGTGGTAGAAGAGGGCCACGCGGGCCGCGCGGAGTAAGAACAACGGGTGAACTAGAGGGCTGACGAGATCTTCTGAAGATTGCGGATTGAATGTTTCATTAATTCTGGGTTGAGCATTTCCTTTAGTCGATAACAATAAAGGAGGGGCATTATCCGCCCCTCCTACATAACACGATCATGATCTCATAACCTTACAACTGTGTATCTGGTCCATACGCTTCCAAACGTTCTTTCACACGTTGGAGGAATCGTCCTGCCATCAAACCATCCAAGATACGGTGATCTAAGGAGAGGCATAGGTTTACCAGGTCACGCACCGCGATCATATCATCCTTGATCACAGGTTTTTTCACAATGGATTCCATCGAAATAATAGCCGCCTGTGGGTAGTTGATAATCGGCTGTGAAGCGATGGAGCCAAAAGAACCCGTATTATTGACAGTAAAGGTCCCACCTTGCAAATCTTGCATCGACAACTTGCCTTCACGCGTTTTTTCCGCTAAGCGGTGAACGGCTTTTGCTAATCCTAACACGCTTTTCTCATCGGCATCGTGAATAACAGGAACATAAAGCGCATCATCGGTCGCCACTGCGATCGAAATGTTAATCCGCTTCTTCAATATGATTTTGTCCCCGCCCCAGACAGAGTTAAGATGTGGAAACTCTTTCATCGAGTCAACAACCGCTTTGATGAAAAATGGCATATACGTAAGACTAATACCTTCACGCTGTTTAAAGTCGTCTTTTATTTTCTTCCGCAATTGGACAAGTCCTGTAACGTCTGCTTCCACCATCGTCCACGCATGTGGAGCTTCATGCTTACTTTGCGTCATGCGCTGTGCAATCGTTTTACGCACCGTTGTAAGGGGAATTTCCCGATCACCCTCCTCGAGTGAGATGCCGGAAGAGGCTGTTGATACAGACGGTGTACTGCTTGCTGCTGGTACAGAAGCAGATGCTGTCGAAGCCTGTGATTCTGCTGCGGGTGCTGATGGTGATGATGTCGCAGGAGTGCCACCTTGTTCAATCACCTGCAAAATATCTTTACGCGTAATTCGGCCGCCTTTACCTGTTCCTGCTACCTGAGTTAATTCAATATCATGCTCTTGTGCCAGCCGCATCACTGCAGGAGAATAACGCGCTTTTAAAGAGCGATCTTCTGTAGAGGCAGATGTCGCTTTCTCTTTCGCAGGGGTGGATGTGGGAGCTGATTCCGCTTCCGTCTGCTTCGGTGCGCTTGCTGCATCATCCGCTGCGGCTGTGGCTGTATCTCCCTCTTGTTGAATGCGACAGATCAGTTCGCCTACCGCCATCGTCTGCCCCTCTTCTGCTAGCAGCTCAGTAACTTTACCAGCAAATGTTGCAGGCACTTCTGCATTTACTTTATCTGTTTCCACTTCACACAAGGGTTGGTACTTAGAGACTTCGTCCCCTGGTGAAACTAGCCATTTAGAGATTGTCCCTTCGGTAACACTTTCACCTAGCTGTGGCATGGTTACGTTTGTTGCCATCTCAATTCCTCCTTCCAACACTCACGATTAAAACTGGGCTAATTGACGAATCGCGTTGGCTACTTTTTCTGGATTAAGCATAAATTCTTTTTCTAACGGACCACTATATGGCATCGCCGGTACGTCTGGTCCACACAGACGCTGAATCGGAGCATCCAATTCAAACAGGGCTTCTTCAGCAATAATGGCAGATACTTCGCCCCCTACACCGCCTGTCTTATTATCTTCATGTACAATCAATACTTTTCCAGTTTTTGCTGTCGCTTCTAAAATTGCTTCTTTATCTAGTGGTTGAACTGTGCGTAGATCGAGGACATGGGTGCTGATGCCCTCTTTTTCTAATTGTTCTGCCGCTTGTAAGGAAAAATGGAGGGAAAGACCGTATGAGATCACAGTCACATCTGTCCCTTCCCGCTTCACATCTGCTTTTCCAATCGGTAAAGTATAATCTTCCTCTGGTACCTCTCCTTTAATCAAACGATAACAGCGTTTATGTTCAAAGAACAAGACAGGGTCTTCATCTCGAATGGCCGCTTTTAACAATCCTTTTACATCATAAGGAGTGGAAGGCATAACCACCTTTAAACCGGGTACAGAGGTAAACATCGCTTCTACACTTTGTGAATGATACAACGCCCCGTGCACACCGCCACCGTAAGGGGCACGGATCACCATCGGACAGTGAAAAGTATTGTTTGAGCGGTAGCGCATCTTTGCTGCTTCACTTACAATCTGATTGATGGCTGGCATAATAAAATCAGCAAACTGCATTTCTGCTACAGGGCGCTTGCCGTAAACGGACGCCCCGATCGACACCCCCGCAATCGCCGACTCTGTCAAAGGCGTATCCAGAACGCGTTCTTCGCCAAACTCTTCGATCAGTCCAGCTGTCGCACGAAACACACCCCCACGTACGCCTACGTCTTCACCCAGGATAAACACATTTTCATCTCGACGCATTTCTTCCGCCAATGCTTTTGTTACTGCATCAATATAAGAGATTACCGGCATCTCACTCGCCTCCTATTCCGCATCCTCTGCATATACGTATTTGGCCATCTCACCTGGATCAGGTTGTGGGGCACTCTCACCAAAATCAGTCGCTTCGTCAATCTCACGCGCGATTTCATCATTCATCGTAGCTTCCTTCTCCTCTGTTAAGACGCCTACCTCGTAAAGATAAGACTTTAAAAACAGCAGGGAGTCTTTACTACGTGCCTCTTCTACTTCTTTCTTTTCGCGATACGTACTATCATCATCATCGCTAGAATGGGGAACCAGACGATAAGAGATCGCCTCAATCAACGTAGGTCCATCCCCTCGGCGAGCCCGCTCAACTGCTTCTTTCGTCGCTTCGTAGACCGCTAGTGGATCGTTGCCATCTACCTGTATACCAGGCATGCCGTAACCAGCCCCACGTGCGGCAACACTTCCTCCCGCCAATTGTTTGCTGAGCGGCACAGATATCGCATATTTGTTATTTTGACAAAGGAAGATGACCGGCAGTTTATGTACCCCGGCAAAGTTTAACCCCTCATGAAAATCTCCCTGGTTACTCGATCCCTCACCAAAACAGGTAAGTGCCACGTGATCTTTTCCTTCCATCTTCCCGGCTAACCCAATTCCCACAGCATGGAGTAGCTGTGTCGTTACGGGGCTGGAGCCAGATACGATGCGATAACGTACATCGCCATAATGACCAGGCATCTGTCGACCGCCACTGTTAGGCTCATCTCTACGCGCAAATGCACACAGCATCTGATCTTGTGCTGTCTGGCCAAAGACAAGAGCCATGCCTAGATCACGATAATAGGGGCAAAGCCAATCTTTTTCCCGATCGAGAGCAAACGTCGCTCCCACTTGCGTTCCTTCTTGCCCTTGGCAAGAAATAACAAACGGAATCTTACCTGCCCGGTTAAGAAGCCACATACGCTCGTCGATGCGCCGTGCGAGTAACATATAACGATACATACTAAGGACTTCTTCATCTGTTAAACCTAATTGAATATGGCGCGCTGTTGTCATAAAATTCCCTCCCATCAATGATGTTACTTCTATTATCCGTGAATCGCTTTACCGTCTACTTTCATTGCTCCTTCAGCATAAATCTCCGATAACGTCGGATGTGGGTGTAGGGTCGAAGCGATTTCCCATGGAGTCGCGTCCAGTACTTTAGCTAAACCTGCCTCTGAGATCAAATCCGTCGCATGCGGTCCGATAATATGCACGCCCAACAGATCGTGCGTCTTCTCATCGGAAATAATCTTAATAAAGCCGTCCACTTCACCATAGACAACCGATTTACCAATAGAACGGAAAGGCAATTTCCCTACTTTTACCGCATGTCCTTGCTCTTTTGCCTCGCGCTCAGACAAGCCGATACTGCCCACTTCAGGCCGACTATACGTACACCGTGGAATCATGGTTGCTTCTAATGGATGTGGGTCTCCCTCCATCATATGCTCTACTGCCGTAATTCCCTCATGCGAAGCAACGTGAGCCAACTGGTATCCTCCCACAACGTCTCCAATGGCATAGATATGCGACTCTGCGGTCTGCATATACTCATTTACTTGCACAAGACCTTTATCTACCTTAATTGCCGTATTTTCTAAGCCGATTCCTTCTGTGTTGGCCACCCTACCCACACTGACAAGGAGACGCTCGGCTTCCAGCTCAAGTGTATCCCCACCCTTATCGGCACGCAATCGGACTTTCCCACCTTCTACCTCTACACTCTCCGACAATACTTTCGCCTTTGTGTGTACCGTAACCTTTCTCTTTTTAAGCAGGCGGTTCATCTCTTTGCTTACCTCTTCATCCTCAAATGGTAAGATTCGATCTGCAAATTCAACCACTGTTACCTCTACCCCGAAATCATTGAGCATCGATGCCCACTCAATACCGATAACTCCACCACCGATGATCACGATAGATTTAGGTAAACTTTTCATTTCCAATGCATGATCGGAATTGAGCACATATTGACCATCTACTTCTAATCCAGGAAGTGAGCGTGGACGTGATCCCGTCGCAATGATCACGTTTTCTGGAATCAACATTTCTGCTTCACTTCCATCCTTTTTTTCCACTGCGATCGTGCCCGGTTGTGGTGAAAAAATGGAAGGCCCAAGGATTCGCCCAATCCCTTCATATACAGACACACCATTTTGCTTTAGGAGATGCTGAACTCCTTTATGCAACTGATCCACCACACCACTCTTTCGTTTCTGTACCAGTTTCATATCGAGCTGCACATCGCCTACCTTAATACCATACTCTTCACTCGCCTGCATTTGATGAAATAACTCAGCAGAACGCAACATCGACTTAGAAGGAATACATCCCTTGTGAAGACATACTCCGCCTACCTTTTCTTTTTCAACAACAGCCACTTTCTTACCCATCTGCGCCGCCCGAATCGCTGCTACATAGCCACCAGGACCTGCTCCTAGCACGACCACATCATAATTATTGGCCATTTCATCCACTCCTTTCGCTTTCTTCTTTATCCCGCTTCGTATGTAGCGGCTTCCTCTTGACCACGTAAAACACGCAAAGCCCCTTCTGTAAGCGCTTGCATCTCATTTTCTCCCGGAACCACCCGTACATCAGCAATCCAGGAAACTCGCTCTTCAATCCAGCCGCAATACTCTTTTCCGTACGCAAGCCCACCAGTTAAAATAATCTGATCCACTTTACCCTCTAAAACGGTCGCATAAGCACCGATCTCCTTAGCAACTTGATACGCCATCGCCTCATATACCAGGCGCGCTTCTTCATCTCCACGCTCCACTCGTTCTTCAACTTCCCGCGCATCATTGGTACCTAAATACCCCATCAATCCCCCGCGCCCTACAATCATTTTCATAATTTCACTCGCAAAAAATTTACCAGAAAAGCTAAGTGCGATCAGGTCACCCACAGGCAGAGTTCCTGCACGTTCAGGAGAAAAAGGGCCTTCTCCATGCAAACCGTTATTCACATCAATTACACGCCCTCGTTGATGAGCACCAATCGTTATCCCCCCACCCATGTGGGCTACGATCAGGTTGAGGTCTTCATATGCTCGTCCCATCTGAGTAGCGACACGACGGGCAACCGCTTTTTGATTGAGCGCATGAAAGATGCTACGTCGTTCGATTTCTGGGACTCCTGAAATCCGAGCAATCGGTTCATATTCGTCCACCACCACGGGATCGACAATATACGAGGGAAGGTTTAAACTATCCGCAATTTCATATGCTAAAACTGCACCCAAGTTGGACGCATGAATCCCATATTTGCCAGACTTGAGGTCGTTAATCATTTCTTCATTAACCCGATACGTTCCTCCCGGAATAGGACGAAGCAAGCCACCCCTACCGACAACTGCCTTTAAACGAGTAAGATTAATACCTTCCCGGTCTAATGTCTCTAAAATTAACTCTTTACGGTACTTATACTGATCAAACAGCTCCGTAAAACGGGAGAGCGTCTCTCCGTCGTGGCGCAACGTCTCAACTACGACTTCTTTTTCATTATCATAAACTGCGATTTTGGTGGAAGTCGAACCCGGGTTGATCGCTAATACCCGAATCGTTTCTTGCACAGCCAACACTCCATTTCTCCATACATCCACACATTAAGGTTTCTTTATCACTGAGGCTCCATTCGCTGATTCTATATTAAGTAGCGACATTCTCAAACTTACATTTTCATGCCTGAGATGACGAATGGAGCTTGATCTAAACAGACTGTTACCGGTCTAAAATACTATGTTCATTACGTAAAAACATACTGCGCGATTGACGAACGGAGGCGATCCGCTCTTCTGCCATCCGATCAGCTGCCAGGTTACTGGGAATCCCGTCTCGCTTAGCGATCGCAAACACACGCTCGATATTATCGTAAATCGTTTCCACCCTCTTCATCGCGCGTTCACGGTTATATCCATGCAGTTCATCGGCCACGTTAAAGACACCACCCGCATTGATTACATAATCAGGCGCATACACAATCCCGCGCTCTTGAAGTTCTTTCCCATGACGATCTGCCTGTAATTGATTATTAGCAGCTCCAGCAATCACTTTACATTGTAAACGAGGAAGAGTGTCGTCATTAATAATCGCACCTAATGCACATGGGGAGAAAATATCACATGCTACATCGTAGATCTTATCCGGAGGGACAGTTTCCGCTCCAAAGTCACGCACAGCACGCTCCATATTTTGTTTGTTAATATCTGTTACAATCAATTTTGCACCTTCCTCATGTAAGTGTTTACACAAGGTATATGCTACACTTCCTACCCCTTGTACCGCTATCGTTTTCCCGGTGAGATCATCATCGCCAAAAGCCTCTTTAGCAGCCGCTTTCACACCCCGATAAACACCGTACGCCGTTACCGGAGAGGGATTTCCACTAGAACCAAACTCGGGTGAAACCCCGGTCACAAAACGCGTCTCCTGGTGAATGAGATCCATATCTTCCACCGTCGTGCCCACATCTTCCGCAGTGATGTAGCGGCCATTTAGTCCTTGGATATAACGGCCAAAAGCACGAAACATCTCTTCACTCTTATCTTTTTTCGGATCACCGATGATTACCGTCTTACCGCCACCTATATTTAAACCAGCAGCCGCATTCTTGTACGTCATCCCCCGTGCGAGTCGCAATACATCTTCAACTGCTTCTTCTTCTGACTCATACGTCCACATCCGCGTTCCACCCAAGGCAGGGCCTAACGTCGTATCGTGAATACATATAATGGCCTTGAGACCGGAGTTTTTATCATGACAGAATACCAACTGCTCATAATCGTATTCTTCCATGCGTGTAAATAAGTTCATTGCAAACTCCCCCTTGTTTACTTGCTTAATTGTTGTCGCGCCTGCAACACAGCCAATGCAATCGACCGAAGCTTATTCTGATGCCCATCCGAGCGTGACGTGAGCACTACTGGAGCACTTGCTCCCACCACGAGTGAGCCAATCTGGCTGTGTGCAAAGTACGAAAGAGATTTATAAAGAATATTACCAGATTCGATATTAGGTACCACCAGGACATCTGCCATCCCCGCTACTTCACTTTCGATCCCTTTTTGCTCAGCTGCAGCCAAAGAGATCGCATTATCCAATGCCAACGGCCCATCAATAAGAGCTCCGCGAATCTGCCCACGACGATTCATCTGCGTCAGCACAGCCGCATCCATCGTTGCTGGCATATTGGGATTAACCAATTCAATGGCTCCTAGTAATGCTACTTTAGGTTCTCTCACACCGATAGAATGACTTAAAGAGATTGCATTTTCGATGATCTGTACCTTTTCCTTCAAGGTAGGGGCTATGTTAAGCCCAGAATCTGTCACCAAGACAAGCCGATCATATCCAGGTATTTGAAAAGCCGCAATATGACTTAACACTCCACCCTTAGCTAGCCCATATTCTTTATGCAGAACGGCTCGCAAAAAATCTGCTGTTTGGATCATGCCTTTCATGACAATATTCGCTTTTCGATCATGCACCGCACGGACAGCGTCCCTTGCCGTCTGTGTAAGTTCGGGTTGATGCATCACTTCTACATCCGTTAATGAAAAGGAATGATGTGCTGCAATCCGCTCCATTTTTTCTTGATCATCAATTAAAATAAATCGAGCAATCCCTTGTTGATGTGCATCTATCACTGCTTCCATCACATGATGATCGGCAGCCGCAGCCACCGCAATTGTTACCGGCTCATTCGCCTTAACAGAGTTAATCACCTGGTCAAAGTGACGTAGGGGAGTCATCTGTCCCACCTCGTCTTTCTACATTTCCTTATGTTCTAGAATTGGCGTGTAAGCCTTTCACCATACAATAGAAGCAATTCTCATGCCAACATAGCTATCCATCATCAAAAAAAGAGGGAATACGGCTTTAACACTAGAAATATTTTTTTCACATCTAGCTTTTCATTCCTCGCCTCATTCAAACTCTGCAATATTTTGCAGATATAGCGCAAGATTTTGCAGGCAAGGATTTGCAGGGAATATCTACTTCTTATTACGATTGCTGTTTGTAACACCGCTTTCTATTCTAACCCATACTTTTTAAGTTTGTAATATAAACTTCGAACAGAAATGTCTAGCTGTCTTGCTGTAGCTGTCTTGTTCCCCTGTTGGGTAAGTAAAATTTGCTCAATATGTTGACGTTCTGTTTCCTCCAACACCTCTTGTAGCGACCGCTCTCCATTCTCCTGTTTTATACTGCTGCTCTTCTCTATTACCCTCTCCTCTACTAACACAGGCAGGTGCGACAGATGCATCACTTGTTCGTGAAAAGGCATGTGGATCATTGCACGTCCCAGCATGTTTTCCAATTCCCTCACATTCCCCGGCCAATGATAGCGGCTTAATTCGGCGACTGCTTCCGCATCAATTTCCTCTACATTTCGCCCGTACTCCTGATTGTATTTCTTAATTAAATAGATGGAGAGTGCCCCCAAATCCTCCATCCGTTCTCGGAGTGGGGGAATAAAAATAGGAAACACATTTAGGCGATAAAAAAGGTCTTTACGAAAGCGTTGTTCTGTAATCGCTAACTCTAAATCCACATTGGTCGCTGCCAATACCCGTACGTTGATGGGAATCGGTTTGGTTCCTCCCACCCGTACAACCTCTTTTTCTTGAAGAACACGTAACAGTTTTGCCTGAATTCCAGGAGCTAACTCACCAATTTCATCGAGGAAAATGGTGCCACCGCTCGCCTCTTCAAACAACCCTTTTTTTCCTCCTCGGCGCGCTCCAGTAAAAGCCCCTTCTTCATAGCCAAATAACTCACTCTCCAAAAGAGACTCAGATATAGCGGCACAATTAACACGAACGAATTGATGATACTTACGGTCTGAATCATGATGAATTGCATGGGCAAAGAGCTCTTTGCCTGTACCTGATTCTCCCCGCAACAATACCGTGGCCGGTGTGCGTGCAGCTTGCCGCGCTTGCTCAAAGGCAGTCTGCATCACTTCACTCTCCCCGATAATATCTGAGAACGTATACTTCGCCTCCAACGTGCGAATAATACGCCGTGCCTTTTCTAACTCACTATACAGCGACTTCATCTCCGACATATCATGGATAATACCAACGCTTCCTTTTTGTTCACCTCCAATGATGATAGGAGCAACATTTACCACTACATCTTTTCGCAAGGGCCCCACTTTCATATGTGCCCCACGAATCGCCTTCTTCGTTCGCAACACCTTCATATGAATGCTTTCTCCTTCAGAGATATCTGTTTCCGCTGGTTTACCAATCACCTCTTCAGGAGATAGCCCTGTCAATCTCGTATATGCTGGATTGATCAACAAACCATTGCCGGCTGTATCGACCACGGAAATCGCATCATCGGAAGAGTTGATAATCGCTTGCAAGTGAGACTTCATACTCGTCAAATCCGTCACTTGTTGCGTTAGGGAAAGTACATCCGTCACATCGCGAAAAACAGCCACCGCTCCAATCACTTCTCCACTTTTCGTCGTTACTGGAACTCGGTTTGTAACGATACTAACATCATTTGGTAACCTTTGGCGCTGATTTAATTCGGGTATCCCGCTTCGTAAAACGTGATCGAGACGTGTATTGGGAATCGAATCTTCAATCCATGTATTCATCACTTCTTTCGCCGAAAGTCCGATAAGACGTTCTGCCGCTCGATTAAACAGGGTCACATTGCCATCACGATTAACCGCAATCATGCCGTCATGTGTTGAATTTAAGATGGCATCTAATTCACGTTGCCGAATTCGCCATGCATCAAACCACTTCTCTTTTTCCGCTATCAGTTGGAGCATCAGACTAGCTACCGCTCCCGATACAACCAATGTACCTGTCTCTACTTGCGAGCATAACCGCTCATACACCTGACTCTGCCCCGTTACTTCCAATATGACATCAGGGCGAAAATGAAGAAACGGCTGGACATCTTGACCCGTGTCAATACCTAAAGTACGAGCTAGCTTCATAGCGGGGGCCCCAGGGTCAAGGTCGACAACACCTACAACTGCAATATTGTTCAACCCGTGAATGGTTCGCAACAGGGCCATCCCGCCATTACCTGCGCCCACTATTAACATCTTCTTCATCGCCATCCCCCTATCCCCGCACCTTTTTCTCTATTTTATCATATGATTTTTATATGAACCTTTGTTGATTCACCTAGCACCTACATAGTCAAAGGGGAATAAATGCGTTACGATAGAGGAGGGTTTAAAAGCGATCACCTGATAAGAAAGGTAGTTGAACTCATATGGTCACCCAACGTATTATCGCCCTTTTCATCCTAGTAATTCCAGGAGGGCTCAGCATTTATGGATGGACATTAATGCGCGATGCCATCTTCAATGCCTTGGCCGGTGAAGGGTTGGCTTGGTTTCCTTTTATCGGAGGTTTCCTGCTCTTTTTCAGCGGTTTGATCTTTATCGGTGGTTTTATTCTACGACACGATGCAAAGCGAAATTATGTACAACCTATGATTCAAAAAATCCTTCGTCGAAAAAAGAAGTGATTTTGACATCCTCCTCCTCCCACACTCATACCTTATTCATAGTGACAAACGAAGGAGGAGTGATGATGTACCAATCTCATTTCCGCGAGCAATCTTTTAGTATTAGCCAGAATGGATTATGGCTCCTCGACCAATTAAAACAAACGAAAAAGACGACGATCCCCCTCTCCGATTTGAACCGAATAGAAAAACAATTTCAGTGGATTGCCCAACAGTCCCAATGGGGAAGCCATGATCTGCCTACCCTTACAACCATGACACGTACTGCTTGGCATCTATATCATCATCTTACAATGCAGATGCTTTCCAATTCTCAGCACATGCCCCAAAAAGCATCGACGACAGATCCCACTTCGGTAGACATGCCTGCCCTTACCTCCGAGACAACCCCTGTTGTTCGTAAGCCCGTACCTATTGGTGAACACCGTCTTCCCCCTCTTCCCTATCCATACAATGCATTAGAACCTTATATCGATGAAAAAACGATGCATCTTCATCATGATATCCATCATCGCGCTTATGTAAAAGGACTAAACCAAGCAGAAATTGCGCTTGCTCACGCTCGTCAAAAACGCGATTATTCTTATATATCCTATTGGGAAAATCAACTCGCTTTTAATGGAGCGGGTAATTATTTGCATACTCTTTTCTGGAATGTTATGAATCCAAACGGGGGTGGGGAACCCACAGGTGAATTACAACAGGACATTGAATCCTATTTCGGCAGTATCTCAGCGATGAAAGACCAATTTTCTTCCGCTGCAGAAAAAGTAGAGGGTAGTGGATGGGCTATTCTTACCTGGAATGCAAGCGCACGCCACCTTGAAATCTCAAGTGTAGAGAAGCATCAAAACGGGACCCAGTGGAATGCCATCCCAATCCTTCCCTTGGATGTATGGGAACATGCTTATTATTTAAAGTACAATAATCGACGTGGTGACTATATATCTGCATGGTGGAATGTGGTCTCATGGCCCTATGTAGCCCGTCGTCTCAAGCAAGCACAATGTATAAAGCTAACCTCATAAAGAAGGAGACCTTCAGCGTTTCTGAACAGGCCCCCTTATATCCCTATTTTCCCTTTGAGTAGCGGTAACCGCTCTTCTTCGACTTGCGCCTCTTTTTTTTGCATGGCGGCAAAACCTTAGACTGACACTTTTGCGGAAATGGATATGGAAGAGCCTGATCGTATGGGGGTGGAGCTAAAGCAACATCCTGGGTTTCTGTCACGGGTACATCAACAGGTGCTCCTTCACCATCGCGTTCGCGGATTAACTCTCTAATAACAGCATTCCCTATTTCTCGTCCCAAGCGCAAGCCTTGCCTATTATCGACTGGAAAATGAACAAGCGCGAAGAGACGAGACATAGCAGCTTCTTCTGCTAGATTAGTCAATTTTTGCTCATGTGAAGGAAAAAAATAAGATAAGATGGTGGAGGCAGCACCCGCAACGGCAGCATGTCCCGATACATAAGAAGGATGTCGTGGTGTACAAAGCACCGTAGCCAATTCGGGATCATATTGATTAGGACGAGCCACATTTAAACGATATTTTAGGTACCATGCAATAACAAAAGCGTCATTAATCGCGCCATGAAGGGCAGCTAAAATACGTCCACACCATGGTGCGGAAACGATCAAATTTTCAGGTTTTTTAGCTGAATAGTAAGTATCTATCAACTTATCGGCGATCGGTGTCCATTGCTTAGGAGCAGGACCTGCTCCCCAGTACTGTGCGATTGTAATCTGTTTGGTCGTTAATCGACGCGATGTCTCTTTCACCTCTGCTAATTGATCTTCCCAATCAATCGTACTCGGATCACGAACCAAGCCGACTGGGTTTCTATTGCCATCTACAAATATTCCATTTTGAGATCGCTGGATAAAGACGAGTGGCCAAGTGCCTGCATAAGGCTGTTCCGCATTGTCAGGAGGATGAGACTCCCCTGCATAAGGTAAATCTGTCCAACGTTTATATTTCACTGTCAACCACCTCACTTTCATTCCTTAGCATCTTATGTAAAAGTGAGGTTTCCTGTTCGTAAAAATAGGAGTATTCACTAGAAAAATAGTCCATTCCATCACTGACAAACATGGAGCACATAGTTTGAAAGTTCGTCCCTTACATCCGTAGATTGCCCACTTACGATGGTGCTGACAACTTAGACACCCTCCACAAATGTAGAAATGCAGAAATGATCCCAATCGCTTCCGCACAGCTTTTCCATAGATTTGCCCGCTTATAAAGGTGATGAAAGCCTAGAGGCAACGGAATTTCTTTTACCACGTAACCATTTGCGAGCGCTTGTACCATCATCCCCAGTTCCATCCCTCGTCCTGTTGGTCGGTAAATTAAACTAGACATAATTTCTCTTCGTAGTGCCCGTTGACCGGAAAAAGAGGCTTGAAACGAATGTCCGGTAAGCGTACGTACTCCATAAGAGGCTAAGCGCCGCACCAATGGAATGCAGTTGGCACTGCCTTCAGCCGGATAATGCGCAAGCGTCATATCCGCCTCACCTTGGAGAAGGGGTGAGATCAGGGCATGCGACAATTTCGCGCGTTCTTTTGCTTGCGCATCCAACAGTAAAAATATTGCCCCCCTAGCAGCCTGCATTCCTTCTAGCCAAGCTGCTCCCCAGCCCTCTTTCCTTGATATCATACGATCTGCATAACGTCTAGCTACTGCTCCGGTATGATCTGTACTTCCGTGATCGACTACGATCACCTCATCGATCCGACGAGAACGACGTAGTACTTTTAATGTTTGACGTAAGGATTCAGCCTCATTCCTCGTCGCGATAATAGCGCTAATCAACGGTTGCTCCATCAGGTTTTCTCCTTGTTCACCATTTTCTATAGTATGAGGAGCGAACCAAACCCCCATGTGGAGCAATTACTGCCATTTTCTAACCTACTTTATGCTCAATACGCAACTTATCTGCCACCATCGCGATAAATTCACTGTTTGTCGGTTTCGCCTTGGTCACATTAATCGTATACCCGAACAAACTGCGGATCGACTCCATATTCCCACGACTCCACGCTACCTCAATCGCATGCCGTATCGCTCGCTCCACCCGACTCGCTGTGGTATCGTATTTATCTGCAATGCGTGGGTATAACGTCTTTGTAATTGCCCCTAGAAGCTCCACTTCGTTATACACCATATGAATAGCGTCACGCAGGTAGAGATACCCTTTGATGTGGGCAGGAACACCGATTTCGTGAATGACATGAGTGATACTCGCTTCTAGATTTGGACCCTTTTTCTGTTGATTTGAAGAAGAGCGTATTGTATGAGTCAATTTCCCTCTTACTTGCCGAATTCGATGGGTCAATACTTCCATGTCAAACGGCTTCAGGATATAATAGTCTGCCCCTAGCTCCACCGCGCGCTGTGTCACGTTCTCCTGTCCAAATGCAGTCAACATAATCACTTTTGGCAAAGGATCAATCTTATTGCTATTTTCCTGTAACCTCTCCAATACACCTAGTCCATCGAGATGAGGCATAATAATGTCTAACACAAGTACATCAGGCGGATCTTTTTCGATCAGGTGTAGGACCTCATTCCCATGATGTGCGACCCCTATTACTTCCAAATCCTCTTGTTCTGATAAATATTCCTCCAACAACCCAGCAAACTCTCTGTTGTCGTCCGCTAAAACCACACGAATGGTATCCACTCGAACCGCTCCTTTATCCCGCAAATACACTTAATTTGTCTTATCTGGTTTCGACACCTATGGACTTCAATCCTGCAATTACCCATTGAACTTCTTCCGAAATTTACCGTAAACGTATGCTCACAGGGAAAACAGCGGGGCTGGTTGAAGACCCGCTGTTTGAGGAAAGCTTCCTGCATCTCGTAACATCCACTCGATAAATGTAGCGTAACCTGAGGTGGGATCGTTTACAAATACATGAGTAACTGCCCCAATCAGCTTCCCGTCTTGAATAATAGGGCTACCGCTCATTCCTTGTACAATGCCACCTGTCTTCTCCAACAACTTAGGGTCAGTAATGCGAATAATCATGCCTTTAGTAGCTGGAAATTTTTGATCAGTAACATGGAGGATCTCTATCGTAAACCGCTCCACTTTTTGACCCTCAATCACAGTTAAAATCTCTGCCGGGCCTTCTTTTACTTGTTCAGCGAGTCCTACTGGAATAGGTTCTTTATATTGACCGCCGTCAGGAGAATGTTTCATCACACCAAAAATACCGAATGAGGTATTACGCACAATTGAACCTAGTACATGATTTTCCTGCATAAAGATCGCTCTCTTTTCCCCTGGTTCACCTGAAGTCCCTCGTTCGATGGAGGTTACATTCGAACGGACGACATGACCGCCCCCCACTTTAATCGGTTCGCCTGTGTCAATATCAGCAATAACATGTCCTAATCCACCATATACCTCATTTTTAGGATCAAAAAAGGTAAGAGTGCCTACACCAGCTGCTGAATCACGAATGTATAAACCAATGCGGTAAATTCCTTCACTATCATCATATTGGGGTTTCACTACTACATCCTTTTTCTTACCTTTACGTAATACCTCAAGCGTCACTGTTTGTTTTTGTTGCCCCGCTTCTTGAATCGTGCGAGCCACATCCTGAACCCCTCTTACTTTCCCTCCGTTGATCGACAAGATGTAATCCCCCACAAAAACAGGCGATTTCTCGCGTCCCTGCTCCTCTTTCTTGAGATGGTGATGGCCTACAACCAATACGCCTTGTGACTTTAATTTCACGCCGATCGATTGTCCCCCTGGAACAACTCTTATCTCAGGTAATACAGAAACATGAACGGATTTAATGGGAACCTTGCCAAACAAATGAAACGTTAAGTCCGATTCGCCCCTGTGCTTTGAAAGCATCGTCATTGGTCTCTTTAGATAGGGCCCAATCTGACTCATCCCCTCACCCTTTAGTTCCACCACTTCCGGATTGGATACCGTTGCCGTAGCAAGAGCTGGCAAAGGGACATGCAATGGCATCTGCGCTCCGGTCATCAAGCGAAGTTCCTTGGGAAAGGTGATAGACGGTTGATATGAGGAAGCAAAAGCTCCCCATGCAATACACACAAAAACAATAAGTTTTATCCAGTTCTTTTTCTTTTGCTGCAAGCGGATCACACTCCTGCTCCTTGCCTACACCTCCACTAGCGATGATGGGTCATCGTAAGCTTAAGGTTTCCGTGCGTCCGTGCTTTTATGTCCCGCAAATGATTCCTGTGCACACAAAAACCCTCCATCCGAGTCTCGCAGGAAGGGTTTAAAGAAGTGCAGCTTTATTTTTATGCGCTAAGCGAAGCATCTCCTGTGCATGTTGACGTGTAGTATCCGTTACTTCCACACCACCGAGCATACGAGCCAATTCATGAATACGCTCTTCTCCTACCAATTTGCGCACTCGCGTTACCGTTCGTTCTTGCTCCACTTGTTTATATATATAAAAGTGGGTATCAGCCATGCATGCCACCTGTGGTAAATGAGAGATGGAAAGTACTTGTTGTTCTTTACCCAAGGCTGACATTTTTTCTGCAATCGATTGTGCCGCGCGGCCACTCACACCCGTATCAATCTCATCAAAAATCAGTGTGTTCATTGTACCAGTATGTGCGAACAACGACTTAATCGCCAGCATAAGGCGAGATAACTCACCACCCGACGCTACTTTAACCAGTGGTTTAAGCGGCTCACCCGGATTAGGTGAAATATAATACTCCACCCGATCATATCCTGACTCTGTCAGCTCAGGAGTAGACGTCATTTTAACGCTAAATTGCGTTCGTGCCATATTAAGATCGGCAAGCTCTTTCTCCATGCGATCCTCAATCTCACGGGCCAATTTACTTCGTTGCAGCCGAAGCTTACTTGCGTCCTCTTCCAATAAAGGACGAAGGAGAGCCAACTTCTGCTCCAGTTCCTCATTCTGCTGATCTCTATGGGTTAATTGATAAAGCTCTGCTTCCACTTTCTCTCCATGCGCAAGTACATCCTCCACCTCTGGTCCATACTTACGTTTTAGTCCAGTGATAGTATGAAGTCGCTCCCCAATCTGCTCCAAACGATCAGGATCGTATTCAATCTGATCCCGATAACGCCCCAGCTCTCTGGCCGCTTCTTCTAGCTGATAATAAGTGGAGTTCATCGCTTCTAGCAATGGCGTAAGGGATTCATCGTAAGTTACCATTTCTTCAAGATGAGTCATTGCCGTATAGATCTGTTCCAACCCTTGCTGATCTCCATGTAGATGTAAAAAAGCTTGCGAGCTTTCATTCATTAGGCGCTCTGCATGAGAAAGACGACGCTCTTCAGCTTCTAACTCCTCTTCTTCTCCACATTGAAGTTGAGCTGCACTGATCTCTTCGTGTTGAAAGCGTAAAAGATCAAGTCGTTGCGCAACTTCTTTTTCATTTTGAAGTAATGCCTGTTGTGCCTGTCTCAATTGGTAATATTCTGCAAAGCGTGTACGATACGCTTTTACGTCCGCTATATGTTTGCTGCCTCCATACGCATCTAACCATCCCAGGTGAGATTCGACATTCATAAATGATTGATGCTCATGTTGACCATGAATATCTAACAACATCGCCCCTAGTTCACGCAGAAAAGCCAGCGTCACCACACGTCCGTTTACACGCGCTAAGCTCTTTCCTTGGCTTGTGATCTCTCTACGGATTACTAGCCACTCATCTTCGGACCCCATCCCCTCCTGTTCTAGTAAAGGATTAACACGATGATTCGCATCTATAGAGAACAAAGCTTCAATTTCTAGCTTTTTGGAGCCATGCCGAATAAACTCCTGTGATCCACGTCCCCCTGCAACAAGGGAGAGAGCATCGATCAAAATTGATTTTCCTGCTCCTGTCTCCCCTGTCAAAGCGTGAAAGCCTTGGTCAAATGTCATATGTAATTGTTCGATAATAGCAAAGTCACGAATGGACAGTTCAACTAACACTGTACACCACCCCTACAACATATCGATAAAGCGACTAACCAGATGAGGAACCTGTTCGCGCTCACGACAAATGATCAAAATGGTATCATCACCCGCGATAGTGCCGATGATTTCCGTCCAATCCAAGCTGTCGATGAGCGCACCGATCGCATTAGCATTACCCGGTAATGTCTTCATCACCAACAAGTTTTCGCTTGTTTCCACTCCAACAAACGACTCCTTTAACATGCGTTTCAGCTTTTGCATTGGGTTAAAGCGTTTATCTGCTGGTAACGAATACATATATCGTCCAAAATCAGTCGCTACTTTAACCAAGCGTAACTCCTTGATATCACGAGAGACAGTCGCTTGTGTCACATTGTAGCCTGATTGCTGTAGTTCTTCTACTAACTCTTCCTGTGTTTCTATGTTTTTAGATGTAATAATCTCCCTGATGCGAATATGTCTCTGTGTTTTCGTTTTCATCTTATATCCTCCAGCAGTTCTCCATGCAGTTTTTTCCTCACTACTTCAAAGAATGAACGTTCTCTCCATTTCACCAGTGTTGTACGGTAAGATGATTGGCGAATACGGATAACATCATCGATCTGCAAACGGATTCCCAACTGTCCGTCGATAGTTAAGCCGATGTCCTCGTGAGATGCACTCACTACTATCTCAATGGTGGCATCAGCAGGTAAGACCATTGGGCGTGCCGTCAATGTATGAGGACAGATTGGAGTTAACAGCAACGTTTGTACACTAGGCCACACGATCGGCCCACCACAAGACAGCGAGTAGGCTGTCGATCCTGTCGGGGAGGATACAATTATTCCATCGCCAGAATACGTTCCCAGATAAGCATTGTCCATATAAACTTTGGTTGTAATCATGCGACTAAATGAGTTCGCAATTCCCACTTCATTAAGCGAGATGCTCTTTTCCAAAGGAATGCCGCCACGGATCACTTCAGCATCTAACATCATCCGCTCTTCCAATATATAATCCTTCGCTAACACACGATCAATCGCACATGCGAGATCTTCAGGTTCTGCTTCCGATAAAAAACCCAAATGTCCCAAGTTAAATCCTAACAATGGGAGGTCATGCGCCGCAAATTGACGAGCAATTCCCAGTAAAGTCCCATCCCCACCTAATACAAATAACATATCCACTCTGCTTGGGAAGTGCTCCAGTTCAATTCCAAGCTCAGGGCGATCAATTCTTTCAGCCATGATGGGATCAACTAGCACATCGCTTCCGCGTTCTTCTAGCAATAAGACCAGTTCTTTGGTTACACTCTCTGCTTTTGGTTTCTCTTTGTTCGCTATAATTCCGATCCTTTTTGTCACCATCTACACCTCAATTATTGCAAAAGGATGACTAAACACGCCCCCACTCCCATCGCAACTAAGTATTTGACCCATGTGCGCCGTGGGGATGGAGTATAACCAACCTCCACAGTGAAACGAATTTCCTCGATCTGCTGTTTTTCCATATCCAGATATAAAATTCCTGCTGGTTTGTATGCCAGATAATGAGGTAAAAAATAATCCCGCAAGGCGGCCCCCGTATAACGAAGAGGCTTCCGTCTCTTGGCAACTACTACAACATAAAGTTGGTTTGAGCGTGTAGCCAAATAATCAGTATACAATCGACTTTCAAAGGTGTCATCGCCGATCTGTATCCAAACTGGCGTACGCTCCTTTTCCGCAATCACGGTGTATCCTTCTTCATTTAGCCACTTAGGAACAGGACCAGTGATCTCCTCATCCTTCACTGTACCGTATGGGGAAGGGGAACGGAAAACATACGTAATCATAAAGTAGATCACACCGATCATCAACAGGAAAAGGAATACCAAGTCTCCTGAATGTAACATGATGGAAACCCTCCTTTTCCTATTGATTCGCAGATCGTACGAAAAAATCCTCTGTCCTTACTCTTTTCCCTCGTGGGCCTCTAAGATTACCTGCTCAATCCAATGGGACAACAGTGGGGCCTCACCTGTAGGTGCTAACCCCTTTTTTAAGTATGCCAGAAATTCAACATTTCCTTCCCCACCTCGAATGGGGGAGGGAGCTAGTCCCAAAACGTCATATCCAATCTCCATTGCCATCCGTGTAACTTTGGTCAGCACATCCCGGTGGGTTGCCGGATCCCTAACAATCCCTTTTTTGCCTACAGCATCTCTTCCCGCCTCAAACTGGGGTTTGATTAACGCCACCACTTCCCCATCCGCCTGCAACATACGGTATAACGGGGGAAGAATATGTGATAAAGAGATGAACGATACGTCAATCGTAGCAAAGTTCGGAGTAGGTCCTTGTAGATCCTCTGGCTTCATATGACGAAAGTTCGTTCGCTCCATCACAATCACCTGTGGATGTTGACGCAGTTTCCATGCCAACTGACCGTAGCCTACATCAATCGCATAAACCGATAAGGCTCCATTTTGCAGCGCACAATCGGTAAATCCACCTGTCGATGCACCGATATCAATAACAATGCGCCCTTGTAAATCCAACTGGAAACGCTTAATCGACCCCTCTAACTTTAAGCCACCGCGGCTGACATAAGGGTGTAAGCGCTCTGTAACGGTTACAGTCGCATCTGTAGAGATTTTCGTTCCAGGTTTATCTACTCGTTCTTGCTCCACAAAAACAATGCCTGCCATAATGGCCCGCTTAGCTTGTTCGCGACTTTCAAACAATCCCTGATTGACTAAAATAACATCTAATCTTTCTTTGGCCACATTGATCCCTCTTTACTGGTACGACAAACATGAACTGAGGATATTACGCCCGCTGCCGTTTGCTCGGCATAATAGCGCGCACCGCATCAGCGATCTTTTCCGCGGTCAATCCCACTTCTTGCAGTTGTTCCTCTACACTACCATGTTCCACATAATAATCTGGAACACCCATTACTTTAACCATCATATTATGTTGCCCTTCTGTCTCGTAATGCTCCATCACAGCACTTCCCAAACCACCCATCCTCGATCCTTCTTCAATGGTTACGATCGGGAGCTGGCGTTGGTAAAGATCTTGAAGAAGCTCCTCGTCCAGTGGTTTTACAAACCGGACATTTACGACCTGTGCAGATATCCCTTCCTGAGCCAAGTAGTCCGCTGCCGCATTGGCACGGTCAACCATCGGACCTAGTGCTAATAGAGCAACATCTGTACCTGTACGCACGACTTCTGCTTTACCCAATGGAATATCTTGCAACTGCTCATCCATCGGGACACCCAAACCTGCACCACGTGGAAAGCGAACTGCTATCGGACCCACATTATAACGTGAGGCGGAGTATAGCATGTGTTGAAATTCATTTTCGTCTTTTGGCATCATGATGGTCATGTTAGGAATACAACGCATGAAGGCTATATCATATACCCCTTGATGCGTCTCGCCATCTTCACCTACAAAGCCTGCACGGTCTACTGCAATAACCACATTTAAATTTTGCCGTGCAATATCATGGATAAGCTGGTCGTAAGAGCGCTGCAAAAAAGTCGAATATATCGCTAGAAAAGGAGTCAACCCCTGTGTTGCTAATCCGGCTGCATAGGTGGTTGCATGCTGTTCTGCAATCCCCACATCAAAAGAACGCTCTGGAAAACGCTGATCAAATTCGATGAGCCCTGATCCTTGTAACATAGCAGGTGTAATCGAAACAACCTTAGGATCTTGCTCCGCCAAACGAATCAAAGTATTCCCATATACCTTTGCGTATTTGGGCGGGCTCTTCTTCACAATTTGTTTTTCAGCTACGGTCTCCCACTTACCTGCACCCACACCATGATAGGCGATCGCATCATTTTCAGCAGGCTCGTACCCTTTTCCTTTCTTGGTGATCACATGAATTAAGACAGGCCCTTTTGTTTTGGCTCCTTGACGGACACACTCCATCAATTCCCCAATTTTGTGTCCATCGACAGGCCCCAAGTAGGTAAAACCAAACTTTTCAAAGAGAACACCAGAAACAACTAAATATTT
Source organism: Mechercharimyces sp. CAU 1602 (assembly GCF_024753565.1). Classification (NCBI taxonomy): domain Bacteria; kingdom Bacillati; phylum Bacillota; class Bacilli; order Caryophanales; family Thermoactinomycetaceae; genus Mechercharimyces; species Mechercharimyces sp. CAU 1602. The sequence goes on along the minus strand of NZ_JANTPT010000001.1, from coordinate 803,812 downwards.
CAGACTATCTTTTATGCGCTCCAGGGTTTTAGCTAACGGCTCTCCCACGGAAGGGATTTTCAAGAGCATGTTCTCAATATCTTCTTTTACCTTGTGATAATGCTTATGCGTACGTAAACGTCCTAAATAGTTATGCAGTGCACCTACGTTATCCGTAATAGACATCTCATTGTCATTAAGAATAACCATCAGATCTCGCTGTTCCGTACCGATATGGTTTAATGCTTCCAATGCCATTCCACCGGTTAGGGCACCGTCTCCGATCACTGCAACAACTTTATTATTCTCACCTTTAATATCACGTGCCACAGCCATCCCCATCGCACCAGACAGGGAGGTAGAACTATGACCAGTCTCCCAACAATCATGTTCACTCTCCCTCATTTTAGGAAAGCCACATAACCCCTCATACTTGCGCAGGGTGGGAAACATGGATTTACGTCCTGTCAAGATCTTATGAACATAAGCTTGGTGACCGACATCCCACAAAAATTTATCTTTGGGACTATCAAATAAATAGTGTAGTACGAGCGTAAGTTCTACTACACCTAAATTAGAGGCGAGATGCCCTCCAGTACCTGACAAGCTCTCAATTAAAAACTGCCTTATCTCTTCTGCTATCCGAGGAAGTTCTTCCACCGGTATTTGTTTTAATTTCTCGGGTGAATCAATCTGTTCGAGGTTCACGAAGAACGCCTCGCTTTCGCTTTCTTTTCTTCTTTTTAGGTTGTACATCAAACAGGCGAATATGAAATTTCTTCTCTAGTATATATAAAAACTTGCCGACTCGAAAGATAATTTCATTGGCATATCGAATGGAATAAGCTTTACCCAATGCCTTTCCACCTACTGTAAAGGCGGATAAGACTGATACCATCCCTACTTCTAAAAACCAGCGACTACTTAATCCATCATAATCATTTACTAACGCAACTACAACTGCAGCACCAGCAGCACCACTGATGATCCCACTAATATCGCCTACAACGTCATTACAAAACGTAGCGAACTTATCTGCTTTGCGAATTACCCCGATCGCATGTCTAGCACCCGCAATTTTCCGCGACGCCATCGAATGAAAAGGAATTTCTCTAGCCGCCGCTGCAGCTAAGCCCAGCATATCAAAAGCGACACCAATAATCACAATCACAAAAACAACCAACAGGCCACCGTTCCACGGTAAGCTTTGCAGGATGTTTGTCGATAATATAGATAACACCATGGCAATCAAAGCAGTGACCAGTGCAATCCCCACAGCCCAACCAATCGACCGTCGAAACGTTTCTCCCATGGATTTATCTCATTCTCCCTCTCCCTATTGTGGGAAGATGAATGTGCTACAATATTTTTACAGAATATTCGCACGCCGAATACGGGGTGGCGACTACGTAGGTAAATCCTGCGGCTTAGGTCCAGTAGGATTTCCCAAAAAAGTATCCCGATCGTTGCCAATCAGGCGGTTTCCCTTTATAACTCTTCTTGGTGCAGTCACCACACACCAGACTGGATTACCACTTAGTCCGCACTTCAATCCCTCAGTAGCCTTGCCCATCATAGAAGCAAACAGTCTAGGAGTTTTCCTCGGGCAGCCCTCACATCTTCCTAGCCTCTTTTGCAGTACAACTTTCTGGGTGCCAACTTGCCACCCTTCCCCATTGCACCACGCAAGGCAGGCTACGCTGCAACAAGAGCAATTCTTGCCCTGATTAGCAGGTTCTTCCCCCAAGCCATTAACCCCGTACGGTGACGAGTATTAACGCACTTGGGCCTCCACGGAAAACGGGTCAAACGCCCACATGCCCTTGTGGATCGCCCTTTTTCCTTAACTCCCAGCATCAACCCCCGACTGGGCGTCGAAAGCCAACACCAAGAACTTCATCGATGTGCCCTTTAGCGGATTTTTAGGCCCGCCTTCAGAAGATAGGGACCGACTAGAATACTGCGCCACCCCATATTGGTTCGATTATATCACAGGGCGTATAGCATCACAATGAAAGTCCTTACGAGACCTCAACCATTCGTCTTTTTCTAACGATCCCGTTGCATCAGGTAATCAACCAATTGCAACAGCGGCGTCGCTTTAATAGAAGGTTCATTTTGTAGTGCTGTTTTCGCTTCCCGCGCTAATCGTTCCATCCAGATGCGTGCCTGTTCCAGACCCATCAAACCAGTAACAGTCGACTTATGTTTCGCTTCATCGCTACCTACCGGCTTGCCGATTTTCTCTTGATCTCCAATGACATCAAGTATATCGTCTTGGATTTGAAATGCAAGTCCGATGCGAACAGCATACTCTTTCAATGCGTACAGCTGGGATTTATTCGCTCCTGCTAACTGTGCTCCTAAACAAACAGAAAAGGAGATAAGATCACCTGTTTTACGATGATGGATCGTCTCCAATTCAGATAGCGTAATCTCTTTATTTTCACTCTGTATGTCTCTTACTTGACCTGCAACCATCCCTTCTGCTCCCACAGATACGGACATCTTTTCAATTAACTCTAACGCCACCTCAGGAGCGAGTGACGATGCTCTACTAGCCGATGCAAACTGGCCAAATGCCTTTGTCAACAGTGCATCCCCTGCCAAAATCGCCATCCACTCTCCATATACCTTGTGATTGGTAGGGCGTCCACGACGCACATCATCGTCATCCATCGCAGGTAAATCGTCGTGAATGAGGGAGTAGGTATGTATCATCTCGACCACACACGCAAATGGCAATGCCTCTTTCTCTTCTCCCCCTAGAGCTTCGCATGCTAGCAACACGAGTATCGGACGAAGGCGTTTCCCTCCACCTAACAGCGAATATGCCATCGCTTCTTTAAGAGAGTCGGGAATATCACACCACTGCGCCACACTCTCTTCTAAAGCGCGATGAACAACCTCTTCTTTTTCTTTTAAATATAATTTAAAATCGTTCACAATGACTCTGCGTCCCCCTCCAATTGGAATGGCGTTTCGGTCCATTCATGATCTTTCTTCATCAAAATTGCCACTTTCTCCTCTACTCGCACCAATTTCTCTTCACACTTCTTTGCTAATCTTGTCCCTTCTTCGAACAGCTCGACTGCCTCTTCTAATGAGATTTCTCCGCGTTCCATCTCTTCCACCACTTGCTCCAGACGCGTCATCAAACTTTCAAAATCAGTCGTTGGTTTACTCACTGCTATCTTCCCCTTTCGCTATCACCGATGCCATAATGGTCCCATCTATCATCCGAACAATCACTTTCTCCTGCAGCTTCACCTGATTTACCGAACGTAGCGGAGTTCCTTCTTCATCACTTATAAGAGCATATCCTCTTTGCATCACCTTAAGAGGGCTTAAATCATCTAAACGCTTTAAAAGGTGATTTCTGTTTACCCTACGCACTTTCACATTTTCTATCATCGCTTGCGAAAGGCGCTGTTGAAGACGAGAAAGTTCATCACGTGCCGCAGTGCCATCTATTCCTGCTCGTTGGGCATATAAACGAAGGTGAAGCCTATCCATCACCCGTTGTTTTTGTTCTAGATACGTACCCATAGATCGGTGCAATGAACTCATCGCTATATCTAACCTCTGCTCCCACTGCTTTAAACGCACAGTGGGACTGGTTTGCCAAAGGCGATTAGATAGCCATTCCTGCCGTTTCCCTTCTTGCTTTATCCTCTGCTGTAATGCATACCAGAGGCGTTTTTGCTGACTGATCAGCTGTTCTTGCACTTCAGTTAACGAAGGAACAACCAGTTCTGCTGCCGCCGTGGGAGTAGCCGCTCGCACATCGGCTACAAAGTCAGCAATCGTAACATCTGACTCATGCCCAACAGCAGAAACGATAGGCAGGGGAGAGCGGACGATACTACGCGCCACTTCCTCCCGATTAAACGCCCATAACTCTTCTAAAGATCCGCCCCCCCGACCAACGATTAACACATCCAGATCCGAACGAGTTCCCAACTCATCGATCGCGGTCGCAATCTCTTCAGCTGCCCCTTCACCCTGTACAGGAACCGAGCGGATCAACAGAGGCACCATGGGCGCACGCCGCTGCATAGTTGACACGATATCACGGATAGCTGCCCCCCCTGCGGCTGTAACCACCCCTACCCGCCGCGGCAAATGGGGGAGGGGTTTTTTTAGCTCATCAGCAAATAATCCTTCAGCTTGCAATTGTTCTTTTAAACGTTGAAATGCTAAATATAAATCTCCAATTCCATCTGGTTGCATATATTGTACATATAGCTGAACCGTACCTCCTCGTTCATACACCGATATATACCCACGCACCAGTACCTGATCACCATCTTTCGGACGAAAACGAAGACGGCGATTATTGCCATGAAACATGACTGCCTTTATTTGTGTCGTGTGATCTTTAAGTGTAAAATACATGTGGCCGCGCTCATGGTGCCGAAAATTAGAGATTTCAGCTTGTACCCATATCCGACTGAGCACGCCATCTTTCTCCAAATGATCACGCATATATTGCATCAGCTCAGAAACCGAAAAAGTTTGACGTTCCTCCGTTAGCATATCGATCTTTGGTTCCCTCCTCTCATCGTCACTCATCAAACTAACATACGTATGTTTTACTCTTTACATCTCTGTTTTGCCGCTTCTACAGTATTATATAACAACATGGCGATCGTCATGGGGCCCACTCCTCCTGGTACAGGAGTAATGTGAGAAGCAAGCTCTCGAACGGCTTCAAAATCAACATCCCCAACCACTTTTCTTCCCTGTAAACGGTTCATACCGACATCTATCACAACGGTATTCGGCGAAATGTGATCTCTACCCAATAGATGTGCCTTTCCAGCTGCGGCTATAAGTATATCTGCCTGCTTTGTATAGTGCGCTAATTCCCGCGTGCGCGAATGACACATCGTCACAGTTGCATGTTCTCGTTGCAACAAGAAGGAAATCGGTTTTCCAACGATATTACTTCTTCCCACAACGACCACATGTTTTCCAGTAATGGAGATATCACTTCGTTTCAACATTTCCATAATGCCATGAGGCGTACAAGGTAGGAAACCATGTTGCCCAATCACGAGCCGTCCCATATTTTGTGGATGGAAGCCGTCTACATCTTTAGCGGGATCAATCCGTTCAATAATACGATCTGGATCTATTTGGACAGGCAGAGGCAATTGTACCAATATCCCATGAATCTTCTGATCATCATTAAGACGATCTATGACCGCTAGCACCTCTTCTTCTAAAACATCACTTGTGAGATAAATCTGCTCAGAGTAGATACCTACCTCCTCACAAGCACGGATTTTTCCTCGTACGTATAATTGGGAGGCTGGATCCTCTCCTACTAACACCACGGCTAGGCCGGGCATAGTTCCCTGGTGGGAAAGAGTTTGTACAGTAGCCTTCAGTTCGCTTCGAATTTGTGCCGCCATTCCTTTTCCATCGATGATATTCCCTGTCTGTGGCATATGATAAGAGGCTCCTCTCTTCATCTAACTGCTATTAAGTGTAACTTTTCAGCACTCAGATGTAAAGATAAAAAGCGAACGTTTTTTATCTTTGCAAGATAATCGTTCGCCTTTTTATAGAAAGCTGTACCTAACCCTGAGACATGTCCATCGCACAAACATCATCTCCCGTATGTACCCGTATAAAGGGTGCTATCAATCGTGGATACGCACAAAACTACTCCTGCACCGCTTCGCGCACAAGGTTGCCTAAAACACCATTGATAAAGCGGCTCGACTCTTCCGTACTAAATGTTTTTGCCAACTCCACTGCTTCATCCACTGTTACTTTGGGTGGAATTTCCTCTTCAAACTGTATTTCATATATGGCTAATTGCAAAATCCGATGATCCACTTTTGCTAGACGGTTTGGAGACCACCCCTTCTTCAAGTAACGAGCCAACGTTTCATCTAGCTGAACCTCTTCCGCTTTTACTCCCCGCACCAAGCGTAAAAAAAAGGAACGATGCTCTTCATCCTCTTCTTTTAAGCGATTCATCTGCGCAGCGATCACCTCTTCCGCTTCCTCTTTTTCCGGAGAAAATGATAGTTGATACAACGTTTGCACTACCTTCTCCCTCATCACTCTTCGTTTTGACTTCTTACTCATTATAAACCTCCCGGACTTCCTTACCCGATTGTAATAAAAAACAGGACGAGGGCTACTATCGCTACGCCTTGGGTAAAATCACTCGTCCTAGCGATACACCCCCGTCGAACAATCATATCACTTACGCACCCATTTTGTCGGCATAATACGATGAATAACATCGCTTAATTCTTCATGACGATCTTTGCGTCTACCCAAACTATACCCAATCCCGACAAACAAGAGAAACAGAAGCGTCTTCCATATACCCACAGCTAAGTAGATAAATCCACAGATCAAACCCATGGTTGTACCTATGAGGCGACCGCGGTATGCCTGCCAGAGCTCTTGCCACCACTTACCCATATCTTCCACCGCCTTACCCTATTCGCATGCGGCTTTTGGTTTTCTCAACAGTGTTCTCGACATAGACTGCAATGCTCTCGACCACAACACCCGCGGTCCCTTCCACGTGACTTTTTACTTGGTGTTGCATTTGTTCTGCCAGATGTGGAATAGACGACTTTCCATCAACCGATAGTCGCAACAGAATACCAATTGTAGGTTGGTGCTCCTCAACATACACTTTAGCTGTCAAATCGCGAGCTCCTCCAACCTGCTCTACCGCACTTAGTGCCAGGCTTTCCAATGTCGCAGATGAGATATGAAGATGCCCTGAGGAAAGGGACATCTCCACACCTGTGAGTCGCTTCTGACGACGCAGAGTAACAAAACAAAGACGAACGCTTAAAGCTAGTAGCATTCCACTGATAATCAGCACCAACCACTTTCCCGTATCTCCATAGAGCTCTAAATCTATATGGGCAAATGAAGCAAACATGCTGATCCAGATTCCGAATAAAGATACACCTACTATCAACAGACCAAGTAACAGGGTGAGCAGTCGATCAACGATCCGCATGGCGCATCCCTTTCTGAATGATAGGTGATCCTATATCTTATTTCGGTTTTTTGGTTTCGCTACTTTCTTCTTTCTCCGGTTTAGGAAATTGCACATGGTTAATCTTCACTCGTACCGTCTCCACGTGGAGACCTGTCATCATTTCAATCGCATTTTTAATTTTTTCTTGCACCGATTTTCCAATATCAGGAATAAAGTGGCCATATTCAATAACTAGGGAAACTTCTAAAGAAAGGCCCTCATCTATATGAACGCGCACACCTTGTTTAGCATTTTTACGACCCAACCATTGTGTAATATCCTTGACGACTCCTCCACCGCTTAATCCAAGGACACCTTTTACTTCGATCGCCGCCAATGCTGCAATGGTCTGAATCACTTCGGGTGCAATTTCGATCTTCCCTAATTTTGTGCTTTTATGATAGTCCTTCATTTCCGTCATTCGTCTTCCTCCTCTGACAATACGGTGCTCTCTAAGAATTGTATATGAACATCACCGGAAATAAAACGAGGGTGACGCAAAAGTTTTAAATGGTATGGGATCGTTGTCTTTACTCCCTCAATCGAAAACTCCCCGAGAGCTCGCTTCATACGGACGAGCGCCTCATCACGATCTTTCCCCCAAACGATAAGTTTAGCAATCATAGAGTCGTAAAAGGGCGGGATGTGATAGCCAGGATATGCTGCACTATCCACACGAACGCCTAAACCACCTGGAGGAAGATAAAAGGTAATCGTCCCCGGTGAAGGCATAAATTTACGTTCTGGATCTTCTGCATTGATACGGCACTCGATCGACCAGCCATTCAGTTTAATCTCTTCTTGTTTTACAGATAACGGAAGTCCTGCGGCAACACAAATTTGCTCTCGTACGAGATCCACCCCTGTAACCATTTCCGTCACGGGATGCTCAACTTGAATGCGTGTATTCATTTCCATAAAATAGAAATGATGATCACGATCCAATAAGAATTCGATCGTACCCGCACCTGTGTATTGTACTGCTTTGGCAGCAGCTACTGCTGCTTGCCCCATCTTTTCCCGCAATTCAGGTTGGAGGGCTGGTGAGGGCGCTTCTTCAATTAACTTTTGATAGCGCCGTTGGATTGAACAATCCCTTTCACCTAGATGAATCACGTTACCGTGCTTATCAGCCATCACCTGAACTTCCACATGCCGTGGTTCTACTAAGTACTTTTCTAAATATACCCCTGGATTGCCGAAGTTGGCTTCCGCCTCTTGTTGCGCTGTCTGTACAGCACGGATCAATTCCGCTTCACTGTGAACAACACGCATCCCTTTCCCGCCACCTCCAGCAGTTGCCTTAACGATAACAGGAAATCCGATTGTACGTGCACGTTGGGCCGCTTCCTCCGTAGACGAAATAATGCCCTCCGTCCCAGGAACGACTGGTACGCCGGCGGATTCCATCGTTTTGCGTGCGGTTGTTTTATCCCCCATTTGGGTCATTGCCTTCGGATCGGGACCAATAAAAGTGATATTACATGCCGCGCACAGCTCAGCAAAATCGGCGTTTTCAGATAAAAATCCATATCCGGGGTGAATAGCATCGACCCCAGTTAGCGTAGCGATGCTCATCAAATTGGTCATATTTAAGTAACTTTCTCTAGAAGGTGCTGGACCAATACAGTACGCCTCATCGGCTAGACGAACATGAAGAGCATCTTCGTCTGCCTGGGAGTAAACGGCCACTGTTTGTATCCCTAACTCCTGACAAGCCCGAATGACACGAATAGCGATCTCACCACGATTGGCGATCAATATTTTTTGAAACATCCTCATATCCCCCCCACCTACGAGGTGGTTTTTACTTGAAATAGTGGTTGTCCGTATTCGACAAGTTGTCCATTTTCAACTAGGATGTTAACCACTTCACCCCGTACTTCAGCCTCAATTTCATTCATCAGCTTCATCGCTTCAATAATACAGACCACTGACGTTTCCTCTACCTTGCTCCCTTGTTCGGTATAAGGGGCTTGATCTGGTGCAGGGGCACGATAAAATGTGCCCACCATCGGAGAGGTGATCTCATGTAAATTAACATCGCTTTCCACCTTAGCCGGTGCTTTTTCCTCCCCAGAAGGAGAAGAGGAGGCGGTGGTTGACTTTTCAGTCTCTATTACAGGTACCGCATTCTCCTGTTGAGTTGGAGGTAGTGAACGTTCCTCTTGTACCTGCGTCTGGGTTGCTGTCTCTACGGACTTAGGAATTTCTGATCGTGACGATGGCTTCTTAATCTTGATCTTAGTACCTTCATTTTCAAGTTTAAATTCCTCAATCTGTGATTCATCGACTAGTTTAATCAGTTCGCGCAACTCATGCATTCTAAGTGGCATGAGAATCACTCCTTTCCAACGGGAGAGCTTTTACGTTTCTCAGGGTATCAATAAAGTTTTGTAATCAATTTAATGATAATCTTTTTTCTTCTGATTGACTACCCCGCACACGTCTTTTGCTTTCTATTCTTAACCGAATCACACAGAAAAAACCCTCATTAGAACAGAGGGTTTCGCTGATGGTATTCATTTAAGCAGTCTCATACGAAAAATAAGAGACTAAGGGCGGTATGTTACAGAAACCTGATTAGCAGCCACACCCATTTGTTTTTTTGTCAATGTTACGAGTTTTACAACTTGTGCTGATTTAAGTTGATCACTTTGCACAATCACATTTACATGCGCATCATTATTGATCACTACTGCATCTTGATATCCCTCTTCCCGGATCAATTCTTCTAACACTGTTTCGGTATTATCTACTTCCATCAACTCATTTAGCTTCGCTTGCGCTTCATCAATTTGCTCTTCCGAGGCAGCAGGGTCTGTTATTTTTTCCATATATTCAGATGAGAGTTTAGAGCGAAGCGCCTGTCTTTCCATCTGATAGCCCACAAAATAATCCCCTGCTTCCTTAACAGCCTCCTCACTCGGCTCTCCTACACCCGACTTTGTCTTCACATCCGCATCCACTTTTTCAGCCGCTTCTTTATTTCCTTGTTCCGCAGGTTCTACAGGTCCTGTCACAATATAATAAGCTGATAGTACCACCATCAACGTGAGCATCGTAACCAACCATACCGTTTGCTTATTCATAGACATAATCTTTCCCTCCTAGCCTTTTGGCATTACAGAAATTCGATGAGCCGGTACATCGAGCGATCGTTCAATCGCTTCGATAATGGCTGCTTTTACCTTCAGATTTTCCGCTCCACGCGCTACCACCAACACCCCACGAACATTTGGTTTCACCTTCTTTATCACCAGCGGTGCCTCTGTTTCCCCATTCTTGTAAATCACCACCTTTTCATCCTCTGTCTCCTCATGGATCTTTCGTGAACCGCCACGCTGATCCGTTTCATCCGTAATTCGTTCTTGTTTGCGCCGATCTTTTTCAATCACTGTCTCCATCGAAGCATCCAGATTAATCATGACCGACACTTCTTCTACACCAACAATCCCCTCCAACAACTTTGTCATTTCATCCTCATACATTTCCTCATATTCTTGAATAGACATATCGTCGCTAGCACTTCTCTTACCGCCCATTGCTGCGTATTCATTCTTTTCTGATGGCTCCTCCGCTGCAGGAGGTGGCAATCCATCTGTCTCCATTTGAAAGAAGTCGGCTACGATCATAACAGCTAACCCCACACAACCAACAAGTAGGATCCAACGAATCGCTTGAATTCGACCCGTCCCCCATTTATCTTCCACTCGATCCAGCAGCCGTTTGAGCACCCTGTTCCCTCCTCCCTACCACTTGCTAGCGAAAACCACATTCGTCCCTTTTGGTTTTATTCCCCACTCTTGGTCAAGGTGATTTTCGATTTGCTTGATCAATGCTTTTTGGTCCGTTGATAATTCTTGTTGTAGTACCGGTTCAGCTGCTGTCTCCGATCGTTTTTCTCCCGTGATCGGAGCGATCGGTGCGATCTCCTCTACCGGCTGAATCGGTTCAATTTTATTCTCTTCCGCACCCGATTCGTCGGTCAGTGTTGTCTCTGTTAGCGGAAGCAGGTAAAGAGTGACACTTTCCAATTCCGCTGGTTGCCCTTCTTCACCCCATGCAATCTCTAACTCCGCTTCCATCACTTTGACCGGGAAACGTTTCGCCACATCGCGCGCAATCTCTTGTTGTAATGTTTTATCCACTTGCGTGCGCAACAACGTCTGCTGCTCGCGGGAAGCTGTCTGCGATTTTGTATTTATCTCTTGTAGTGATGCCATCGAATCTGTCGCCATTTCAACACTAGCATCGCTTTTCCAAGTCCAACGCGAAACATCAAGGTCATCGCTGAGAAAACGAAAGATAGGAGAAAGAATCGCGAGAATGATGAGCAAGCCCATAACCAACTTGACATAACGATCTAGGGATTGATTGGGTAAAATCAAGTCGATGAAGCTAGCCATCAGGACGAGTAGTATGATCGGTTTGAGCCAATCGCTAATCCATTCAACCATAAGTTACCACCTACCGCATCATGACGGTGATATTGCCAGCTGTGATCATGATGGTGATCGCTAAAAAGAACATCAATCCCACCGTAGCCAAAGCCGCAAAAATATATATGAGCGTCTTCCCAATAACATTGAGTACACCTATGATCGGACTGTTACCCAGTGGCTGCAGTAATGCAGCTGAGAAGTTGTAAATGAAAGCGAGCGAAAGGATTTTGATAGCCGGAAAAGCACAGATGAAGAGGAGCAATAACACCCCCGTAATGCCAACGGCGTTCTTCACTAACAAAGAAGCTCCCAACACTGTATCTGCCGCATCAGAAAACACCCTTCCCACCACCGGAACAAAGTTCCCTGTTACATATTTAGCCGTACGTAGCGTAACCCCATCAGCGACGGCAGCTGTTGCTCCCTGTACAGAGATAATCCCTAGAAAGATGGTCAGCATGCCCCCGAGCAAGCTCATCCCAATCTTTTGCATAAAACCAGCTAGTTGGTTCACCTGATACTTCTGAGATAAGCCGCTCACAATATGCAGAATAGCAGCGAAGAAGAATAGCGGAAATACGACCGTGTAAATCACCGTTCCGACAGCATGAATCATAAACACAATGAGCGGATGAAACAGCGCTACCGTCCCTACGTTACCCATTGTAGCTAGGAGAGTAAGAATTAACGGAACCAGTGCCACCATAAAGTCAATCATCTGACTGATGGCAGACTTCGCAGAGTCTACTGCCACTGAAAAACTTTGAATAGCTAGGATAATAATCACCATGTATGCGATCGCATAAGCTACATTACTTACCTGATTACGTTCAAAAGCTGTTTGTAACGTTTGCAATATCATGCTAAACACCGTAAGTACCACGATTGTCCCAATTAATTTGCCATTGTAGAGAAGTTCATGAAAGAAGAAGCGAATAAAGCCCCTCCCCACTTCTTTCCATGAAAATTCGCCCTCACCACGCGCAACGACCAGATCATACAACGTTGGCGCACTCTCCTCAGGCAAATAGCGATCATACGTTGATTGAATTTCCTTCCAAAAATCCTCTATCTCTTCTGTCTGCAACTGTTGAAACTGCTCACGAACCACTTCATCTGCTATGGAAGGCCCTCCCGGTGGTGGAGGATCTTCTGTTGTGGCCCAGCTGATGCTTGGCCACAACATAAATAGTAAGATCAATCCCCCAAAAAGAGAGGTGATTGTTTTTCTGCTGCTCATACGGCATCATCCTCTAAGCGGGAAGTATTTCCACTACCGTTTCTATAATTGTGGTAATAATGGGGATCGCCAACACCATAATAAGAATCTTTCCTGCCAATTCTATTTTGGATGCAATCGAGCCTTGTCCGGCATCACGTGTCACTTGTGCACCAAATTCGGCGATATAGGCAATGCCGATAATCTTGAGGATGGTTTCAAGAAACATCGTATTTACTCGTGCTTGTGTCGCCAGATTACTCAGAATATGAATAATCTCCGTTATTTTCCCCGCTATACTGATAAAGATCATAACCCCAGTAATCGTAGCTAACAAAAAAGCAAACACCGGCTTTTGTTCTTTTAAAATCAAAATGAGAAAGGTGGCGATCAATCCCAACCCTACAACCTGGATAATTTCCAAGAAGATCGCCTCCTCTTATGACCGAAACAAAAAGACACTTTTAATGGTTTGAAACAAATCTTCGATATAGGAGGCAACCATGAACAGTACAACAATAAACCCGATTAGAGTGACCCAGTGTGCATAATCTTCTTTTCCCATCTGCTTTAGCACTGTATGAATCATCGCCACGATGATTCCGATTCCCGCAATTTGAAAAATAGCGTCTATATCATATGGCATGGCTTGGCCTCACCCCCAAAACATTAGTACAGCAAGATGATAAGGAGGGCTCCGCCTAGAACCCCAACGCTTTTCCACATCTTCTCATACTGTCCCTGTTCCTCGCGTGCGTGGTTCTCTTCTACTTGTAGATTACTTACTGTTAGCTGCAGATGTTGCAATTGATCGTCCCGGTCTGACATCCCCAATGTTTTACCGAAGTCAAGTAAGATCTCTTTCTCTGCCGCTTGTAAATCTAAGCGTGGCCATACTTCACTCAATGCTTTTTCCCAACATTCAAAGGTAGAGGCTCCATCTAACTCTTGTAAATGAACAGCGCAGCGATGGAAGATAGAGCCGATCGCGGCTGGCTCCCGGTGTGCAATATGAGCAAATGCCTCGCTCAATGGTCGGGACCCATATACGATGTCCGTTTCCAGTAAGGCTAACGCTTGACAAAGTTGACGAATCTGTTTTGGTCGCTCTGCAAACCGTTTTGCAAACATCCATCCTGAAATAGAAGTGGATATTAGAATCAAGATAGCACCAAATAATTTCATCATGAGCTTTCAGCTACTTGGTTTGGCTGACCTGGCAAGATCAAGCGACGTCGTTCTTGATCATATACCCCTTCCACTGTTCCAGGACCTTGCCTCCTGCTCAATACTACATAGCGGGTAAACACCCCTTCGCGGATGAGGGAAGAGAGGACGGGTCGGCGACACGCGTCTTTTAGATCAAAGCCATGAGCAGTGGTAAAGCAGCGCACCCCAGCGTAAATAGCTTCATGAATCGCTTCACCATCCTCAGTACGGCCAATCTCATCTACCACTAAAACATCAGGGGACATGGAGCGAATCATCATCATCATGCCTTCTGCCTTAGAACATCCGTCCAACACATCCGTGCGCACACCTACATCGTGTTGAGGCACACCATAAACACACCCAGCGATTTCTGAACGCTCATCGACAATCCCCACCTTGTAAGCAGGACGATGCAGGTGGCCATTGCTGGTCAAACGTGCCAAATCACGTAATAAGGTTGTCTTACCACATTGGGGCGGAGAAATAATCAATAAGTTTTCCACCTGTTCTTTATGAATGACTGAGGAGATCAGAGACTGACCCACTCCTTTAACCTGGCGTGCAATGCGAACATTAAAGCCAGTCACATCCCGCAGGTGGCGCACCACCCCATGTTCCATCACCACTTTCCCCGCCAACCCAATCCGATGACCCCCAGGAATAGTTACATATCCTCGTTTTAACTCTTCTTCCATCGCATATAAGGAATGGTTGCTTACAAGATTAAGCATCTTGTGACAATCTGTTTGAGAGGGCAGATACGCTTCCTTTGCCTGTTGAGTCAACCGGCCCTTATCATCAATAAAGCAGGCACGATGGGTAAAAATCATCTCCAAAGGACGCTGTTGCCGAATACGAATCTCCTCTAGTTGTTGAATAAAGGAATTGGGTAGTGATTGCACCATATTACGAACTGTCAATGGTAGAATTTCAAGCACAGGTTTCAGGTACATACACCTCCTGTCCCATCGTTTAACTCATCCATATGAACAGCTTGTTCACAATATAACCAAGCTGTGAGAGAAACCTCGTGCGAAGCAAAATAAAAAGTTGGCACCTTTCATGGATGCCAACTTTTTTACTCCTCTTTTAAGCTGGAGGTACCGATTCATCACTGCGGTAAGGCTCTTCTGACTCACTTTCCCTCAGGAACTCCCCCTCATCTTCATCTGTCACCAGCAACACTTCCCCGCATTGCGGACACTCGATATGAACAGATTCCTCACCCGCTAACATCATCTCATCAATAATGACGGGTTGATGGCACTCTGGACACTCCATCTCCAAAAAGTCCTCTTCATTCTCATCGTAGAGAAGGACTTCAACGTCATTCAAATCTTCATCAACCGCCTCTACGTACTCCTCCAACTCCGTTTGCCTCATTTTCATATGCTCAACTTCATCAATATGATCATCTAATATTCCAATGAGACGGGTGAGCACCTTATATTCCAGTCGATTCGAATCTGCAGAGTCCATCATGCCATGTAAGTAAGACAGTTCACGACGCATATGTTCAAACGATTCCATACTTAATCCCTCCTGAGCGATGTATGCGTCTTTATTCTCACCATGGATAGACATACTCATACCCTTTTCTTTTATATATAGAGTTGGCTTGGGCATGCTATATCCATCGAAATTATGCGGAGGTTGTCAAATGAAGAAGAAAGATAGACAAGCATCCCCTCAAGTTAGCGTTCTCATCGTTTTAAGTTGGATCCCACTTTTGATGGTGCTTGGTAATTCAATGATTATTCCTGTTTTACCACAAATTGAAGAGAATCTTCATCTAAGTTCGTTTCAAGTTAGCCTCATCATTACACTCTTTTCTCTTGCCGCAGGTCTAATCATCCCCTTTTGTGGTATATTCTCAGATCGAATCGGACGAAAGAAAGTGATTATGAGTGGGCTCATTGTTTATGCCATAGGGGGGATCATTGCTGGTGGGTCTGCTCTAATCGGTGGTGGCTCCTATCCATTTCTCCTCATCGGAAGAATTGTACAAGGAATTGGTGCAGCAGGAACTGCCCCGATTGCCATGGCCTTGGTTAGTGACCTTTACGCAGCTAACCAGCGGAGCAAGGCACTGGGAGCGATCGAAGCTGCCAATGGCATGGGCAAAGTATTAAGTCCCATCTTAGGATCTCTTATAGGGCTTATCTCTTGGTATGCTCTCTTCTTTGCTTTTCCGCTCCTCATCTTTCCTGCATTACTCGCCATGTGGTTCATCGTAAAAGAACCCCGTTCGCAAGAGCCTGCCCCTCCTCTCTCGCAATATCGTGCTCACCTAAAGAAGACGTGGGTCAGACAAGGCAAGTGGATGTCTGTCGCTTTCTTAGCAGGGGCAATTACATTGTTCATCCTGTTCGGAGTACTTTTTTATCTCTCAAATTTGCTAGAGAAACGATATGGAGTCGAAGGAATTGTAAAGGGACTTATATTGGCCATTCCCCTGCTTGCCCTTAGTGGTTCCTCCTATTGGACCGGCGTACATATTCAAAAGCATGCTCACCACATGAAAGGCTTCATCGTTACTGGCTTAACCTTATCTGCATTTGTGATGATCGCTGTCCCTTTCGTACAATCTACATATCTTCTTATCGCTTTGCTTCTTTTAAATGGCGTTGGGGGAGGGGTTGTCCTACCTTGTCTAAATACCATGATCACATCTTCTGTTCACTCTGCTGAGCGCGGAATCGTTACCTCTTTATACAACAGTGTCCGCTTTCTCGGCGTTGCCTCAGGACCACCTGTTTTTAGCGCTTTATCAGGGTCACCTATGATTCTCTTTCTCGGAAGCGGCGCGATCTCACTCCTAACTGCTATACTAACCCTCCTATTCGTCCACCCTCCTCATCGCCTCATTAGCCCTCATGGACACAAACGTATCCTTATTCGTAAACCCGGCTTTCAATCTCACTAAGCCCAGCATCTTGCATGATAAATAGGCACTTAATCTCAATGAATATCCAAGCAAGATAATAGGATGACTCATATTCTATGATGTAACTATTTTAAGGAGTGATTACTTTGACTAGCATCGTCGTTGTTGATGGCAATGCCTTTCTCGTTCTCGATGATCCCCGTGGTAGACGTTCCATCATTGGTATCAGCTTATTGTATGCAGGTATTCTTAACCGTCGTTTTAGTATTCCTGTTAGGCGAGTAAGATTGCCTGATATTCATGAATCTTCGTCATCTTCGTCATCTAAAAAGGTATATGAATCCTCTTCATCTAAGAAAATCTCTGATTCCTCTTCTTCTAAGAAAGTCTTTGAATCCTCCTCTTCCTCTAAAAAGCTACTGGAATCCTCCTCTTCTAATGGACTCGGACTTCGTGAATCCTCTTCTTCCAGAGGACGCCTCCTTAGAAGATTGTTGCAAGAGGTTCAAGATAGAGATTTAGTAGACGTGGGGTTTGGAGAATAATATCGATCTACCCGTGAAAAGATCCAGCTTAAGCGTGCTGGGTCTTTTCCTTTTGCTCTATCTTCCTCCGACCAAAGTTGCAGAAGAGAACTACCACTAATTCCTGAGACTATTCCCCTTCCTCTATCCGATTTCACCGTATTTAATCGCTTCTATAATAAAAGCAACACACAATGAAAGAAGGAATACAAAATGGAAAACAAGGTTGTCATGATTAGTGGAGCAAGTAGGGGATTAGGTAGGGAATTGGCCATCGCCTTTGGAAAAGCAGGAGCTAAACTTGCCATTTGCGCACGGGGAAAGAAGCAATTAAACAACGTTAAAGAAGAACTTTCGCAGCGAGGAGTGGAAGTGATCGCTATGAGCATCGATGTCTCTCAACCTGCTGAAATCGATCGTTTTGTCTCTGTAACCGAGGCTACTTATGGACAAATAGATGTCCTCATCAACAATGCCTCACTCTTCGGCCCAGGACCTACCCCCTTGCTGGACTACTCACTCGCCTCTTTTCAAGAAGTGCTCGCCGTAAACACTATTGGTCCCTTTCTCCTCACACAGCGTGTACTTCCTGGAATGTTGACGCACGCTCATGGACGTATCATCAATATTACCTCGGAGGCTGGTCAAACCGGATTTGCTGAATGGGGCGCATATGGAATTAGTAAGTTTGCTGTGGAAGGATTGACACAAACATGGGCGGATGAGTTGCAAGAGACCGGAGTAAATATGTACATGGTCGATCCAGGTGAGTTAGATACTCAGATGCATGCTATCGCGGTACCAGACTGTGAGTATCCCTTAACACAACCTGCTGCGATCGTCCCCGTCTTCCTTTATCTAGCTGGTCCACAGTCTGCTCATCTACATGGTAAGCGACTCCAAGCGCAAAAAATGATAGAGGAGGACCAAAATCATGAATAATGCGACCCATTCTAATTTTACAGTACCTGCCCACTTACATGCCGCTATCCCCCCTGAGATCAGGGGGGATGGACGTGACCATGTTCGAATGATGGTTATAGAAGAGGCTTCCGGTAAGATTACAGACACACATTTCAAAAAACTATCCTCCTTCTTACGCTCTGGGGACCTGATCGTATTTAACAATAGTCGTACTCTACCCGCCCATCTCCCTCTACCAGAAGGATATCTTCGATTATCACAACAAGTATCCGATCATGAATGGGATGTATTAATTCAAAACCATCCTGCCCAAATTGGAACCCGTTTTCAATGGAGTCCTACATTTTCTGCTACCATTACCGGTACAGGTAGCGAACCTCCTCTTAAACGCCTTTCATTTTCACTACGGGGAGCAGCATTAATAGACTCAATCTACCGCTACGGTCAACCTATCCGCTATGAATATGTGAAGCGGTTGTGGGAGCTACCCTCCTACCAAACCGTATACGCCACTAAACCTGGATCTGTGGAGATGCCTTCTGCCGGTAGAGCCTTCACCTGGAAAATGATGCACACCCTACAGAAGCGAAACATTGGGCTTGCTTTTCTAACACTTCATGCTGGACTTAGTTATTACGAAGGTGATCACTGGCCACAACCGAGTGCACACCCTGAATTTGTACAGTTGACACCAGCAACCGCAGCACTTATTAATCAAACAAAAGCAAAGGGTGGGCGCGTCATAGCGGTTGGAACAACCGTCGTCCGTGCAATTGAATCAGCCATAAACAAAGAGGGGGAGGTCATCCCTTATCACCATTTTACAGATTTATATATCAAAGAAAACCATTCACTTCATGTGGTTGATGGTCTGCTAACAGGCTTTCACGAACCTGAAGCGAGCCATTTGGAAATGTTATCCGCATTCATCCCTCAACGTTCGTTATTTCGTGCCTATGAGCATGCTCTGAAGGAGGGGTATTTATGGCACGAATTTGGCGATCTCAATCTAATTCTCCCTTAAAGTCGTCCATCTTACGTCTGCATCATATCGGTCTTACAGTGCCCAATCTAGAATTGGCGGAATATCACTTTATGAAGAATGGGTTTCAACATGAAGCATGTATGATCTGGGAACAGGAGCGAAACCTCTTTCTTACAAAAAAAACTCTCCGTATCGAGTTGTCGCAAACCACAGTACAAACAGAACTCATTCATTTTGCGTTTGAGGTACCTTCGCTGTCAGCGGTAAGAGGATTGTATAAATACGAAGATGGGCCCTATGAATTGGATAATGGCTGGGATGTATTATTTGCAAAAGACGGGTATCATCCATGGATCGAATTTATTCAAACCACATAACCCTAAAATTAACATCATATTCTTTTCAAAAATACGAATCCTAACAACGTAAATACATTACACCTTACTTGCTAAAGGAGTCGCATGGCATGAATCAACTAACGGAATTGGAACTGCAAAACCTGCGCCACCTTATCGGTGGTCACGAAACAGTAGCGCACAAACTTGATTTTTATGCGCAACAGTGTCAGGATCCACAACTAAAGCAACTGTTGCAAAAGGATGCACAAGATGCACGCACTACCAAACAGCAACTGATGTCGTTTCTATCATAACTGAAAGGGGAAAGATCACATGAACAATAGCATAAATCCGACAGCGGGTATGGGCGTGTCATTTACCGAAAAGGATATGATAAACGACTACCTTTCTGCTATCAACGGAAATCTAAGTGGATATGCCAGCATCATCGCACAAACAGAAAACCCACAACTGCGACAAACATTACAACAGATACGAAATGGAGACGAAGCACGTCAATACGCTCTCTATCAAGCAGCGAAGCAAAAAGGGTATTACCAGCCGGCCGGACCTGCTAATCCCACCGAAATTCAACAAGTCAAATCCCAACTTAGTCAGCCATAATCAACTGGAGTTCCCCCTTTTATTGCGGGGAACTCCTCTTTTTTCTGCTTCCTCCTCATGCGGGCGACAAGCCCTATTCACCCCAATCTTTTTATTCTTTTATCCCTTTGCGCTCAATATAGATAGTAGTACCCTTGCCTTTTCCATTGAGCAAGGGGGATTCCGATTATGCCTGATGAGCACTGTAATATTGCCCTGTATTACAGCCTGCTTGCCTCTTTTTCTTCCACACCGTCATTTAGGCACATGACTGTGACTTGATGCATAGGTATACCTATGATGTATGTGGATTATGGAGGCGATGATGACATGAAGAAGTCTTTTCCAAAGTGGGAACCTGAGTTGCAAGATCCCACTTCCGCTCGTCCTACAAAGCCGAGACAGACCGGAATAACCATGTTAATTGATAAAGGACTGGGGATCTCTGCTTTTCAAGATCTGTTGGAGCTGGGTGCTAATCATATTGATTTTATCAAACTTGGCTTCGGCACCTCAGCTCTAACACCCCGCCCGCTTCTGCAAAAAAAAGTGGAGCTGGCGAGCCATTATCAAGTCGGACTTTATCCCGGCGGAACATTTTTTGAAGTAGCATTTCGTAAGAAGCTTCTCCCTACTTACTTCCAAACCTTATCTTCCCTTGGATTTGAATGGATAGAAATTTCCGATGGCAGTATTACACTTTCTGCAGCAGAACGGTCTCAAGCAATTAAAGCAGCTGTTCACCACGGCTTTCAAGTGATCACAGAAATCGGTAAAAAAGAGAGTGGTTCCATCACCGATGTGACTAACTTAACTACTGTCTACAAGCAAGATCGGCATGATGGCGCAAAGTGGATTATCGTTGAGGGGCGCGAATCAGGCAAAGGAATCGGTATTTTTGATGAAAGTGGGCATACAGATACTCAATATGTAAAAGATGTAGAACGATCCACGGGAGGCGACCATCTGATTTGGGAAACACCTCATAAAGAACAGCAAGTCGCTTTGATTCATTGCGTAGGTCCCCACGTCAATTTAGGAAATATCGCTTCCACTGATTTGCTCGCTTTAGAAGCCTTACGAAGGGGTCTACGGGCTGATACTTTCTCTTTATGGGGAGCATCATCATGAACATTACCATCGAAGCACATGTTGATGATATTCAAAGTGATCATCTGGTTAATAAAACGGTCATCGTCATTGATGCCTTCCGTGCCTCTACGACCATGGTTACAGCTTTTTATCATGAAGCAGCCGCAATTATTCCTGTCGATACAGTTGGCAAAGCACGCAACATCGGGCAAAAAAACAGTGATGCGCTTCTAGGAGGCGAGCGATTTGGCAATCGGCTCGATGGCTTTCACTTTGGTAATTCTCCAGAAGAGTATGCGACAGAGCGGATTCGCAACAAAGAAATCGTATTAACCACTACCAATGGCACCCGTGCCTTAATTAAAGCAACGCGTGGTGGAACCATACTGATCGGCACGTTCGTCAATGCAAAAGCATGTGCCGAACGTGCCAAAAGCATCCACAAAGACGTAACCATACTCTGCGCTGGCACACGCGGTTCCTTCTCATTTGAGGATGGTTTAGCAGCAGGCTGTATTTTAGATCGTCTCACTGTACTCGTACCTGCACTCCAATTGGATGACCTCGGCTATGCACTACTCTACAGCTTTCGTCAGTGTGAATCAGACCTGTTCACGATTCTCTCCCAGAGTCAATCGGGGCAACGCTTAAAACAACGAGGACTTCAAAAAGATCTGGCTGATTGTCTGGCGGTCGATCGCTATCCCATCGTTCCTCAATTTCGCAATGGCAAAATTACATTATAATAAACTATCTTTTCCTTCATTCGATCATATGCGCTAGCATGTGCGAGTGGAGGTTTTTTTGCTCTTTTTTCACCCTTTCTAAATAAATGATTCCTTCCACACATAGAGTAAACTAAATAAGATTTGGACAAGGGGTAAGCACATGAAGCCTGAACTCATCCTCGTCGTTTTGATTATTATCGGTTTACTGGGACGATCACCTATCATCGCCACTGCGGCTAGCTTGCTCTTAGTCCTCAAGCTCACGCAGTTGGAACGTCTTTTCCCTGCTGTAGAGCGCCGAGGGCTAGAATTTGGTCTACTACTCTTAACCATATCCGTACTGGTACCATTCGCCAGTGGTAAAATTACGCTAAAAGATATCCTTGCCGTCTTTAGTAGCCCTCCAGGCATGTTAGCCCTCATCTCGGGAGCAGTGGCCACCTATATGAACGGCAAAGGATTAGATCTGCTCCGTCTAGACCCTCAAATTATTATTGGCCTAGTAATCGGCTCTATCATCGGTATCGTTTTTTTACGGGGAATCCCTGTTGGCCCTTTAATGGCCGCAGGGATCACAGCACTGCTCCTACACTTGTTTTACTATTTTTGGCCATAAAAAAGCCCCATCGAGGATGGGACTAATAAACGTTACGCACGCGAGATATAATCACCACTGCGGGTATCAATTAAGAGGCGTTCTCCTTCATTGATAAAGAGAGGCACTTGTACGTTATAACCGGTTTCTAACTTAACAGACTTGGTTGCGCCTGTAGCGGTATCACCTTTAATACCTGGTTCCGCTTCCACCACTTCTAATTCTACTGTATTTGGAAGCTCTACCCCAATCGTCAACCCCTTATAAGTGACGATACTTACATCCATATTCTCTTTTAGAAACTGTAGTTCGTACTCCAACTGCTCTTTTGTCATCGTCATTTGATCGTATGTTTCATTATCCATAAAGGTGTACTCGCCACCGCTTTCATACAGATACTGCATTTGTCTCCGTTCTACATGTGCACGTGGAACTTTTTCTCCCGCACGAAAAGTACGCTCTTGAATCGTTCCTCTTTGCAAGTTACGCAATTTGGAACGCACAAACGCCGATCCTTTACCCGGTTTCACATGTTGAAATTCAATCACTTGCCACACTTCACCATCTAATTCAATGGTTGAACCACTCCGAAAATCGTTACTTGAGATCATTTACTCTTCCTCCAATTATCATTTATTTAACAATCACTAACTCTTTCGGTGTATGGGTAAGTAATTCGTACCCTGTCTCCGTAACAATCACATCATCTTCAATCCGCACACCCGCAACGTCTGGAAGGTAAATTCCCGGCTCCACCGTAATCACCATTCCTGGCTGCAGTTCCGTTATCGTTCGTGCAGAAATCCCAGGTGATTCATGTACTTCCATTCCTAAACCATGACCTGTGCTGTGACCAAACGCATCGCCATAACCCCGCGCAGTAATCACATCACGAGCTACTTTATCAATTTCACAAGCCTTCACACCAGGAGCAATTGCCTCTAGCGCTTTTTGCTGTGCTTCCAATACAATATGATAGATCTCATTCTGTTTTTCACTAGGCTCGCCTAACATAAAAGTACGAGTCATATCCGAGCAATATCCCTGATAGAGAGCACCGAAATCAATCGTCACCATATCACCATTCTCCATCACCTTGTCGGTAGCCACCCCGTGTGGCATGGCCGAGCGGACTCCAGAAGCAACGATCATATCAAAGCTTGAACTGGTGGCCCCCATCTCACGCATCATAAATTCGAGGCGCAGAGCAATTTCACGCTCAGTTTTACCCGGACGAACCTCTTTTATAATCTGAGCATACGCATCATCAGCAATTTTCGCCGCCTGACGCATCACTTTAAGCTCTGTCTCTTCCTTAATCTCACGCAATTTCTCCACGACCTGATTGGCTGGATGCAGGGTGGTTGACTTTAACGCCGCTTTCAATTCTGTCGCTTGGCGATAAGTTAAATGATCCTGCTCAAAATGAAGGGTTTTTATTCCAAACTGATCGCACTGCTCAGATACAGTATGATAAGCTTGGCGCTCCATCTCCACCAATGTCATCTGAGGCGCTTCTTCTTTCGCCTGAGACACATAGCGGAAATCGGTCAGCAATAACTGTACTTCACTTGATATAAACACCAATCCAGCTGAACCTGTAAATCCTGATATGTATTGGCGGTGAATGGGATGACTTATCAACATTGCTTCGATCCCACGCTCATCCATCAAGTGACGTAACCGCGCTATTCGTCTTTCCATCGCTTCTTCCTCCTTCTTTATTTCACTTTCGTTCCTGTGCAATCGTGTATAACGCCATCTCGTAGCTCATTAAACCAAAGCCACTAATTTGTCCCCGGCATACCGGGGCGATCACGGACACAGACCGAAAGGATTCACGCGCATGAATCGCTGAAAGATGAACCTCAATTGTCGGTATGACAATCGAGGCGATGGCGTCACGCAAAGCATAACTGTAATGGGTGAGAGCTCCTGGATTAATCACAATATAATCGGCCTTCGTCCCTGCTAGGTGGATACGATCAATCAATTCACCTTCATGATTCGATTGATAAGGAGTAACTTTTAATCCCCATTCCAATCCTTTTTCCTGCAAATGGGAGTGTAATTCCGTCAATGTTTGTTCCCCATAATGCTGCCGTTCCCGTTGCCCCAAAAGATTTAAATTAGGTCCTTGAATCACCCATACATTTATCATGCTGGATCCTCCAAATCAACAATAATCACGCCCGACGCTTACCCATCGTTATTGTATCACAATATGACAACGTGCATCGAAAAGGATTTCTCCCACTCCCTCCCCACTATGATAAAATAAGGGCAAATCAAGAGATTGAAGAAGGAGTGCACCTCATTTGAAAAATAAACCTACTCACTATGGTGGCCAAGCCGTAATTGAAGGCGTGATGATGGGTGGAAAGCATGCACAAGTTACCGCCATTCGTCGTAAGAATGATGACATCGAAATGTTTGAAATGGTTTCTGCAAAAAGTCCTCTCAAGAAGCGCTGGGGATTCCTAAATAAGATCCCCTTCATACGGGGAAACATCGCACTTATCGCCGCTAGTGCCTCCGGAGCCAAGCATTTACAATTTGCCAGTGAACGTTTTGATGTGGAGCCAGGAGAAGAAAAAGAAGAAGTGCCTTCTAAACTAGAATTAATATTGGGGGTTGCCCTGGTAGGTGTCTTGTCTCTTATCTTCGGTAAAATCTTGTTTACTGCATTACCAGCATTTTTAGCCAGTGTTCTCTTCCAACCATATGTAACAGATCTCATCTTACAAAATTTAATTGAAGGTGGCATCAAAGCCTTACTCTTATTGGGATATTTATATGTGATCTCACGTGCGCCGGTCATCAAGCGCCTTTTTGAATATCACGGAGCTGAACATAAAGTGATTAATGCCTATGAAGCTGGGAAAGAATTGACAGTAAAGAATGTATTAGCACAATCACGCCTCCATTACCGTTGCGGAAGTAGCTTTATCATTTTATCTATTATTGTTGGAGTGGTTGTCTATTCTTTTTTCAGTTATGACAATGTGTGGGAGCGGATGGGCATCCGTATACTTTTGCTCCCAGTAGTAATTGGGATTTCCTTTGAAGCTCTTAAACTGACAAACGCAGTCCGCGATATCCCAGTACTCACTTATCTCGGTTATCCTGGTCTATGGTTGCAAAAGTTAACGACGAGTGAACCAGATGAAGCGCAAGCAGAGGTAGCGATCGCAGCCTTTCAACGAATGCGTCAACTAGAGCTTACCGCTCAAACTGATTCATCATCGCCAATGAATCATGCGGGTTAATACCCATACTTCTATAATGAAAGGGGGAAGCAAAACATGAATAGTCAAAATGGGTTACGCCTTCTCATCTTTCTTCTAGTAGGGATCGGGCTCGTCAATCTTGTCATTAATCAACCTCTCTATGGCATCCTAGTTCTCGCTTTAATCGCCTTTGCTTTCTATCTCTACAAACGCCCACCCCAGTGGCTAATCCGCTTCAGCGGCTCCCCACCCAGACGTAAGGTGAAAAAACCATCAAAATCTGTAGCTGGCAAAAAAAACAGTCAGAAGAACCTTTCCTTTACCAAACGACTCAAACGGCGCAAACGTGCTTTCCGCGTCATCGATGGAAATAAAAAAGATCCTTTCCGCAAGTTTCAGTAAGAGTTGCCCATAAGAAGCTAGCAAAACAATTGTTTTGCTAGCTTCTTTACTATCATTCATCAAAATCACGCTTTCCAGCTTGCAGACGATAAGAAAGACGAGACTTCTTCCCTCGTACTGCCAAATAGCTAGAAAAAGAAAATTCTGCAAAAAATGCCTCTGCTGCCTCCACTCCTGATTGATAAAGCTCCTCTCGTTCCTTTTTTCCGATGGAAAAGTCATCATTCTTAATTATACGATTGCCCGTCGAAAACAGGAGAGTCGAGGATTTCATAAGTTATTTGGTATTCACCATTCCATCACTAAAACACCATGCTGCGCAATCAGACGTGAGCGCTTCGCATTTTGAAGCAGGCCGCTGAACACATGGGAGTTAAAGAGAGTGTTTGAACACACAAGTTTCGTAAGACATTCGCCTATCAGATTTAAATCCGGAGTTGATTTAATTTGCATAACAAAAGCGCTGAACCATTCAAGTCAGCGCGAGACGATGCGGTATATCGGTATCGAACAAAGCGATATGGATGAAATTTACGCTGGAATCGAGTTATAGAGGCGTGTTTCTTTTGCATAGAAAGAGCGACTCCAAAGTGGAGTCACCCTAAGGGTTAATCTTCTAATTCATAGAGCATTGAAAGAAAGTCGGAAAACGAATCTGCTACCTTATCCAAACTAACTTGTTCGTCTCCTGGATTATACTCGTACTCATGGTCGTACAGAACTATTATTGGTTCACCGTTTTTTACGTTTCTATAATCAAAGCAGAGGAAATTCCCTGATGGATCGTCAGCAAAAGGAATCATTTCTTTCGGTAGACCGTGTTCATTCATCAATATTTTATGTGCATCAGTTATAGAAAGACCTTCTCCACTTGCATTGAAATCAAACAACTCTCCGAATTCCTGCTCCTTACGATTATCAAGATCATACGTCGTGTGAGATTCCGGACTCCCTCCATTGTTAACTCGGACACAATTTACAAAAGATCGAGGAAATACCACCTCTAGTTCTCTTTCAACTTCTTTTATCTTTTCATCGTCAATCGGTTTTACGAATAACCAGTTCACTTATCTCACCTACCTATATTCTTTTCCCCCGCCCCAGATATCACGTCCTCCAGTATGCCTGTTTCCGAGTGAACTTCTGTCGGGACCAACTGTAGTATACCTTTCTCTTGATGATGGTGCCAAGTAAATCCAGGTATCTTTTTCCTTTCTTTATCAATTGCCACAAGCTGGTCTTTTGTTGTAAACCTTTTCTCTAGTTCAGGATTATCTATTATTTGCTGCTTTAGTTGCTTCGTAGCTTCTTTAAATTGAACTCTATCCTTTTTCAAATAAAGTGACTCATCAATTTTTAAGAAGCCATAGCGGGCATTCCAAAACTATGAGCATTCCATGCCCCATGATCGAAAGTCGCCCACACAAAAAAGAAGAGTGGGATCAGATACGCTTTTTTCCCCCATCGGTTACGAACATGTAGAGCCATTCCTATTCCTAATGTGATAAACCCAGTCCATACCCCATGACCAGGGGACATCGCTATTCCATCTGAAAAATAACCAGGGATAAGAGTAAAAACCTCCCGATTTTGTACATTATCAGAGAATAAACTTGCAAAAAGACCCCATAAGCTTCCCTCTTGATCTGCTGTTACCCAACGGCGTAATACTTCTTCCGAAAAATCAAATCCAACCCCTACTGAAGCACCCCCCAACATATAATCGGTAAGGCTAAAGCTCTTCGTTCTGTTCGTAAACAGAAATAGTAATAGAAAAGGTATTAGCTTAAAAGATTCTTCCATTATCGGACCAACGATTTCGACACTCCATCTCGCACCGACGGAGACTGAACCCTCTGCAAATACTCCATGAAACAAATAAACCGCAATCGTTGAAAGCGGGGCAATCACCCAGGCTCCCATCGCAAAAAAGCGAGCGGTACCTGTCCAAGTGAGAGTCTTACCTCGAGCCAAGAACCAAAACTGCCATAGGAGATAATAACTCCACAAAAACTGGATGAGCGCTTCCCGAGCCGCAGGGATAAACATCCATGCTAAGACAGCTGAAACCGATATATCCCTTTTTCATACCTCTACACAATGTTGGATGATTCTCTGCCCATCTCTCACGACGTAGTTTACTATAATTTGGAACGATCATTCCCCATGACCGTAGTAGTTCGAGCAAGCACATCCCCCTCCTTTCCTTTTCTATCCTCAAACACTAGTATTATAGTGTTTGTTGGTAAGACAGAAAAGAGAGTTTCAAGGTAGAAACTGAGTCTGTTCGATTCACTTTATACCTTTCAGAAAACGGATAATTAAATTATTTTTGAAAGCGGTTAACGGGATTGAATAAAGCGATATGGACGAAATCCGTCGGAATCGAATTGTAATCGTCGATTTCTTTTGCGTAAAAAAAGCGACTCCTCGAGTGGAGTCGCAAACGGTGTTAATCTTTAATTCGTCAATCTTATCCTTCTCGCATGCCTTTCTTTGCTTCTTCAGGCAAAATCGAATCGTAGTTTCCGAATTGAATCATCTCGCGGGAGTGACTCGATACATCGCATTCCCCATACTCTGAGGTGTTAGTCCCCTTTCCATTGATGAAAAAATTTTTTCGATAGCTTCCATCTGTTTCATAGAGGTAAGTAACTAAGCTGATTTCTCGCCCATCAAAATACCTCTCACTTACACTTCTCAAGAACAGTTGTTTATTCCGCCACTTATATGATTCGGAAAGCGGTGCATCTAGGTTTTCATTCAAATGTAGCACTCCACAAAAATATCCTTCGTAGTTAAAGTTCACTTTAATGATGAATCGAGGAGTTTCTCCATCTGAAATAATTCCTACATACGGCTTTTCTTTTTCATGAAAGGCTTTCGCTTGTTCTAGAGTGAGATACCCTCTCGCATTCTTCCAGATACCTCGCCAACTCTCGTAGTATTCCAACTTCACCTGCATTCACCTCTACTAGTTAAGTATGTTTCCTTTCTCATCTCGGATGGTGATATCTCTATCAGCCGCATAATCCAATATTTCCTGCGGTACTTCTTTCTGCTGAACAGGTATCTCCAAGATCATTTGTCCGTTTTCATCTAATCTATCGCCGGCTAACCCATCGCTCTGATGACCCGATCCTTTTCTTTGCGTCTTCACATCTGCAATTTCCAACCCGGTGGATACTTGTTCTTCAACTCATTGATATAGTTCTTCGCTGTTTGTGGCTGAATATCCGCCAACTGCGTATACTTCCTTGATACGATTTCTCCTGTATCAGGATTATATGAAACCAGTCGTACGTACCCACTCGGGGATTTACTGCTCTCGAAAGACTTTCGCTTACCACTGATTCAAATCCGGCGTGGAACTAACGCTAACGTATATCACAAAAGTACTGAACCATTCGAGTCAGCGCGAGACAATGCGATATATCGGTATTGAACAAAGCGATATGGACGAAATTTACGCCGGAATCGAGTTATAGACGGCGTTTTTCTTTTTGCGTAGAAAAAGCGACTCCGAGAGTGGAGTCGCGCATGATTTACCCTATTGGTTTGTTAAAACTCATCCCTCTTGTAAGCCTCTCTTTGCTTCTTCGGGTAGGATCGAATCGTAGTTTCCGAATTGAATCATATCGCGGAAATGACTCGATACATCACATTGACCGGTTTCCGCTACTTCCATCACTCCCGCTTTGTTGGAGCTACTTTTTCTATAGCGTCCGTCTGTTTCGTATAGGTAAGAATCCATGCTGATTTCTGGTCCATCAAAATACCTCTTATGCACATTTTTTAAGAATAAGTTTCGATCAATCCACACATAGGCATCCAATAACTTAGTGTCCAAGTTTTCATTCAAATGTGCTACATCGCAAAAGTACCCTTCATAGTTAAAATTCATCTGTACAATATACTTTGGCTTATCACCTTCTGAAATAATCCCTACATACGGCTTCTCTTTTTCATGGAAAATCTCAGCTTCCTTTGGCATGAGATATCCTCTTGCATTTTTCCGGATACTTCGCCAACTCTCGTAGTATTCCAATTTCATCGACATTCATCCCCTACTAGTTAAGTATGTTTCCTTTCTCGTCTCTGATGATGATGTCTCTATCAGACGCATAATCCAAGATTTCCTGCGGTACTTCTTTCTTTTGAACAGGTACTTCCAAGATCATTTCGCCCTTTAACGTATCACCCGCTAACCCATCATTCTGATGATCTGCCCCTTTCTTCTGCGTTTTCACATCCGCGATTTTCGCACCCGGTGGATACTTGTTCTTCAACTCATTGATATAATTCTTCGCTGTTTGTGGCTGAATATCCGCCAACTGCGTATACTTCCTTGATACGATTTCTCCTGTGGTAGGATTATACGAACCTAGCCGTACGTAGCCACTCGGAGCTTTACTGTTTTCAATGTACACCTCATTATTAGGGTATTCAGTGGACATCTTTCGATTAAACGCATTGCCTTGTTCAATATTACGTGCAATCGCACGCGCTTTCTCTTCGGGATACTTTTCTCGTAAGGATTGATAAAGACTGGACTCATCGATTTCTTTTTCAATCAACTCATTGACCAGTTGATCTTCATCGTCCGCTTTCGCAATGACATCCTTCGCTTCCTCTGCTTGCTTGGACTTAGGTGTAGCTGCAGCTTCATCCGCTTTCGTTGCAGCTTTCTGACCTGCCATGGGTCCTATTGGTCCAATTTTATTAAGTACGTCTCCCCCAAAAATTGAGCCAAATAAAATTCCGCCTGCCATGGCCCCGTTAATGATTGCTTTTTTCAAATCAAAGTCTTTGCCACGCAATGCATCGTCTGTGAGACTTTCTGACCCTCCACCGGCAAATCCTCCAACAAATCCCGGTAATATTTTTCTCACGATTGGACTTGCTCGGGGAAGAAGTGCCATCGCTCCGCGTCCAACCACGGCTCCAATCCCACCACCAATTAATCCTGCTATTCCTCCAATAGACATGTCTCGAGCAATGGTTTTGGCATCTCCATCAGTAAAGTAAGTCACTCCACCTCCGAATGCTGCTCCAAAAAGAATAGCCGCTCCAAACCCTTGTCCCCCTGGAATAAATAATAGTCCGACCCCAACGCCAACCGTAACACCTGCAGCAATATACTCCTTATTCTCTTTTGCCCATTCCCATACGGCTGACGCGGCTTTTGGTACGTTTTCTTTCGTCCATTCCCAAACTATTTTGGCTCCGGCCTTTGTACCTTTCCAAGACTCTTTCGCTTTCTCCTTTGTACTACTCCAAACTTCTTTCGCCTTATCTGTAATCTTATTTTTAACATCCTTTGCTTTTCCCCAGATGGAATCCCATAATCCTTTATCATCAGCAGAACTACTTTTTTCTGAGGTAGCTGTAGCTGTTTCTATCTTCCCCCCTTTACATTCAGGATTTACGGAAACATTCCCAATTGCTTCTATTTGACAATCAATTTTCTGTTCAACTTTTTCTTTCAATAGTTCACTATTTAACGTAGTAGAAAGAATCGTTGCTAACAGTACAGTGGCACCCACTTGAAGGCGGTTAAAATTCGGTTAATATGATTACACCTATTCGCAATTTTCGCTCGTCAGAAACGGTGTAGATTTCGTCTAGGACGTAATAATTCACTCAATCACACTTCCACTACGCTTACAATTCGTTGAAATGAAATCAACTCGTAATCCTCTTCGCTCTGGAGCTTGATCCATCGCTCATTCGCGTTAATCTTCGTAATGACACCTCGATCTTGCTCTATTCCGTATCTATCTGCGCAAGAGATCACCACTGGGCAACGATTGATCATCGACTTTTCAATAATGTATCCGATTTCGGTTATGGCGTCCTCCGACAGCTCTGGCTTAACGCATTCTTTCGCTTTTCGATTCTGTTCGTGAAAGCTGGCGATGTGCTCCGGCAACACCATACGGTGCCCTTCCCACATCTTATTGCCACGGTCAAGTATTCGGTCCATTCGAATCACCTCGTCTCTATTATACCCAAACATTAGTTCTCATAGAACGGATGATCCCATATTTATGAATATCAATTTCTTACATTCTGTGTGATGTGGCACCCATACTGCTTCTTCGCCTTCTCCATCCGCTTAAAATTCCTAAGCGAAGTCTCTTTGTTAACCTTCTCGATTGCCTTACGGTATAGATTCCGCTACTCCCTACTCATAGCGCCTATCAAATGCAGGCGTTTCGTTTCGATTTCGGAGAGATGCGGAGCCGTTAGTTCTGTTGTGTTGTTCATTCTTTTCTTCAGACGCGTAATGCCAGCCAACTCGCTGACGCCCGTCTAAATAACTCATTATCGCAACAAAATGAAACACCATTTCGGTTTCCTACGCCTCCTTTCGTTTTGAACGACAAAAGAATAAGCATCCGCTTTGGGATGCCGCCTGATTCACGAACGACTAAACATATTCACAATGCAATAAACAAAAGCACTTGTGACGAAAGCGATCGCAAATAAATGTATCGTTTTCTTGAGCTTTCCGATCTCCTTTCTCTTCTCAATGAACTCCATGACGTTCAATATCGCTATCATCCCAGTAACATACGCAAGCATAACATTCATCCAAATATCATTATCTGTCTTTAGCACCATAATAAAAGAGGTAATAATTACGATAGGATTCGTGATCTTGAAAAATACGTCTACTCTCTTTTTTTTCTTCGTTATGGGCTTCTCCAATATTAAATCCCCTTCTGGTATCAGCTACCCGTTATAATACCATGAATATGAATTACTTGAGGGGATGTTGTGCCCCAAAAACCGCAATAGACCAAGCACTAATGCTGCTTTACGGGTGGGATTGCGATTGTTATGGGATTGGCGATTATAGGATTCGGTTTTTCTTGTGGAAACGCAAGGCTCGTAGGTGAAGCGTAAAATAGTGATTGATTGCGATGGGGATGCTACTAATAAAAATAGCTGTAAACCTATTATTTGACACACATTCCATGTTTAATATATGATTAGAATATAAATTTCCATTATTTAAAAGGTAGATGATATTCATGGGAGATCTCGAAAAAATAATCCGAAGCTATATAAATGGTAATCGTAATCCAACTGAGCCTCCTCCTACAACTGTTTTCTTGTCTAAAATACTTTTTATTGTGATTTGTATATTTATATGGTATTCAGGGATACGGTTAATAAGCTATGATACATCATTCAAATGGCTTAATGTGGTTTTTCATCATGCCGGCTTGTTAATTTGTCTTTCCCCGTTTTTAAGCAGCTACTATTTCACAAAAAAAATAGTACCATGGAATTACCAACAACCACTAGACGAAATAGTTGGGTATAAAATATTTTCCATTATTTTGAGTGTTGTTTTTAAACACCCTAAACAATATTTTTACCATATAGGTCAATTAAACTTCGATCAAGCAAATTCCAGAAAAATAATTAGTCTATTCGGTGACACAGATAACATACTTCAGCTTTTTCATAAGGATTTCTCAGAGGAAGCCTATAGAAGAAAAAGCTCTGCCAAGGAAGAAATTAGATCTTCATATCCTTCAAAACCTTTCGCTGAATGCGTACAAGAAAAAATAGATAAATTTAGCATAGAGATTCCTACACTAAATTTCGATAACTACAAGAGATCCCTAGGAAAGATGAATTATTTCCCACATCATCTCATCCCTATGAATAAAAGAGTCCGAAATATACAGTTTTTATTCCCATTACATCCCATAACTATTGATAAAGTAGGCTGGTGTATTCCTTATACTGGTGAAGTAAAATTACTTAATCTCGGTGTGAATCCTTATCCTTGGAAATGGAAGCCGTATGTGAAAATAGATACCACCCATCAAGAAATAGAGTATATTTCGGTTTCTTATTCAATGGATGAATCCCAATCGGAATTTGAACATTTTCTAAAACACTTAAAAATCAAACCTTGAGTCACTAGAATTAAAAGTTGATCGTTTCAATAAAGAGCTGACTGCAATCATTGAAAGAGAATATAAACAAGCATTCAATAATCTATATGAAAGGATTGAACCAGACAAAAACATAGAATTCTACGTCGAAGTAGAAATAGAAAGCGAACCTGAGGAGGAAATAGATCAAATGAATCCCCCTGCAAATGGAAATCAAATTCAGATTATAAATCACGGAACGCTCACAACTGGCAATATAACACAAAGTAGTGAAAATTCAAGCCACACTGACTTTGAGTATATATACCAAAGACTAAAAAAAACTTTGCGGTCTGCCGACTTAAGCGTAGATAAAAAACATTCGTTTTCACATAGCCTAGAGGATATAAAAGCAGAAGTCCAGTCAGAAAGTCCAAATAATGAAACTATCAGTAAACGACTAGATAAATTGATGTCGATAGCAACGATTGTTTCCGGAACATCAGCGCTTGTTACCATCGTAGATGAATTAGCGGAACTCTTGCTTTAAGAAGTATGGTAACGTTTCCCTCCGAACATTTATTTGATTACACGGATTCTACTTACACCAGACGTCACACCTTCGCTACCCCCGCCTGGGGGGTTCATAGGGTATGCGAATCGCCACTCTTTCGCTTCTCTTCGTCAACGCATCCATATTCATCTGTTTCACACACCCTCTCTCAATTTACGATCCAAACTGAGTTACCTCATAGTCACGATATTCCATCCACTAAAAGGAGGTGTGTACAAAAATATTTCGCATCAGATGTTGCTTCATCAAGCAGTCATCTCTTCCTTGATCGATACAAATAACGACCACCCAGCTCTATCAAGCACCTCTTCAATCACTATGATAAACTCATCCCAGTCGCCACCCACTAAACCAGCGCTAACCCCCGATATCCCCTTCGATTCCTAGCTTCTTTACTATCATTCATCAAAATCACGCTTCCCAGCTTGCAGACGATAAGAAAGGCGAGACTTCTTCCCTCGTACTGCCAAATAGCTAGAAAAAGAAAATTCTGCAAAAAATGCCTCTGCTGCCTCCACTCCTGATTGATAAAGCTCCTCTCGTTCCTTTTTTCCGATGGAAAAGTCATCTGTTCCATACCCTAGTGTAGGAATAAGAATGGAGCGCAATTTATCTATCTCTTTAATAGCACGATTATCATGCGCATCCATCATCGTGAAAAACAGAGCACGAAAAAGTGAGATTGGGCCATCAATGGGGTAAGGTTCACCAAATTCATCTGTAATCAAACGAAAACCGAGTGTAGGCCAACGCGGTTGCTCTTCGTCGAACAACCATACAGGAAAGTTACTCAACACCCCTCCATCAACAAGATAGCTTGTGGTTTGTGACGGGGAATGAGTAATAGTAACCGGTTCGTAAAAATATGGAATGCTGGTGCTCATGCGTATTGCTCGTGCCACTGTAAGGGAATCGCTGGAACATCCATATTCATTCAGTTCATGTGGCAAAACCAAGAGTGAGCCACGACTAATATCTGATGTAATCACCCTGAGCTCACACTCTTTTAAATCAGTAAACGTATAAATACCACGTTTTGCTAATAGGCCTCCTACCCATTCCTCCAAAGCATCACCGCTATAAAGCCCTTGGCGGAACCAAAGACGTATTGCTTGTGAACCAGGGATAAAGTTGTGCCATTTTTTAGGTATTAATTCACGAAAATCTTTCTCCATCAAGATCTGATAAATCTCATCACTACTGTATCCTGCTGCATAGAGGGCAGCCACGAGCGCTCCCACCGATGTTCCTGCTAATCGTTGAAAATGGAAGCCTTTCCTCTCTGCAACACTTAGAGCCCCCACCAACCCAATTCCTTTCATGCCACCGCCTTCAAATACAGCATCTGCTTCCATATCGGTCCCCACCTCACATAAAAAAGCATGCCATACGCTTATGTATATTATTTATTCAGAATTGTAAGTGGGTGTACCTTTTTGTGGCAACGATCACATTTCGTGCCCGGTTAGATCTTAGCGGAAGTCCTGTGATCTAACCGGAAGCTGCTTCATTCGTTTAACAATCTTACTCTACTATCCCATCTTGCTTTTTCTTAAATGCCTTAAAATCATCTACACGTTCTGGTTTTTCCTGCAGAAACTGTACTAGTTGTTCAATACACATAATTGAATTCCAACTGAGATGATGCTCAATTCCTTCTACATCATCATAAATAAGTTCTTCTTTTACACCAATCGCCCGTAAAAATTCTTCTAATAACTGATGCCGCTCTAAAAGGCGTTTCCCAAACTGCTCACCCTTGGCAGTTAAGATCAAGCCACGATATTTCTCGTAGATGAGGTACTCTTTCTCATCTAATTTTTGCACCATTTTCGTCACTGACGAGGGATGAACCGATAGCGCCTCTGCGATGTCTGATACACGTGCATATCCTTTTTGCTCAATCAATTTATATATATTTTCGATGTAATCTTCCATGCTCGGTGTTGGCATACTTAGCCCCCTCCACTTTCATTCACTTAGGCAATCAAATCCACAAGATCTTCACAAATTTTTAGGTGGGTAAGGAGTAATTGTAGGTTCTTTGCCCTCGCCGATCGTATCATCGATCTCTTGCCGCACCTTATCTAGAGATTTTCCTTCGTCCAATCCTACCTTCGTATTAAGAACAATATCAACGCATATTCCACAACCGGAACCGTGCTCGTTAAAAGTAACTTTGTCACCGTCGTGCTCCCTAATGAAGCAATCCCGTACACTCTTGTGATCGATCGAACCACACTGGCAATAGCACGGGATAAAAGAGAGCTCCTCCGTATGATCCACTGCATAGGCATAGGCATCAGAAGCATGAGGGATACGCGATGTGTGTACAAAATCAGGAAAGGTTAACTGTTGTTTACTTTGATAAGAATACGCTTCCTCTTTATTATTTGCATTTTCATCTGTGCATCCTACCAAGCTTGTACCACTTAAGATTGCCATCATAAAGATTAGACACCCTCTGCGCAACATGAAGATCACCCCGTAACATTAGCGTTTCTTCATTTTAACATATTTCACATGAAAACGTTGTGCCCATTTCTCTTATCTGTATTAAAACAGTATTTACAAACGCGACTCTGTTATAGTATAATACCTGTAGATAACGAAAGCGGGGGATTAAGAATGAAACAGAAAAGGGAAGCAAAAGGATATACAACCACTTGTCCTCACTGTGGTAAGCAAATTGCTAAAGAGAGTGAAACCAAGCTAAATGACTGTTGCTCACAGTATTGGATTAAACAGCAATTAGATAACTGTTATTGGTAAAATCGAGTTCATACTTTGTTCACCTCCCACCCCATGTGGGTTTTTTTCTGTCTGTTTATTCTTAATCAAAAAAAAAAGACGCACTCTATTTTAAGAGAGCGTCTTTTTTACTATGAGCCGACTCTGCGTGCTTTGAGACGAACATTTTCAATGATAATACTGCCTCGAACCAAGGCAAACACCAAAGCTATATTGCGCGTAGTTGCGGGCGGGGGTGGCACAATAACATAAAATCGATTAAACCGATCGCGAAATTTATGTCGTGGCTCGATTTGCGCTTCTGTTGTTGTTAAAATTCGATTCGTCTCATCGAGATAGGCAATTTGTGCATATATGAATGGGGTCACCTTCATTGGATTCATATTAAAGATACGAAAGTATAGATAGTATGCACAACCATGTTCAAATGGACCGGAAATTGTTTGGGATAACACTCCCGGATGTTTAGGGCCCAATTGCAAAGATCTGATGTTCTCTCTGCGCGGATGTTGCACCATCTGTAAATTTCTACCTCTCCAGTGTCGCTTTCCATTACGAAAAAAACCATTTCTTACTATATTTCTATTAGAACATCCCATAATTTCTTCATCCTCCTTCTAACCTCTCTTCATATCATATGAACTTTCTTAGATAGAGGACTGGACAGTTCGGTAAAATGCGAAATATGTTAATATAGACGTAAAGAATCTATATGTTATTTCAACACCATCGGGAGGGGGGATCAGTGCAGACTGATCCCCCTTTTCACTTATCTCTTTATCCTGATAACGGAGGAAAGCATCTATGAAACCAATTATATTAGATGGTCATTCACTTACACTATCTCAATTTGAACAAGTAGTTTATCGTTACGCTCCTGTTCAATTAGCGCCTACCGCAATCAAAAAGATGCAGCAATCTCGTAATGAAGTGGAACAGCTCGTTCAAGAAGGAAAAACTGTTTATGGCATTACTACGGGATTCGGTAAATTTAGTGATGTTGTTATCGATCAACACCAATCTAACGAACTGCAATTAAATTTAATCCGTAGCCATGCTTGTGGAGTGGGTAAACCCTTGTCTATCCCAGCTGTGCGGGGCATCATGCTTCTACGAGCAAATGCACTGGCAAAAGGGTTTTCTGGTGTTCGACCTGAAGTAGTCCACTTTTTGCTTTCTCTGCTTGCGCTTAAGATCCATCCTGTTATTCCAGAACAAGGATCATTGGGAGCAAGTGGGGATTTGGCTCCTTTAGCACATATGACATTGCCTCTGCTTGGATTAGGAGAAGTATATTATGAGAATGAGCGCATCAGTGGAGGTGAAGCATTACAACGGGCAGGATTAACTCCACTTCGCCTAGAGGCGAAAGAAGGGTTGGCCCTTATCAACGGTACACAAATGATGACAAGCCTTACTGCACTAGCCCTTCTCCATGCTCAAAATCTACTGCTGTCTGCCGATATTATAGCTAGTTTGACTGTGGAAGCACTATCTGGAATTCCGCATGCCTATCATCCGCTTTTACATCATGCTCGTGGCCAGCTCGGACAAATCACAACCGCTAAGAATATGCTCCTTCTGTTAACAGATAGCGGTCATACTACCGAGCCCGGCGAACGCCGTGTTCAAGACGCCTATAGTTTGCGATGTATTCCTCAGGTACACGGAGCATCCAAAGACACTTATCAATACGTAGAACAGATCTTAAACCGTGAACTTAATGCCGCCACGGATAATCCACTTATCTTTAGCGATGAAGGGGAGATCATCTCTGGAGGAAACTTTCATGGACAGCCCATTGCCCTAGCCGCTGACTTCCTTTCCATCGCTCTAGCTGAGATAGGAAATATCTCAGAACGACGTACCGAACGCTTAGTTAATCCTAGCTTAAGTGATCTTCCCGCCTTCCTCACGAAAAATGGAGGGCTTCACTCTGGCTACATGATTTTGCAATACGTAGCAGCAGCACTTGTATCAGAGAATAAGACCCTTTGTCATCCAGCATCGGTCGACTCCATCCCCTCCTCTGCCAATCAAGAAGATCACGTGAGTATGGGTTCGATCGGTTCACGCAAGCTGCTACAAGTAGTCGATAACCTTTATTCCATATTAGCTGTAGAGTATGTATGTGCTGCTCAAGCATTAGAGTTTCATCCTTCACTTCAATTAGGCGCAGGGGGTCAATCCGCATATGACCTCTTACGTGAACAGGTTAGCCCCTTAACTGCAGATCGTGAGGGACACCAGGACATAGAAGCTGCAGCAAATGTACTTCGTCAAGGATCTCTTGTCAAAAAAGTTCTTCCTCACCATCCGTTACAGCTTTAATTACTACGCTCTCTCATCAATCACAAAAGCCCGTCCAGTCATCTCTTGGAGCGGGCTTTACATTATACACTTAACTTAAGCGGACGAAAGTGAAGATGATCACATGAAACAAGGTGCAACTTAATGCCGTCAATCTCTCCTTCAATTGCTTCTTTTGTTGCCCCACCATGCAAATGTCCATATAAACAAGTGGTTACACCAAATTGACGCATCACTTCCATAAACTCAGAGTTAGACGAATGCTTACTCACCGGTGGATAATGAATCATGGCGATCCGCTCCCGATCCGGCTCTTCTTTGGCAGCCACTTCAAGTGCCATCCGTAAACGACCCACCTGCCTATCATAGATACGTCGATCACGTTCTTCCTCCCAATAGCGATCCCCTGGCAGATTCCAACCCCGGGTCGCCACTAATACCTTCCCTTCCACCACCGTATAATCT
Source organism: Mechercharimyces sp. CAU 1602 (assembly GCF_024753565.1). NCBI lineage: Bacteria > Bacillati > Bacillota > Bacilli > Caryophanales > Thermoactinomycetaceae > Mechercharimyces > Mechercharimyces sp. CAU 1602. Next base: position 763,624 of record NZ_JANTPT010000001.1, on the reverse strand, counting down.
CCATCCAACCATTCAATTCTTTGCGGCAGTGCTTTACGCACCTTCGCTTTACTCTGCACATAATAACAATGATTCCCAGGGGAACACACTTTTCTGCCTGGAAGCTGATCAATCCAACCAAAATCATATCGGGCTTGCTCCATTTTCATCGCCCAGCTGATATCACCTGGTATCAAAACGGTATCCCCTTCATCTACTTCCTGAAGCCAATGATCACGAATAGTATTGTAGTGTTCCGTCCAGCCGAACACATCCATGGGCTTCAAAATATCCGCTTCTGGTTGTATGTGATATAGATCTACTTCTTTATTAAAAGATAAATGCAAATCACTGATGGCGTATATAGCCACATGTGTCACGCCCTTCACAAAATGATCTAAAAAATCCGTTGTTCTCTATTATAACAAATGCGCAAAGGAGGCTGTTCGCCGTTTCGATTCCCTCTCTTCGTTCATACAATATAGCAAATGAAGCTTGTCAATAGGAGGGAGTGGTATGTCCAATCCTTATATTTATACTGCTCTGGGTGATTCCATAACAGCTGGCTACTCTGCCCCGATGAAGTTTGGCTTTGTCGATATGTTTTATGAACGTTTACAGGGAGTATATCCAGAATCTCAGCTCTACAACTTTAGTAAAGGAGGGATTACAAGCAGTCAACTCTTCGCTCACATTAGACGCTCATATGCAGTCCAATCTTCCATCTCTAAATCAAGTCTGATTACGATCACCATTGGCGGCAATGATTTGATGCGCAGTTATGTAAAGACGACGATGCTTCAGCAACCCTACGCCTTTTATCAAGCTAAAGAGCGGTTCGCCTATAATATAAATGGCATATTATCCTGGCTACGCTACTATACCGAGGCCCCGATTTATTTCATGAATTTATATAACCCATATCCCCACTCTCTTCTCTCTCGTCAACAAATCGGTGAGTATAATGCTGTGATCAATGAGTACGCTATCCGTTGGAACACTAATATTTTAGATTTGTATACTCTTTTCTATAAGCATGAAGCTACTTTTATTCATGGCTACCAAGGAGGGGGACTGACACGCATTCGCATAATTGGTGAAAATCCCGTCCATCCCAACACGTACGGACATGCCGCCATTGCCGATCTAATGTGGCAACGGGCCGCTATCTAGAAAACAAAAAGAATGACAAGACCGTCCCCAACCGAGGTACGGTCTTCGTCGTCGTCGCATGTCTCCTTTGTTACGAACAGCCTGTTGTCGCACCACAATCTAGACATACATAACAAGATCCATTACGCTTCGTCATTCCTCCACACTCTATACATAATGGAGCTCCACTACTAGCCCGTATCGCCTCACGATTACCAGACTCTGCTGCAGTTCCTGTCACTTCTTGATACGCTTTTTCCATCTCCGCTCGTGCAGATGGAGAATTCCATTCATTGCTTTCACCCGCTGCTCTTTTCTTTGTCGCATATGCACGTAGTTCCTCTGTACGAGGAGGTATTTGCACGAAGTCAGTCTTCTCCAGATACTCCATCCCTAACATCCGAAAAACATAATCAATAACAGAGGTGGCCATCTTCACATTGGGATGATCCACAGTACCTGCTGGTTCAAACCGTGTAAATGTCATCGAGTCTACATATTTTTCCAGCGGGACACCATGTTGCAATCCGAGGGAGACCGCAACTGCAAATGCATCCAACATTCCTCTCATCGTACTACCCGCCTTATGCATATCGATAAAAATCTCACCTAGGCTACCATCTTCGTACTCCCCGGTGCGGACAAAGATTTTTTGACCCGCAATTCGAGCCTCTTGCGTAAATCCTTCGCGCTTACGCGGGAGACGACGACGCACACTAGCAACATGACCTTGGCCAATCTCTTCTTCTAACATAGAGGCCGCCGTCAGCGAAACCATAGACAACGCTTCATGTCCCCGTTCAGTCTTTTCCTCCTGCTGTTCTTCCTCTTCCTCATCGTGACGACTATTAAGTGGCTGTGAACTTTTGGAACCATCGCGATATAAAGCGACTGCTTTTAAGCCTAGCTTCCATCCCTCTTCATACGCATACGAGATCTCTTCTACAGAGGAAGAGTGCGGCATATTAATGGTCTTAGATATCGCACCGCTTAAAAAAGGTTGTGCGGCAGCCATCATACGCAAATGACCCATATAGTGGATAAAACGCTTGCCGTGCTTACCACATGGACTAGCTGTATCAAAGACGGCATAATCATCTTTTTTCAGATGTGGTGCCCCTTCCACAGTCATACGACCACAAATAACTTCGCCTGCCTCTTCAATCTCTCGTTTACTAAAACCTAGTGCACGTAATAACTGAAAATCAGAAGCTTCGTACTCGCTCGCTGAAAATCCGAGACGTTCACATCCTTCTTTCCCAATTGACCATACATTAAAAGCAAAAGACAGATCAAAAACAGATGGCAACTTCTCTTCAACACGACTAATCTCTTCATCGGTTAACCCTTTTAATCGCAGGGTATCACGGTTGATATGAGGGGCATCTTTTAATGTTAGTGTTCCCGTGACATAGTGTAAAATCTCTTCGATCTCTTCAGGTTTATACCCTAGATTTTTAAGTGCTGGTCTGATCGACTGATTAGCAATTTTAAAGTAACCCCCTCCTGCCAATTTCTTAAATTTAACAAGAGCAAAGTCAGGCTCCACACCCGTTGTGTCACAGTCCATCAAAAGTCCAATCGTCCCCGTGGGTGCCAGTAGAGTGGTTTGGGCATTGCGATAACCAACTCTTTCACCCAATTCCAATGCTTCATCCCAGCTAGTACGAGCCGCTTCCAACAATTCAGCTGGACAATACTGAGGGTCGATTCCCAAAGGCTGGACAGTTAATCCCTCATATTCTTCCGCATGCGCATGATATGCCGCACGTCGATGGTTTCGAATCACGCGCAACATAGAAGAGCGATTCGACTTATACGCTGTAAAGGGCCCTAATTCAGCCGCCATCTCAGCCGAGGTCTTATACGATGTACCTGTCATCAGTGCAGTAATGCCACCGGCCAGCGCCAACGCCTCTTTAGAATCATACGGGATGCCTGATACCATGAGCAACGTACCAATATTGGCGTATCCTAGACCAAGCGTTCGATATTGATATGATTTTATTGCTATTTCCTGTGAAGGGTACTGCGCCATCAAAACAGAGATCTCCAACACGATTGTCCATAAGCGTGTCGCATGCTGAAATGCTTCCACATGAAATGTACGTGCCTCACTACTAAAAAACTTCATCAGGTTGAGCGAAGCCAGGTTGCATGCTGTATCATCAAGGAACATATACTCTGAGCACGGGTTGGATGCATTAATACGATTGTGACGTGCCCCCAATTGACCGTCCATCCCCGCTGGGGTAGTATGCCATTCATTAATGGTTCCATCGTATTGTATCCCCGGATCTGCGCATTCCCAGGCGGCTTGCCCTATTTGATTCCATAATTGTGCGGCTGGAATCCTTTTATCTATTTGCCCATCAGTACGCCTCCGCAACTCCCACTCCTCACCCTTTTGTAACTTCGTAAAAAATGTGTGTGGAATCCGCACCGAATTATTCGAGTTTTGTCCAGAAACAGTCTCATACGCTTCACCATTAAACGAAGGATCGAAGCCTGCTTCAATTAAAATCCTCGCTTTCTTTTCTTCCTTCGCTTTCCATTGAATAAAGTCTTCAATATCTGGGTGATCAATATCCAACGTCACCATCTTAGCAGCACGACGTGTAGTCCCGCCTGACTTGATAGCTCCAGCAGCACGATCACCGATCTTCAGAAAAGAAAGTAGCCCGGAAGATGTTCCTCCACCTGAAAGTTTCTCCCCCTTACCACGAATCGCAGAGAAGTTGGTCCCAGTACCGCTCCCGTACTTAAAGAGTCGGGCTTCACGTACCCACAAATCCATGATACCGCCATCATTAACCAAATCATCTTGCAAAGATTGAATAAAACAAGCATGTGGTTGTGGCCGTGTATAGGCATCTTTTCCCTGCCGTAATTTCTCCGTCTCTGGATCCACGTAGTAATGGCCCTGTGCTTTCCCAGTAATGTTATAGGCATATGCTAGTCCTGTATTAAACCATTGTGGAGAATTGGGTGCTGCCATCTGGTGCAACAACATATATACAAGCTCATCATAAAATGCTTGCGCATCGTCTTCATCATCAAAATATCCATATTGCATACCCCACTCACGCCAACATCCCACCAAGCGATGAATCACTTGTCGCACACTTGTTTCAGGCCCTGTCAGTGGTTCTCCTTCTTCATTTACACGTACATTTCCATCTTCATCTCGCTGAGGAACCCCCGCCTTGCGAAAATATTTCGAAACCATAATGTCTGAAGCCACTTGACTCCAGGATTCCGGGATTTCTGCTCCCTTCATTTCAAAAACGACCGATCCATCGGGGTTCGTAATACGACAATCTCGCTTACTATACTGAACAGATTGAAAGACGTCTTCTCCAACTCGTGTGAAATAGCGTTTTATTTTCAACCTTTACCCCTCCCACATCTTATAAGACCGTAGCTGACATTCAATTTTTAACAGGATCGTTTGATCACTAGATATAGCTATGCACCATTATATCATTACAAGATTTAGCAATCTAGGGGATAGCAGTATCTGTGTTCGCCTAGATTGATGAAACTTGACCCCAGTCAACGGCGTTCCTACTCATGTGACGCTTCTTCCTCTCCTATTTGTCACGTTCTCTGCGATAAGAAACCAAATTTGCTTAACATAGACACACAAGCAAGCACTTCAATGAAAAATAGTGTAAAATAAAGCAATCAGCAAATCATTATACTTTTTTGATATCTGGAGGTCTTATTGATGATTTTATTTGATAATCAACTTATTGAACGGAAAAACGCTCCCGTCGATATTGAAGATCGTGGCTACCAATTTGGTGATGGCGTATATGAGGTTATCCGCGTGTATGGCAGCAAGCCTTTTTATATGCAAGCCCACCTTGATCGCTTTGCTCGTAGTGCACACGAAATTCGTCTTGAGCTCCCATACGGGTTAGATATTCTCGAAGATCATCTCAAAGCGTTAATCGAGCAAAACAACCTTGTGGACGGAAATATCTACTTACAATTGTCACGCGGAGTAGCCCCCCGTTCTCATCCATTTCCTGCCCAAGCTACCCCCATCATCGTCGCCTATGTCATCCCAGCTCCCCGTCCCCTTCAAGCTCTAAAGCAGGGCGTTCATGCGATCACGACAGAAGATATTCGCTGGTTACGATGCGATATTAAGAGTCTTAATCTTTTAGGCGCAGTTCTCGCCAAACAAGAAGCGGTCGATCGCAATGCACAAGAAGCAATCTTACACCGTGATGGAATCCTCACCGAGGGAAGTGCGACCAATGTGTTTATTGTAAAAGATGGCACTCTTTACACCCATCCCGCTAATAATCTTATTCTGCATGGCATCACACGTGCTGTCACACTTACTCTGATCGCACAAGAAGGATTACAGTGTATCGAACGCCCCGTCGCCATCGATGTGATTAGAGACGCAGACGAAATCTTCCTGACGGGAACCACTGTAGAAGTTACCCCTGTCACTCATGTTAACGGTCATGAAATCGGTACAGGAAAGCCCGGGCCAATTACAAAACAGTTACAACAAGCATTTGAGCAACTTATCGCACAATCCTAGTAATAAACAGAGGAGCACACCTGATCAGGTGTGCTCCTCTGTTTATTACTTTTTTATAATTTCTAACTCAGACTCACTTTGAATCGCTACATTTTTAATATTAATTTTTTCCATAAAAGCGGGATGAATATGACCTCGATTGGAACCTTGTGCTAACTCGATACCGATTTTTGTCCCTTCTGTCAACACTTTTAACTCAGTATCCAAACCGGGTTCCCACTCCCACATGATTGTTTGTCGTACCAACTCTTTTTTCTCATCGCCATCAATTTGGCTAAAGATCAAATCCCCTTCACTCGACCAGATCAGCTCATACACTTTCCCTTTTTCCGTATCGATATATAGTTGCAGTGGGTCGCCTCTATATCCCGCTGAGCGACGAAAGATGATCGGTTGATTATCAATCTTCTTGTAACTGGATTGAATCATCACGTGCTCATAAAAATTCATACTGTACGCAGAAGCAAGCCCTACTCCTGATACGAGATCCCAAGTATGATTTAAACGCCATTCTTGTAGTTTTGTCTGAGTATGATCAATCTTCTCCGTTCTCACTTTACCCAATGACGTCTCTTTCTTTTCCCCAATCGCTTCCAACGTAAATTTGCCTGTAGGAAGCTCAGGACCCGTTGCTAACCATCGTGTTTTTTTACCGGTTTCTGTGATAGAAGCACGCAATCGTCCATTAGGGATAAAGAGAAGCTCCACTTGGTACTCTGTATTTGGTTGCATAACAAAGGACTCCCCGGAATTGGCCATCGTATACGTGACATTCTCCCCCGAACGGAACAACTCTACCCCGCCCATTTCATCCACACGCAATCCATATGTAGTAGATTCATTTGCTCCCTTTAGTTGAATCGTCACTGGCGTAACATCATTTAGCTTAAGTGGGACATTAATACTGGTAGCGCCCTTAATCTCTTCTTTCTTTGTATACAAGAATGCTCCTTCTTCAGAAGAGGTGCCCTTTCTGGTCTCTCCCTGCTTAGGGCTTGCTGCTTGGATTAGCTCAGAAGAAGTTACTTCTCCTGTAGACGGAGAGGAGCTAGAAGAAAATAAAAATAGAATCAGTCCCAGTGCAAAGATAGCTGTCATAATCGTCGCACCGATGAGAATCCAACTTTTTTCTTTCCTCGTTGTTTCAGCTAGAATGGGTAGTTTCGCCATCTTCGGTAAGGAAGGAGAAATCCCTTTTTTATTTACCAATCCATCCATACGTCGTAAGATAGCATAGATCGAATTTTTTTCAATTAACGAATCCAGGGCAAGCTCGTGTATCGATTGTGGCATTTTATGCTTGCTCAACTCTTGTTTCTTATCCTTCACACTACTAGGCTGTTTCCCAGTGAGTAGATAAAAGAGCAAAGAACGCCACTTCTCATCCGGCTCCATCTTCCATTTATTATTTGGTTCACGATGGCCGTAGGTCGCATCCCCATAAAAAATGATATAAGGGCAATCATTGTCTATAATAATATTGCGCGGATCCAGAGTGGTATAAAACGGTAATGAAATCCGTGTTAAATCCATCATAGTGTATGTCAATCTTTGCGCAAAGCGCAATGCCTTTTCTGGCTCTAGCGGACCTTCTTCTCTCATAAACAGCGGAAGAGGATTCCCTTTTAAAGGAGGGTGAACCAAGATCATCCGATCCGACTCTTCAAGCACTTGAATAACAGGAGCCAGATGGGGGTGTTTCATATGCAAGAGCATCTCTTTAAAGTCTTTTGGTAAAGACCGGGGAAGTGAAATTTCCTGCAAATAGACCTGCGATCCATCGGTATCCGAAGCCCGCAATAACTGCCCAGAGAAAAACATAATTTCGTCTTCTACCGTATAGTTTCCTATCTGACTACCAGACTGATATTGCTTTTCTTCCAACATATTCCCTCCCCAACCAAACTCTACAACTTCCCCTATCGATCAGCACTCCTATAAAAATAGCGTTCTGATTACTAGGATTTTGTCTTTATCGTACTCTTCTTATCGATAAAAATCAAGAAGTTTCGACATATCCCACACAATAGAAACTAGGTACGATTAACAGCAGTTGATTCCTTGTTTATGTAATTTCGGATATAAGTAGTTCCTACTAGAAATCTCGTTTGTTAGCGGCGCAGATTCCATTCATCTGTATTATACCGAGAATAACTTAATTGTTTTGCCAGTTCTTGTTCATAAGCAGTTAACGCCCCTGGAACCAACGTTATATCTAACCCTTTCGCAAACCCTTTTTGAAATGCCAAAATCATCTCATCCATCGTTACCGTCCGCTTACTCAGCTGTTCTATCGCAACTGCTTTTGATAAAAAAGCTTCTTTCATTTTTTGCTTCTCTTCTACGGAAGCAAAACGCAATACTTCAAATAACATCTCTACATCTAAATCTAATGGAATAGAACCATGTTGCAAAATAATACCGCGCTGTCGTGTTTGTGCACTACCTGCGACTTTACGTCCCTCCACTACAAGTTCATATGAAGAAGGGGTATCAAAGCAGGCTGCTGTCTCTGTTCTCAATTTACCTGCCAGCGGAGCTGTCATCTCTGCAGATAAGCCAAGGTTTCGAAACCCCTCCATCAATCCTCTACTAATCACTCGATACGAATCGGTAACAGAAGTAGGCATCCCAGGATACTGTTCCGATAAAATCACACTATAGGTTAATTCCCGCTGGTGGAGGATAGCACGCCCCCCCGTCGCTCTGCGCACCAGCCCTAACTTGTTCTTATAAATCTTCTCGATATCGAGTTCTTCTTGCACTCGCTGGAAGTAGCCGATCGAAACTGCTGCTGGATCCCACTCATAAAACCGAATCGTAGGTGGAGCCATTCCTTCACTACTAGCTGTTAGAATCGCTTCATCTACTGCCATATTTTCCGCTCCTGATTGCGGTCCACTCACGATAAAGCGCCATTCACTCTTCATCTTCATCCCCACCTCATCGTTCATCTTCTCTATATTGTAACTTCCCCCCGTGATTGACACAAATGATGATCAGAAGTGCGGATATTTTCTCTTATACTATTGTTTTTGTCGTCGTCTTTGCGCCGCCCATCCTAATACGAATAGTGGGATCGTAGTCAAAATTACAACGCCAACAATCATCCACATCACGCCCTCAGACATCTCATCCACCCCTTTCTCTTTCACTGTCTACTACTCTTCCCCAGAGGAGGGTACCCCATTCTTATCACAATTTATACACTAGGACATCAAAAAAGGTGCTCTCCTAAATTGGAAAGCACCCTGTTAGGTTATCTTAGCTTAGATTACATAAAGCGAGAACCGTTCAACGATTGACCTCCATCAATCGTGATGACATCGCCGTTGATATAGCCCGATTCTTCGGAAAGCAAAAATTTAGCTAGACTAGCAATCTCATCGAGGCGACCAAAGCGCTTCAACGGTACACTTTGCAATGCCATCTTATGCATTTTCTCCGAGAGGATCAACTTATCGGTTCCACCCGTATCCTCGATAGGACCCGGAGCGATACAGTTGACGCGGATGCCATAGCGCTCTCCCCACTCGACTGCCAGCGTACGTGCCATCGCTACTACACCTGCTTTGGCAGATGCCGAGTGAATAACGCCAGCTGCACCGGTTTGCGTATACGTAGTTACAATATTAACGATGGAACCCTTATGTCCATCTTTAATCCATTCTTTCCCTACAGTTTGGGTACAGTACCACGTACCATTAAGTACAATATCGATGACCGATTTCCAACCGTTGACGGATAAATCTTCCGCATTAACAAGGAAGTTGCCTGCAGCATTATTAACGAGATGATCAATTTGACCAAAAGTCTCTTTCGTCTTTTTCACCATGTCTTCAACTTGCTCTAAATTCCGAACATCCATAGAGATAGGAAGCACTTGACCTTCAAATGTTTCGATTTCTTTTTTTGTGTTTTCTAGTTTCTCAACATCGCGGCCAATAATAACCACGTTGGCGCCTTCTTGACAAAAACGGGCCGCCATGCCTTTCCCCATGCCATTACTACCACCGGTTACAATGACTGTTTTACCTTTCATTTGATCCACTCCTCTTCCTATAATTAAAAAGTTCTTAACCATTATGAATGAGACATCATTCATTAAAATAAATCAATTGCATCCGCTTTCATTCCTATTATACCGTTCTTATGAATGAAAGAAAAGGCAACTCTCCCTACCAAACCTGCTCTAGTTTATCAGAGTAAAAGAGAATCGCTTTTTTGTAAGTGAGTATATTTTCATCCTGACTGGTTTCGGCCAGAATTTCCAATAAAATCTTTATTCCTTCGCTGCTTCTCCCTTGATTGTGTAATGTGAGGCCAGGAAAGGTATATAGTGCATTATTGTGGGGGAACTCCCTTATTCCCTGTCGCAAAAGCTGTTCAGCTCGCTCGTAGTCACCTAAACAACGGTACGTGCTCCCCAAGCCTATAAATGCTCCTTCCCGATCCTCCCCACTCAATCTACCTTCCAAAGCGCGTTCATAATGGGGAACCGCCCTACTTTCCTCACCTAGATTATCGCACACCCATGCCATGCGATAATGTAAGAGTGCATCATGGGGATCATCAACTAGTAGTGCTTCATACTCCCGTTGAGCTTCCTTATATCTTCCGACTACATGTAAGTGGATCGCTTGTTGAAAAGCTTGTTCATCCATCGATACTCCTCCTAAAAAATATCTGTCATCCACGGATTAGGACCAGCAAATAGCATAGTTACCTCTGATAAGCTATCCTCGTCTTCTGTATGTAACAATCCTTCTCTTTGAAGCTGATGTGCCGTGCGGTGACTTGTATATAAAGATGCTACTCCTTTAATATCGATTCTCAATGTACCTTCTCCCCCGCGCTCCACCGACACATCTCCTTCATTCGAAACAGTTAAAATAAAGCGGCCACAATTAGCCTCGACCCAAGGATCCTTAATCTCAAAGTGAAGAGTCGTCGCCCGACCATGTGGAAAGCCACGCATGCTAAATGCTTTTTCCACGTCTACGATACGCGCCATCCATTCCTGATAAGAGGAGATTTTCGCACCTGCCGGATCGGAAAGAGAGGATAAGAAAGAATCCTGTGGCCCTCCTCGCCAAGTCAGCTCCGTAAACATAGGGGCGTGACCTTTAATCAGCTGTAAAATACGAGCTGTCGCTGCAGGTGATGACGCAAACCAGTCTCTAATCATGATGCTCTCATTTCCTGGAGTTTGCATTAAACATACATATCCCTCTGTATTCCCATTGTTTTCAATTCGATATAGATGGAGATCGTTTTCTGGCAACAAATATAGCTTCTCCCACATCTGTTTCGTACGATCTAGTAATCCCCCATGTGACCTCGCTTGTGCGCGATAAAAAACATCAATTTTTTCATCATAGCCAATCGGAACCTTCACAACCTCCATCTCACTTGACTGTAACAACTGGAGTTCAAATAAAGATAAATGATACTGCAGTCGCATCCCTGCCAATTCAAACCCAGCTTTCCGGTAAAGAGGAACTGTCGTAGGATATAGTATTGCGAGCGGAAAGCCTTCTTCATAAAGTTCAGTAATACACTCCCGCAGTAAAACAGTGGCTACCCCTTCGCCTCTTCCCTCTGGGGTAACGGCTACTGCTGAAATTCCACTAGCTGGAACCACTCTTCCACCGTACCATTGACCTATCTTAATCCAACTAAGCCCTCCCACCAGTTGATGGTCACGGTATACTCCACGCATTTGGGTGGTATTTAACCATTCAAACCATGGTTCAATATAATCGTCTGGAAAATTAAACGATTGCTTTAGTAATGAACGGTACTGTGACTGTGCCTTGGGATCTATTGGCTCAAAGTCCATTTTACTACCCCCATTCTAAATGATTTCCCCTCTACTTATCCAAGCTAAAGAAATCCCATATATCATCTAGTGTAAGCGATATCCCCGTCATTCAATCCCTTCTCTGCAGGACGACCAGGTTACCATCTAAGCCGACCCCTGCTGCATTAGAAATCATCTGAAGGGGAAGAACTGGTCCAGATGAGAAAAAGGGGTTAAAAAATTCTTGTATGACGTTTAAAGTTACGGGAACAAACGAATTATCCCATGTCGGTTTTTCACGGCATCCCCGCAATAAGATCCGTCCCCCTGGCTTTAATACACGTACCATCTCTTTTACATAATAAGGACGATCCTCTGAACCGATTAAGTGAAAACAACCCCGATCGTTCACAAAATCAAATGAGTGGTTATCCTCAGACATCTTTAATACGTTGCCACAATGAAAATCAACGTTTACCCCCTGTTCCACTGCTCTAGATTTTGCGATCGCAATTGCTTTCTCACTCATATCTATGCCAGTCACATTAAACCCTTGCTGTGCGAGAAAAATCGCCTCCCTTCCCGCTCCACATCCCACATCAAGCGCCATCGCATCGGTTGGCAAAAGTCCTGTAGCAATAAAACTGACCAACTCCTGCGAGGGATATGTATAATCCCATCGCTGTAAGTACTCTCCACTATCATACATAGAATCCCAATGCTCAGGTCGTTGTTCGCTCATCATACCCTCCCCTTTCTTCATTGATTCTCCCTACTCATTAGTGAATCCTTTGTATCTATCATACCGTCGCCAAATTAACTTTTATTTTTTTATGCAAATAAAGTGAGTTTATATATACTAATAATTCCGATAACTACACCTCTACACTAGCTGGTCTGATCTAAAAACCGCCTACACAATCTTTCGTAGACGGTTTTGCTACTGAACACTCTGCTTAATAGTAGGGCGAAATCATCAAATAGACAATCGGCCCGCTTATGCTTACATACAGCCAGATCGGCATAGTCCAGCGTGCGATCTTACGATGGCGTGGAACATCCATTTTCCAGCCGAAGTAGATAGAGAAGAGGGCTAGCGGAACGATGATGGCCGCTAAAAAAATATGCGTGATCAATAAGATAAAGTATACATACCGAATGGGACCCTCACCACCAAAAGAAGTGGATTCAGCCAGACCGTGATAGATCAGGTACGTGACTAAGAAAAAAGAGGTCGATGTAAATGCCGCCAATATAAAGCGACGATGCCACATAATATTTTTCTGTTTGATCATTATAAGCGCTACTACCAAAAAAACGAAGGTGAAGCTATTGAAGATTGCATTCATCATAGGTAAGAAAGTTAAGTCCAGATGGTTAAATTGGTCCGTCTTTGGCATCACAAAAAAGAGGGCAATAATAGCATTAATCAAAAGAGAGAGTCCGATGATCACTTTCGTTGCCGTCGATGTATTTTGTAGTCCTTTAGGTTTTTCTACCATACGTAATATGCACCTCACTTTATCTCTTTATTTTTTTTAGTGTACCACATGCTCCTTTCATCTAGACGTATCAATCTATTACAATTAGGTGTCGGCTGCCCTCTTCCCAATAAATAATCCTCTTTCATCAGTATATCTCCTGATGAAAGAGGACTTTAATTCCAATCTATAAGTTGTTTACGCTCTCTCCTCTACTTTCACTCCCTGAACCTGCTCGGCAATTGTGCAAATCGTTTCTTCTGCTAGAGGAAACATTCGCCCTAGCGGATCCTGTTGCACCGCTGTTACCAACTGGGCCATATCATCCTCTGCTGTGACCTCTTCTCCTCGCACCTCACTCGTATTCAAATGAGAGGGTAAACCTATATCTGTGCGCATTTGCTCGATTTTATCAATGACAGCATCTAAACATGCTTCTTTCTCTTTATTCTTCGTATCAACCTGCAATGCGGTGGCGAGTGCGTCGATCTTAGGAAGATATAATTCAGGTAACGCCTTCATCACTGCTGGCAAAAATAAAGCATTTGCTAATCCGTGCGGAGTGCGGTACAACGCTCCACATGCATGAGCAAAATTATGAACAGGAATGGCTGCCAGTGTGAGGCTAAATGCCGTGATCGCCATCGCACTGGCAGCTAACATTTCCATGCGGGACTCCATGTCTTCCCCGTCTGCTACCACACGGGGAAGATGACATTCTATCAATCGAATCGCCTGCAAAGCGAGGGCATCACTGTACGAGTTGAGTTGGGGTGAAGCAAGTGCTTCGATAGCGTGTGTCAACGCATCAAAGCCAGTGAACGCAGTGATGAATGGGGGTAGACCCATTGATAGTTCGGGATCTAACACTGCCATATCTGAAGCTAGATCTGGGTGAACAAGATTTGTTTTTAAGCGCTTCTCTTCATTGAAGATAACAGAGATAGGTGAAACCTCCGAACCTGTACCTGCTGTGGTGGGTACAGACAGATGAGGAATGGTTAGGGATCGTGCCTCCGGCCATCGCTCTACATGTAACCCTCTCGTTAACACATCTTTAATATCTTCTAATTCGTAAGCAAGACTATATTTCACCCCTTTTACCGCATCCATCACACTTCCACCACCCACGGCGAGGAGCGCATCTGCTCTCACATCACGTGCAAATCTGGTTGCTTCATTAACTGATGAACTCGTTGCATCCTGAGTCAGCTCGAAAAAAGTACCTACAATCTCTGGTGCCTCAGTATCCTGCGCAGAGAAAACCTCTTCGACTCGTTCTACAACCCCTGCCTTTTTCAACCCCTGATCGCTAAACAATGCAATCCGCTTTCCCCTTAGTCCCCGAAAGAGGTCTGGAATCATTGCACGCACTCCTGCCCCATTGTGAAGAGAAGTACGTACGTGAAAAGCATGGTAATCTACTCCCATTTAAAAAACCTCCATTCACGTTCAGTGAAAGCTACAAAACCGTTCCTGCTTCTTCTTCATCATATCGATAAACTTCATCTAAAGATTTGCCCCGGGCACGTTTCAACACTTCCATTCGCACGTGAGCTTGCTTCATCATAAATTGGTTATACAAGTCATTGGTCGTACCAAAAGCACTGACAGGCTTTTCTTTGATGCTTTCATGCTGCATCTTTATCGCATACGGAATAAGTTCTTCCATCTTCTGCATCACTACATCGTATAAACTGTCATCTTCGGCAATACACCGCTGGAGCAGATAAGTACCATAACTAATATGACGTGCTTCGTCTTTCTTTAAGAGGGCAATCCCTTGCAATAATCCAGGCATAATTCCCTCTTTCTCCAGTGTCGTGTGAAAAGAATAGTATCCTGTTTCAGCCAAAACACCCTCGACAAAGAGATTGTAAACGGTAGCCGCTTCAACCAGCGCTACCCGGGAATGATCATGTTCCAAACGAGTCATCGCCGTAGGTAAGATTTCTTGGAATATCTGCTTATACGTATCTGTATGATAGACGGTAAGATCCCCGTTTTCTCCCATCTGATTAAGAAAGTGGCGGAAAAACTCTGTATGCTTTGCCTCTTCGAAAAGAAATGTGGTTAAATACATCTCTTCATCCAAACGACCTTCTTTGGCAATTACCATGATAAGAGGTAGCAAATCAAGAGTAACCGCTTCCTCTCCAGCTTGAAATTGAGAAATTAGTTGCATGATCTCCCATCTTTTCCGTTCATCTAGTTGATCCCAATCGCGGCGGTCTTGGGTAAAATCAATATCTTCCGGATCCCACACCCCCAACTTTTTCGCTTTACGGTATAAGCGATAAGGAAACGAATTCTGCTTCCATCCTTCTCCACTCATCGTTACAAACTGTTCTCTCATGTTACCCTCTCCCTCCCTCATATTGAACAAAAGAAAAAAATATCGTATACTGATATCATGAGTAAGTATTCATTTGATTGCAACAATTGTAAGCGATTACAATTATCATAATCGATATTCGCTCATTTTTCCAGAGCGAAATCTGACAAACAACCAAGAAAAAAGAAATATAATCACTACCGTATGTATCGCTTACTGCTCTCAGATTAAAAGTTTGAATATTAGGCAAAGATAGACTTTCTCGTTGTAACAGACAGCTAGAATGGTTACCGCTGATGCTAGCTCTTCACCTCAAATCACAAAGGAGGAAACTAGTAATGAAGCGACCTTGGTCCCAGCATATTCCCGCAGGTGTGCCCGCCTCTGTCGATGTCCCTCTCCTTACAATACCTGAACTTTTGCAGCAGTCCTTGCATACTTATGCTGATCATACCGCTATCACTTTTTACCATCAAACGTATACCTATCGCCAATTATCACAAGCGATCGCACAATTTGCCCGCGCACTCCAGCAGATGGGGATTAAAAAAGGCGATCGTGTCGGTATCATGTTACCCAATTGCCCACAGTATCCAATTAGTTACTATGCCGCACTTCAATGTGGAGCCACGATTGTGCAACTAAGTCCCATGTACAAGCCTAACGAGTTACTACATGTCCTACAAGATAGCGAAACCTCTTTTCTGATCGTACTCGATACGCTCCTTCCTCTGACAGATTCCATCATTGATCAATCCTCTGTTTCTCATACCATCGATGTCTCTTTTAGCCAAGCATGCACGTTTGATCAGCTCCTCCATCAGTCTAACGAGGAATACTCCTTTACACCTGTCCCTATCTTCCCTAAAGAAGATGTGGCCGTCATTCAATATACAGGAGGCACGACAGGTCGTCCCAAAGGGGCAATGTTAACACATTATAATATTGTTGCAAATGCCATCCAAAGTGCCGCCACTTCAGAAATCAAGATAAAGAAAGGAGAGGAACGCGTTTTAACAATCGCACCTCTCTTTCACATCTATGGCATGACAGGAGCGATGATCCTCACCTTCTATAATGGCGGGAATATGATCCTCGTCCCCAAATTTGACGTTGAACATGTCATTGAATTAATCGAAAAAGTACAGCCCACCGCTTTTCCCGGAGCTCCTACGATGTATATTGCACTATTGCATCGCTACAGCCAAAAACCGTTTGACCTAAGTTGCTTTACCTTATGTACTAGCGGTTCAGCTCCTTTGCCATTAGAGGTGTTAGAACGCTTTAATCAGCTAAGCAAAGCGGATATTGCGGAAGGATATGGTTTATCCGAAGCCTCCCCTGTCACCCACCGTAACCCAGTCATCGGCTTGCAAAAAGCAGGGAGCATTGGATTCCCCATCGCCAGCACCGATGCCAAAATAGTGGATGCTACTACAGGAGAACGGGAGCTTCCACAGGGGGAAGTGGGAGAGCTAATCATTCAGGGACCGCAAGTAATGAAGGGATACTGGAATCAACCAGAGGAGACAGCCAAAGCTTTGCGCAACGGATGGCTATACACTGGTGATTTAGCCAAGATGGATGAAGATGGATACTTTTATATCGTCGGCCGAAAAAAAGAACTTATCATCGCCAGCGGTTACAATGTATATCCAATTGAAGTAGAAGATGTACTATACCGCCACCCCGCCATTTTTGAAGCTGCTGTAATTGGTATCCCTGATTCCTATCGTGGGGAAACAGTACATGCTGTAATCGTCTTAAAAGAAGATGCATCCTTATCAGAGGAACCGTGCATCTCATACTGCCGAGAGCACCTTGCTACCTACAAAGTACCCACCAGCGTAACGTTTCTTACAGAGATGCCAAAAAGCGATGTGGGAAAAATCCTCAAACGTAAACTAAAAGAGCTGTTGGCTGTTAAGTAAGTTCTTTATAGAATCACATCCACGCTAAAAGGGGTGCACACCGTATGCATTTACGCTTAACTGATGAACAGCGCATGGTGCAAAAAACCATTCGTAAGTTCGTAGAACGTGAATTGATGCCACTTGAGGCAGAAGTATTGCGAAACGAACGCGAAGGCAAGCCCAGCTTATCTGCAGGTACTATAGAAGACCTCCAACTAAAAGCAAAAAAGGCGGGCTTTTGGGGGATTAGTACCCCTGAAGAGTACGGGGGAGCCAATCTTGGCAATATGATGCTCGCCATCGTGTTGATGGAAGTATCCAAAACCTTCGTCCCCTTCCGCTTTGGTGGATATGCCGATAATATCCTCTACTATGCCAACGAAGCCCAAAAAGAAAAATACCTCTTACCGACCATACGCGGCGAGAAAAAATCATGTTTTGCTATGACCGAGCCCGATGCGGGTTCAGATACGCGTAATATCAAGATGAGTGCGGTTAGAGATGGAGATGAATGGATCTTACACGGTGAAAAAACCTTTATCACCGGTGGCAATGAAGCCGACTTTGTCATGGTGATCGCGGTAACGGACAAAGAGAAAAAAGAAGCAAATCCTCGGGATGGAATCACTTGTTTTATCGTAGATCGTACAATGGGTTGGCGCTCCGAATACATCGATACAATGGGTGATTGGGGACCTGCCTCCCTTATCTTTGACCAGGTGCGAGTGCCACATGAAAACGTACTAGGCGAGGTAGACCGTGGATATGATCTCGGCTTAGAATGGATCGGATTTGCACGCTGGATCGTCGGCGCTCGTGCGATTGGAGCGGCAGAGCGTCTACTGGCTATGGCTATAGATTATGCCAAAAAGCGAAATACCTTTGGCAAGCCAATTGCCGAGCGACAGGCAATCCAATTTATGATCGCTGATTCAGCTGTCGAGATCGAAGCCGCCAAATGGCTTGTACTTAACGCCGCCTTTACCCTGGATCAAGGAGAAGATAATCGCCACCTCGCCTCTATCGCCAAGCTATATGGATCCAATATGGGGAATCGTGTTGTCGATCGAGTTTTACAAATCCACGGTGGGATGGGATATACGAAGGAACTGCCTATCGAACGCTGGTATCGCGAAGCAAGACTATGGCGTATATACGACGGAACCGATGAAATTCAGCGTGTTATCATCGCACGCAACCTGTTGAAAGAACATGTAAAAGTAGGGCAGTAGTCACGTACACTACACGAGGGAGGATGAATAATGACTGCAAGATTTGACGGACGCGTTGCTTTTGTCACAGGAGGAAGCCGGGGGATCGGAAAAGCTATTGCAGAGCAATTTGCCGCCGCGGGAGCAAAAGTTGCTCTCGTTGACATAGATGAAGAATCTCTTAGTACTTGTGCACATCAATTACGAGAGCAAGGGTGCGAAGTTTATGCTCAAGTAGCTGATATTACTGACGGAGATCAAGTTGCACAAGTGACTAAAGAGATCGTGACTACATTTGGCTCACTCGACATCCTGGTCAACAACGCAGGGATCACACGAGATAACCTATTATTTAAAATGAGTGATCAGGACTGGGAGAGTGTAATGAACGTACACCTTAAAGGCTCCTTTCTTACCTGCCGTGCAGTCCAAACATATATGGTAGAACAAAAATACGGACGAATTATTAATCTCTCCTCTACTTCCGCCCTCGGCAATCGAGGACAGGCCAATTACTCAACAGCTAAGGCAGGATTACAAGGGTTGACCAAGACATTGGCCATTGAGTTGGGACGCTTCGGTATTACCGTCAACGCAATTGCCCCTGGATTTATCGAAACGGACATGACCAAAGCAACCGCTGCCCGTTTAGGGATCTCCTTTTCCGATCTGATCGCAGCCAGCATCACAACCATTCCTGTTGGACGAAGCGGAAAACCAGCAGATATAGCACATGCCGCACTCTTCTTCGCTGATGAACACTCTTCTTTTGTGAACGGGCAAGTGCTCTATGTAGCAGGAGGACCTAAAGATTAAGCTTCTTCAGGAGTCAAATGTGGTGAAATCCAAGATGAAAGAGGGAGATCTCATTGTTTGATTGGATTGGTAACTGCTCTGAAAAAGTGAAAAACGTTGTAGAAAGAGGAGCCGTAAAAAAGTTTTGTGAGGCGATTGATGATCCTCACCCCCTCTATACGGATGAGAAGACAGGGGCTTCCTCCCGCTACGGGAGGAATATTGCTCCCCCTACTTTTCCAGTCGTCTTTGACTATGGTACTATTTCTTCCCTCTATCTTCCCAAAAAAGGGTTGATTCATGGGGAACAACAATTTCACTATGAGCGCCCTCTTCTCATCGGTGAAGAGATTTTCTGCTACCAGGAAGTCCATGATTACACTGAAAAAGATGGAAAGCTAGGACGAATGGGAATTCTTCATATCAAGCGCTACGGTGAGTCGGCCGAGAATCGACTCATCTTTTCCTCTACTCAGGTTATTATTCTTAGCAGCCTAGTGCGGAAGGAGATGGGTGTATGAACCACTTACATCATCTAGCTACGGGAGAATCACTAGAGGAAATCCAATTATCCCCCGTCTCTCGGCTGGATCTAATCAAATACGCTGGCGCTTCCGGAGACTATAACCCGATCCATACCATCGATGAGGAAGCGCAAAAATTAGGGCTACCCGGGATAATCGCTCATGGAATGTGGTCCATGGGGCAATTAAGTAAGCTGTTTACACCGTATTACACCGATGGGTTTATCCAAAACTATTCCATTCGCTTCAAAGGTATGGTTGGTTTAGGAGATGTTTTAACCCTGCGCGCCACCCTAACTGAGCGTGGGGAAGAACGACTGCGCTTCAAAGTTATCGTCGTAAACCAAGCAGAGGAAGACGTGCTAGCCGGTTCAATCGATTACCACTTATATTCCAAAGCTGCAGTATAACAAGTTCATCCCCTCCTTCAAATGGAGTCAAATTTGGGTAAAACAGCATGAGAAAAGCAAATGACTCGCACACCTTTTCTGGAGGGCGAGTCATTTTTTGTACCCCTCTTCTATTCCAGATCAACCATAGCATCTCTATCTTTCTCTTTCTTAGAAACAGGCGTTGACATAAATAACACAAAGGCTATTCCTATAAGTGTAAGTAATATACCCACTAATTGTACCGCAGTTGGGCGAAAGTTCGTAATCATCATGTCGAGCAAGATCGCTACTGCTGGATCTAAAAATAATAAGGCGGATGTAATACGAGCTGGGAGAAAACGGATACTTCCGAAGAATAAATAATAAACAAAACCGGTATGAACCGATCCGATCACCACAATCGCTAGCCAATTATGGAAAGACAATTGAGTAAAAGAATCGAGCTTTATCACAGGGATTAAGAAAAATACCCCCAAAAACATATGACAAAAAGAAACTGCATACGGACTTAGGAGAGTTACTCCTTTCCCAATCAAGGTAAGCATAGAGTAAAAGAGAGCCGCTAAGAGAGCCCAAGCAAATCCAGATGCCATAAATCGGTTAATAGACCACCCTCCATCAATCCCCATTATAAGCAGAGTACCAACAAAACAAAGCAAAATCGATCCCACAGAAATCAAGGATAATCGCTCTCGGAAGATCAGGCTGCCCAACAACAAGACAAAAACTGGGGCTAGATAGTAGATAGCTACTGTTATCGTTACTGGCATAACTTCAAAACTCATAAATAAAAAGAGCCAATTTAGAACCAATATAATGCCACCTATACACACGCGTATAGTTTCGCTTTTATTCCACCGCTCTTTTTTAAACTCACCCGTCATTACCCAAGCTATTCCTAAAAAAAACGCACCAAACACACACCGTATAAAGACAAGCTCCCGTGAATGCAGCCCTGTTTCCGCTGCTACAAAACCAATAGATCCGAAAATAGCCATTACTGTGGCGAGTCCAATAATAGCTGTCCATTTTTGACGGGGCGTAACAGATAATAGATTTTCTTGACTCATTTTAAGTCGAGCTCTTCTTTCTACTCTGCCCTTTGATGTTACTATTCTTCATTCACGTTCGCGCTTCCTAATTCCTCTTCATAAGGGAAGGGGGTAGCTTTCTAAAAGAAGCGAATGATAAACATACAAAAGGGTAAATGTGTCGCCGCGCTGACTTCACATTCACCCTCTATCGATTTCAACCGTGCTTCTTAAATTATCGTAAGAACCATTATTAGTGAAACTCGATGATAAATTTCTCCCAGGAACCGATCTTAGAACGATTGGCATTCGCATCTCCGTTGTTTTCCGCAACAACATACTTACCATGACGACTTTTTAAAGATATTTGATCGCCACTTTTTAAGCATCCGTTAGCATTTGAGTGGTTGGTCAGCTGAAACTCTTCCCATGATTGAGGTTTATTTGCTTTCGCATCGAGACTCCCGTTATCTGTCGCTCGTAAATAATACCCACTACCCGTCTCAATATTAACCAGGTCTCCATCCTTCACACAACCACTACCATCATCTTGGACAGAGTTAGTAACCTTTAAATTAAATCGCTCCCAATTCCCCACTTGCGAGCGATTGGCATTCACGTTTTTGTCCCCATCCCCTTCTGCTACAAGGTACTTCCCATGATGTGAGCGAAAAGCCACATTAAAGATAGATGTAGCTGGCTCGCCAAACGTACTTGTCCAGTTAGTATTCTCATCAGGTCCTCCTGGACCGTTATTAAGGACACAAACAAACTGTAGGCTACAACCACCCTCTTCATTTCCCCACCTATCGATTCCACCACTCGCTGGATCTGCTGAATCCATACCAGCAACAGTCGAAGTGGTATCTGCACTTAACCATGCTGGCCAATCTCTGCCTGAAAGACTTTCCTTTCGATCAAAATCATAAGCCTCAACAGCTTCCCATGTGTCCCATGCTGTTCCTTTACTCGTTTTATCTTCTAGTTTATCGATGAAGAGATTGATGTACTCATGGTTGCCAGGTTCTTTCCACATTCCATGGGAGCCTTGAGCGGAGTACGTGACAATGTGGGTATCATCTACCTTCTCAAAGTCGCTCCAGTTCTGCTTGGTATTAAAAGAATGATAATTTAATTTGACTTGTTTAGCATCTCCATCGACCAAACGAATTTCAATTCCTTCCCAATCACCTACATGATGACCAAAGCCCGCTCCCCGCGGCACAAGCCAGGAGGGAAGAAAATTCATCAGCGTCTCCAGGTTGGAGGGTACTTTCCCTCGATTATACGGATACCAGATCATATACTTTAGATCGATGGTAGATGGACCTGCTTCACGCCAGCCTACGTAAATACGAGCGGAATCCAAATCTCCGCGAAAAAAATCTAGCGTTCCATTTGGGTCATTTAAAGGTTGTTTGGAGCGCAAAGAGTATTTATTACTCCCCGCTCGCTGATACCTTTCCAGGTAGTCAAACGACCACTCCACCGAAGAAGGGAAATACTTCTCATCTTTATCAAACCATACTTGCGGCGCGTATTTTTTAATTAGTTCTAGTTTTTCATCCTTGGTATAGTCACTACTTGTCTCCTCCGTCATCGCCTGAACAGAGTTGGCACCCGAGCCTAATGGAAAGATTACTCCCAATAATGCAACACATAAAGCCATTAGAAAACCTTTTTTCACACCTCATACCTCCTTCTCAATCTCCCATTTACTTACTTTACAAAACATAGATATTATATTTATCGCTAAAGATTCAAAAAATATTGCACTCTTATTCTACTAGATTCATCCTCAGTTCGTCCAGCTTTCGTTTACAATTGAATCATTCTTTCTATATTTAGGGAATCCTTTTGCCATCTCTTCGCAGCGCACTGTTGGCGCCCTCTTTCCCGTTACAAACAAAGGGTGAAGAGAAAATTTCTTCTCCTCACCCTCGCTCTATTCTCCAGCTTCTGCTATCCCGTCAATCAGATTACTTCTTTTCTCTCTCCCATCGCAAAACAGGTTTGCGCGCCGCCAATACTTCATCCAAGCGCCGTACCGGAGTATGGTGAGGAGCCTCTTGAATCACTTCAGGGTTTTCTTCTGCTTCTTTGGCAATACGGATCATCGTTTCAATAAAAGTATCTAAAGTTTCTTTGCTCTCTGTCTCTGTCGGTTCGATCATCAAACACTCATCCACAATCAAAGGGAAGTAAATAGTGGGTGGATGAACGCCAAAATCGAGTAAACGCTTTGCCATATCCAGCGTGCGTGCGCCTTGTTTCTTTTGACGTGCACCTGAAAGGACAAACTCGTGCTTGCAATGCTGCGTAAAGGGTAGATCATAGTACGGTTCCAGCTTGCGCATCATATAATTGGCATTTAGCACAGCATTTTCTGATACCTTTCGCAACCCTTTTGCCCCCATCGTACGAATATAAGCATAGGCGCGGACGTTGATCCCAAAATTACCGTAAAACCCTTTAATCCGACCCATGGATTTGGGGATATCGTAATTGAGAAAATACCCCTCTTCCCCTTTTTCTACTGTTGGAGTAGGTAGATAAGGGGCCAGTTTCGCGGTCACACCTACGGGACCAGAACCAGGTCCACCCCCGCCATGTGGGGTTGTAAACGTTTTGTGTAGATTTAGATGAACCACATCAAAGCCCATATCCCCTGGGCGTGTAATCCCCAGAATCGCATTAGCATTTGCGCCATCGTAATAAAGAAGGCCACCTGCCTCATGTACAATATCTGCAATTTCACCAATCTCTTCTTCAAACAAACCGAGCGTATTAGGATTGGTCAGCATCAAAGCAGCTGTATCTTCCCCCACTGCTTCTCGTAGTGCGGCAACATCAACGTGCCCCTTTTCATTAGATGGAACTGTAATCGTCTCGAAACCAGCTACAGCAGCACTTGCCGGATTGGTCCCATGGGCAGAATCAGGCACAATCACTTTATTGCGTCCGCTTTCCCCTCGATCTTGCAAATACGCACGAATCAGCATTAAACCAACCCATTCTCCCTGTGCGCCTGCCGCTGATTGCAATGTCACCTTATCCATGCCTGTAATTTCAGCAAGGGAACTTTGCAATTCATACATCAGTTCCAATGCCCCTTGTACCGTCTCCTCCGCCTGATACGGATGAATACGAGTCAAACCCGGAAGACGAGCCACATCTTCATTAATTTTGGGGTTATATTTCATCGTACATGAACCCAAGGGGTAAAACCCGTTGTCGATACCGTGATTAAGACGAGATAGCTCTGTATAATGGCGAACAAGATCCAACTCCGATACTTCTGGCAAGTCCGCAGGTGCTTGACGCACCATTTCTGTTGGCAACACCTCTTCGCTTGAGACTGGTGGTACGTCTAAGGCAGGCAAACTATAAGCTGTCCGTCCCGGTTTACTCAATTCGAAGATCAAGGCTTTTTCCTGGTTCATACTAATCCCTCCAATACACGAGCAAATGCCTCGATTTCCTCTTGAGTACGCAATTCAGTGACGGCAATCAGCATGCAATCTGTGTACTCTTCATCGACTCGTCCCAGATCGTAACCACCTATCATTCCCTGCGCAAGCAGTGCTTTATTTACTTGTGCCACTGGCAAGGGCAACTTCAAGGCAAATTCATTAAAGAAGGGTTGAGTGAAGCAAGCACTTACTCCAGGAATCTGTGTCAAGCGTTGTTTCGCATAATGAGCTTTTTGTAAGTTAAGTTCCGATACTTCTTTAAAGCCGGCTTTCCCTAGCGCAGATAAATAGACCGCTGCCCCCAAAGCATTTAATGCTTGGTTAGAACAAATATTAGAAGTCGCCTTCTCACGTCGAATATGTTGTTCTCGTGCTTGGAGCGTAAGGACAAATCCTCGTTTACCGTTCTCATCTACCGTCTGCCCAACGATCCGACCTGGGATACGGCGCATCAATTTTTTCGTAGTGGTAAAAAATCCGCAATGCGGCCCTCCAAACTGAACGGCAATCCCTAGAGGTTGCGCTTCTCCTACCACAATATCTGCTCCAAATTTCCCTGGGGGGGTGAGTACTCCAAGAGACATTGGATTGGTACTAACCACAAACAATCCTTTATTGCGATGTGCCAAGGGCTCAATCGCTTTTAGATCTTCTATATTACCGAAGAAGTTGGGGGATTGAATAAGAACAGCCGCAGTTTCGTTATCACTTTTATCGTCTAATACTTTAAGATCGGTTACTCCATCTTGACATGGAATCGTTACAACTTCTAAACCCAATCCTTTGGCTTGTGTCGAAATGATAGCACGTGCTTCAGGATGAACTCCCGCTGACACCAGTATTTTTCGTTTACGAGTCGTGGCGTATGCCACTCCCGCAGCTTCAGCCAGCGCCGTTGCCCCGTCATACATAGAGGAATTGGCCACTTCCATCCCTGTCAGTTCCGAGATCATGGTCTGAAACTCAAAAATCGCCTGCAATTCTCCTTGACTTACCTCCGCTTGATACGGAGTATAAGCAGTGTAAAACTCCGATCGTGAGGTCATGTGCCCCACAACGCTGGGAATATAATGGTCATAAGCACCTGCTCCCAAAAAACAGGCTGCTTCATCGAAAGAGGTATTCATTTTGGCAAGACGGTGCATGTGACGTACCAACGTCGGCTCCGCCAATGCAGGAGGCAGATTTAATTCTCCTTCAAAGCGAATATCTTGTGGGATTTCCGCAAATAGTTCTTCAATCGAATCCAGTCCGAGAAAAGACAGCATCTCCTGGCGATCTTCTTCCGTCATTGGTAGGTAACGAAACTTCATCCCTAGTTCCTCCTCTATTTCTGTGGCCGCTTATAAAATGGGGTGGCTACGATAGTTGCTTTAATCCGTTTACCGCGAATTTCAACCTCAACTTCATTACCTTCATCTGCATAAGTGCTATCTAATAAAGCTAAACCAACATTTTTTTTCAGCGTAGGAGATTGAGTCCCGGAAGTAACCTTCCCAATCTCGCGCTCTCCACTAAAAACAGCATAACCTGTGCGGGGAATACCACGTTCCACCATTTCTATTCCTACCAGTTTGCGCGGAAGTCCTTCATCCTTCATCCGCTGTAAACTTTCTTTCCCAATGAAATCATCTTCTTGTTTCAGTTTTACCGCAAATCCCAAACCAACTTCTAAAGGCGTGATATGCGGGGATAATTCATTGCCATACAACGGCAGTCGAGCTTCAAAACGCAAAGTGTCTCGTGCACCTAATCCACAAGGTTCAGCTCCTGCATGCATAAGAGCCTTCCATAGCGTAGGAGCATCTTGTGCAGACAGATAGAGTTCAAAACCATCTTCACCTGTATAACCTGTACGTGATACCAGAGCTTTTACTCCACTTACCACTACATCTTCTTGAAAGCGAAAAAAACGGATATCATCTAAATCTATTTCAGTCAATGATTGTAGTACAGATTGCGCTTTGGGGCCTTGGAGAGCTAATTGAGCCACTTCGTCCGAAATATTATTTATTTCGACATCACCTACCGCATGTTTTTCGATCCATTCCACATCTTTTTCAATATTAGCGGCATTAATAACGAGCAGGTAACAATCCTTTTGCTGTTGATATACAAGTAGATCATCCACCGTACCCCCATCTGGATAGCACATCAACGTATATTGGATTTTTCCCGGCTCCAGTTTAGAAACGTCATTCGTCGTTAGTTTTTGCACTAATGAAAATGCATCTGGACCGCGCACCTCCACTTCACCCATATGGGAAACATCAAACAATCCTGCACGCATTCTAACCGCTTCATGTTCATCCTTAATTCCAGCAAAGCGTACAGGCAATTCCCATCCTGCAAAAGGGACAATTTTGCCGTCCTCACGATACACCTCAAAAAGCGGGGTTTGTTTCAATTGCGTCACCTTCTCCACCTCCACCAATCTAATTAATGATCAAAGCATCCCTATATTTCGACTGGCTCACTCTGTCCCTGCACCAGAGAGTTCATGCGCTACCAGCTCGCATTGCCCCGTGGGTGGCCTTATGTAAATGATAAGACGCTCTCCAGAGTTGCGTCCGACGGGCCTCCTTTTGCCTGAGAGATTCATCCATGATGATTACCTGTGGCCAGATTATTCATGGATTTGCTCCTTCGGCGCCACACTCGTGTGGACTCTCCTCCCGCCTTCACCCGCTCATAATGCTGTTCCATTCCATTGTGCCACAATATCTCCTTCATTTCGATACCCTATTTAGGAACTTCCTCAATTCACAACAACCACGTATGACCATCACTACTTCCTCATAAACCAGGATTTAAAACATAATGGGAGCTACCTTTTCTCTCGCTCCTCTTTTGATAATCTCTTAGAAAAGACCACATACTATAACAGACTGTACCAACACCATATTGTTTCAAAGGGAGATGAACCGATGGACTCCGTACCTATTCGATTTGATCGCTCTTGGCTACATCCTTTTTATGACTGTGTCGAAACAGACGGGGGATGGAGTTCTTGGGAGCGATACCAAGTGGCTCTCACCGCTGCAGAGCTACAGTTAGTACGTGATTTTAATCACTTAAAATGCCTAGATACCATCCAAACTTTCACCCCACTCCCACACCAGATTGAGGCGGCCCAACGAGTGATTGGTGATATGCGTGGACGAGCCATCCTAGGTGATGAGGTAGGACTAGGAAAAACGATTGAAGCTGGCCTCATCCTTAAAGAATACTTATTGCGCGGATTAGTTACTCGCGCACTTATTCTCGTCCCTTCTTCACTTGTGCTTCAATGGACACGGGAACTAAATCAGAAGTTTCACATCCCCGCGGTAGCTCATAAAAAAGCATGGATGTGGGAAAAACACGACATTATCGTTGCTTCGATCGACACTGCTAAGCGCTCTCCCCACCGCGATTATATTTTAGCGCAGCCTTATGATTTTCTCTTGATAGATGAAGCGCATAAGTTGAAAAACCGACGCACCAAAAACTGGCAGTTTATCTCCCAGTTACAAAAAAAATATTGTCTCCTTCTCACTGCTACACCTGTGCAAAACGAATTAAGTGAACTCTACAATTTGGTCACGATTTTAAAGCCAGGCCACTTAGGAGCACAGGAGTCGTTTCAACATGAGTATGTTGCCGGAAAACGAAAGCCTAAAAATGAGGAATTGTTACGTGCAGAAATTCAACGTGTGATGATTCGTAATCGTCGTCAGGATGGAAACATTCATTTCACCAAGCGTCATGTACACACAATTCCCATTCAATTATCCGTAGAAGAACGGGAACTATATGATGGTATTACCAACTTTGTTCGTTCGCAAGCACAAAAACATAGAGAAACCGGTAGCAATATCTTATCCCTTGTTCTTCTACAACGCGAAGTATGCTCTAGCCGTGATGCAGCCTTTCTCACCTTATTTAAACTCTTCCAACGTGAAGAAGGAGAAAAGGATCAACTCTCACCTGAAGTCCAACATTTGGTACATCTATTGCGTGCTGTTAAAAACCCAGCTAAAGTAAAGCGAGCAGTTTCCCTCATTCAGTCTATATCAGATAAAGTGATTCTTTTCACCGAATACCGTGCAACACAAGAAATGGTTTTGCGCTCGTTGAAAGAGGCTGGTATCTCTGCCGTTCCCTTTCGCGGTGGCTTTAATCGCAACAAAAAAGATTGGATGATGGAATTTTTTCAAAACCGTGCTCAAGTGATGGTGGCGACGGAAGCAGGAGGAGAAGGGGTAAATTTGCAGTTTTGCCATCACATGATCAACTATGATATGCCATGGAACCCCATGCGCGTAGAACAGCGAATTGGACGTGTGCACCGCTTCGGACAAACAAAGGATGTGCATATTTACAACTTTGCCACTGTGGATACCATTGAGGAGAAAATCATATGGCTACTACATGAAAAAATCGATTTGTTTCGTATGGTTATCGGTGATTTAGAAACCATTTTGGAAAAGTTAGATCTGAAAGACACCTTAGAAAAGAACCTGATGCAGATTGTGATGGAAGCAGATACTGAGTCTGAGCTACAAGAAAAGTTAGCACAGTTGGGGAATCAATTTCATCACTCAAAACAGGAAATCACACCTATCCGCCATTAACCAGGAGAGGAGCGACTCCAATGGAGCCACACCAGATCAAATCCTTTACGAAGCAATACTTATCCGCATATAATTGTGAAATATGCACAGAGGCATCCGCCGCTTTGACGACACGTCTTTCAGTAGAAGTGGATAAAGAATTGATGAATCGCCCCTTCTATTGGATGTATGTAGATAAGATGGGGCTTTCACCTCAACCGGCTACGTTAACTTTTTCTTTTGATGGTTCTATTCCTGAAGGGCACGTACGAGCAGAATACCTTTTTTATGGCTCTCCTCGTTTTTCTAAGATGCTCTCTGCGGCGCAACAACCTCATCCATTTGTTCGCCTCTATGAAGATACAAAGGTTGGGGAGAACCATATCCACTCACCGTCACACTCACTGCCCTATCTGCCCTATTTAGGAATTAATTATAAAGTTTCTTATGTGTGCGATCAAAAGAAGGAAGAGCTATATACTCTTGGAGTTAATTTACACAGTGGTCAACTGGAAAGTGAATTTTATGCTCGCATAAAGGATAGAAAATGGAGTGGTAAACTACCTCCATACCGTCATACCATCACTCCTCAGCTAACTCTCCTCCAAGGTGTCGGTTTATTAGAGCAATACATCGAAACACATATCCAAGAGCAGCAGCACCCATGGGCTAGTGAAGCGCAAAACTGGTTAGAGCAAGAGCTTCTTCAACTTGAACGCTACTATGAGGGTGTTAGCGAAGACAACGAAAAACACGCTGAGAAATCGCAGCGTGTCCGTGATGCCTTCCGGCAATATCATCCTCGAATAGAAGTATCCATTGTTAATGCAGGTCTTTTCTATTTGGAAATAGATCAATGACCGAAGGATATACCTACCATGCGTACTGATGCATGATTCCTACTTATAGAAAATGGGTATATTCGATGCAAAATGAGTATAAGTCTTAACCCACTTCTGAAAATGGATTCTCTTGGCGAGAAGATGTGGGAATCCGTTTCAACTTCATCCATTCTTCCAACGAGTATATCTCACCAGAATCATGTTGATAGGAAACGTGATGACGCTCAAAACTCGTGGGAGAATCAATTCCTGCTGCTGCCGCTATCCGATATAACCCTTGGCGCAATGAAATCATGTAATTAAGAACACGATATTTTTTCTCCTCAACCACCAATGCCTTTTGCAGATATGGATCAGTAGTCGCCACTCCAACGGGGCACTCATTGGTATGACATTTCAATGCTTGAATACATCCCACTGTTATCATCAAACTGCGTGCCATATTCACCAAGTCCGCTCCCATAGATAAAGCAATTGCAATTCCATCAGGAGTAAACAATTTCCCTGATGCAATCAATACAACCTGTTCTCGAACGTGATATTGGCGCAAAGTTTCATCTGCACACATCAATGCTGGCTTTAAAGGTAGACCTACTC
Organism: Mechercharimyces sp. CAU 1602; assembly: GCF_024753565.1. Classification (NCBI taxonomy): domain Bacteria; kingdom Bacillati; phylum Bacillota; class Bacilli; order Caryophanales; family Thermoactinomycetaceae; genus Mechercharimyces; species Mechercharimyces sp. CAU 1602. The sequence continues at coordinate 732,937 of NZ_JANTPT010000001.1, read as the reverse complement.
CATCTGCCAATTCTTGATACGTCGCACCAGTACCCCCTTCTCCACCGTCGATCGTAATAAAGTCAGGTCCCTGACCCGTTTCTTTCATATGCTTTGCCAAGTCCACAAGGGTTTCTTTTCCACCCATCACTATCTTTATCCCTATGGGGATGCCGCTTTCCTGCCGCATGCGCTCGATCCATTTCACCATGGTTGGAACGTCACTAAATTCATTAAATCTATTAGGGCTATCTATCGTTTGATACGGCTCCACTCTGCGAATTTCTGCGATTTCAGGTGTTACCTTACTACCACCAACATGTCCGCCGCGGATCTTCGCCCCTTGGCCTAGCTTAAGTTCAATTGCCTTTACTTGTGGAAGAGCCGCTTTTTCACGCAGTGCTTCCCAATCAAATGATCCATCTGCATTTCTCACACCAAAGAGTCCGGGACCAATCTGTAGGATGATATCCACATTTCCTTTTAAATGATAAGGGGATATTCCTCCCTCACCCGTATTCATCCATGTCCCTCTCGCCATTCCTAACCCTTCTGACAGGGCGGTGATAGCACGATCTCCTAAGGAACCGAAACTCATCCCTGACATCCCGACCAAACTGTTAATTCGAAAGGGTTGTTCACATCGCGGTCCGATTACAATTGCGTCCTCATCGGCTAAGAGAAATGAATCTACTTCATCCTCGATGAGGTGTTCTTTCCGGGAGAACAACCCGTCGTGGTCTAACTCGTATTTTTTCGTTTTTATTTTCGCATCTGATTTCATCCGCATCTCACCCATCTGTTTTGGAAATAGTGCATTACGGATAAAGAAGCCAGGGGCATCAAAGTCTCGTTGCGAACCAAAACCAATCTTCGTTTGAAAATATTTGGCTCGCTTTACGATAGACAAAAAATCTACACGTGAATACGGTTTCCCTTCTGTATCATGGTCAAACAAATATTGCCTTAACTCGGGACCCATCTTCTCAATGATAAAGCGCATTCGGCCCAAAACAGGAAAATTTCTCAGAACAGAATGTTGATCTTGTTTCCGGTCGATACCATGAAGATATAAAATAAATAGTAGTGGCGTCACCATAAAAATAGCCACTAATATAAGTAGCGCATACAAAATTGATTGAATATCCACCAAATACCTCCTTATAGATGTCTTCCCCTCATGTTCATACCCCTCGCTAGGAGAGTTTAATCATCATGTATGCAGGCCTTAATGAAAGAAAGACTCCTCTGTCACAAACATTTCCCCTGGAAAACTGCCGTCTCAACCTCTTAAAAGACCAGAGTTATAATGGTTATGCGTCTTGGAACGGTTCGACAGAAACTGTAGCATGGCGAGTCCTAGCAGGTGGGCGTTGTCCATAGTAAAAAGAAGAGCTTCGCACTGGTTTTGATACACAAACTGAGGTTGATGTGGAGGGCCCTTTCCTTCAGAAGGAAGCATTAGATTCAGCTGGAAGAATAATTGGGCGATCACAAATTTCTCCGACAGAAGAGTTTTGAATAATAGCGCTTCTTTCCTTGTGGAGATCGTTTGCACAAAAAAAGAGAGACACGATCGCCCTCTCTTTTTTAGTATTTTATTTCTTTTCCCGAAGCTGTTCTATCCTACACGTAGCTGAATGTAGCTAACTAACAACAACCGTAGTTGTATCCACCATATCCGCCGCATCCGCACAGAACAAAGACGAAAATGGTCGCAATCACCAACAAGAAGATTAACAGGCTTTGATACCCAGTACCGTAACCACCCATTACATCATTCCTCCTTTTTCATTCTATATATTGTTATGCATCAGCTGACATCGTGAAAGGGATAAATGACAGTCCCACACAGAAAATAGGTGATCGACCCTCCCCCATCTTCTGCTGGGAACAATAATAACCTCTCATGCGAGAGGATTTTTGTATTTTTTGTAAATTAGTTTTCCTGATTTACTGTGATTGAACCATTTTCCGTGGAGAGCTGAATATGGTGCTCCCCTTTACCCATGATGGCATGGTGATCCGACTTTCCAAAAAGGTCAATGCCCCCATTTACCACTTCTATGTCAAACTGTGCGTTTTGTGGACGCCTCTCTACAATCATTTCTATGGCTCCATTTACAGTCGCAAGTGTCATCGGGGACGTAATATCTTCGGTCATAATTGAAATTCCTCCATTTGTCGTCTCCCCTACCAGCTCACCTGTACATTTTTGTACTTGAATCGAACCATTTTCGGTTTGTATATGCAATGTTGTTGTTTTCAACTCTTCTAGCTGGATAGCGCCATTTTCCGTGGACACGTCTATTTTTTCTACTTTCAAATTCTTGATCGCCATTTCTCCCTGTCCACTCCTAACTTGAAGAGAGGCATACGCTCGCTTCGGTAGAGTCACTTCAAGCGACAACGATTCTGTAAACAAATTGTGATTAAACCAGGACTCATCCGTTCCATTATCGTACTCCACCTTCAAAATACCATCTTCTACCTTCGCCTTCACTTCTTTATTTGTACGATCACTCCCTTCTCCTCGCAAGCTTACACTAGCCACATCAACATCTGAGGGTAGGATTTCCAATTTAATTTGCTCCACATCCACCTGTACCTGATTAAATTCTTCACTTACACTTTTTTCATCCGCAATCGTTACTTGTGGATTCGTAAAGATATACGTAACCACACTGCCGACAATCCCTGTGAGCATAAGTAAAAATCCCACTAATACCAGGGACTTAACTTTGTTCATACTTAAACTCTCCTTTAGCAATAGAGATATTAAATTTTAAATATCGGATAAAACCCTTCCCTGCCGCTTTCGTCGCATAAAACATACCCATTGTGGCAAAAACCCCTACTCCACTACAAGCAAGTGAGAAAAACAAATCAAACCAAAAAAAGAATTGTGATTTAAACGCAGCTTCCACTAATACAATGAGTGGACTGCAAAGTAATGTGATACTAACCACCCATCCACTCAACATGATAGTCGCTATCAGCAATATTGGCCCTAGCACGAGGACTGCATTTAAAATAACAAGACCTGTTACTGCCCAAATGGTACCCAACAAGCTACGAGCGGTTCCTTCCTGCTCCGTTTTTTCTACTTGATATGAGGCGAGTACCTCTTTGGCAATCTGGGTAGGTGATCCTAGTGAAGCAGTCATTGATTCCTCAGATTCACCTTTCTCTTTACCTACCGCAAAATGCTCCTCATAATCTTGTAAAATATCATGTAATTCTTCTTTTTCAATTTCCTTTAATGAAACCGCCAGCTCTTTCATAAATTGATCTTTAGTCATCAAATCCACCTTCTTTGATCAATTGATTTACACCCTGAGAAAACCTTCTCCACTCACGCAAGCGCTCATTCAAATACTGCCGCCCTTTCTCTGTCAAGGAATAATACTTTCGTGGCGGCCCCTCAGAGGATTCCTGTAGATACGTTGTAAAATACTCTTCTTTTGTCAGCCTTCGTAAGATCGGATAGACCGAGCCTTCAGTAATTTCAATCTGACTCGATATTTTTTGTACCAATTCATATCCATAACAATCGTTCTTATCCAACAGCACGAGCACACACAATTCCAATACACCCTTCTTAAACTGTGTATTCACTATTATCACCCATCTACATGTAGCGCTTATTTGCTCTACTATTATTCATTACATAGTACTATACATTATCCATATCCTTAATTTAACACACAGTACTGTTTATTGCAAGGTAGTGTAAAAACTTATTTCCCTCACTTTTCCCCTCTCTCTAAACAAAAAGGATTCGGAGAAAATACCCCGAACCCTTTTCTTCACTCATCTGAGCCAGATAAGCTGCGTGTATTTTTATGGGGAGATACTCTCATCTCATCGTTTTCATCATCACTGCCACACATAATTTTCCCCCCAGCTGGCACGCGAAAGATCTTCTACTTGTTGAACTACCTCATCTTCGACTGCGTAAGCGTCTCCTTTTTCATAGGGGTTATAGTGGAATGCATATAGCCGGGATACAAATTGATAGAAAGGAAGAGATGCCTCGCCCTCTTGCTCACCATTGTTACGAACACTAGGTACAATTCCTTGCCCCCAATCTTGATTGCTATCGTTGTTGGGGTTATAAAAATAGATGCGAGTCCTCTCCTTCTCATCATGAGCGATACGCTGAATCGAGACTGCATGAAATCCAAGCAACTTCCCATGCACATTCGTTATAAATATTCCAACCGGATTAGGATAGATCAGGTGATGATCATCATTATAATCGGGGTGATGTGTCGCATAAAAAAGTCGTACAAAGCCCGCATAATCACTCACCGCACCTAACTGATCTATCACATTTGCAAATCCTCTGCCTACCCAATCACCGTAAAAAGCAGGGTTTACCCATTTATGACCGTCATCTCCACGCAAGGCTACACGCTTCATCATGTCGTTATAAATACGATCCAGGTGAGGCACCAACACTAAAGAAACGGCATCCAAATCTTCATGCAAACTTGGTGCTAACCCCCCTGGGAGACGCTGCGAGTGGATAGTTAAGCCTTCAAAAGTCATATCAATATCATTATCTCGCGCTGCACGGGCAATCAAATCAAGCAGATAACCAGGCGCATGTTGTGCCCATAAACTGATACCACGAGCCGATTGACAAGTGGGATTTAATCCCTGTCCAACCCCTAAGGGCTGACCAAGAACCGTAATCACTCCTCCCAGTAATACATCATTGGGTGTTAACCCCTCTTTCTCGTACGGCTTCATCAATGCCGCTTTTACTTCAGCATGGATATCTAGCTCAATCAAGCGATTTAATCCTGGAATAACTGGAGCGCTGGAAAGCACCCCCCGATCCAATAGACAGGCTAATCCGTAAACTGCTTGATGTGTAGACGGATGAATTGCCACTTTAATCAACCGATGAATCAAGTCAAAATGCTCATCTAAATTGGCTCGTCCCTTATCGCTCAGTTGCAAAGCAAGTGGTAGCAAATCCCACTCATACCGATTACAATGGCGTACAAATAGGGCATGGTGACGAGAAACAAGTCCCGTTGCACGCATAACGCGCGCAAATGTTTCCGCTTCTTTCTTCATCACCTTCCAAGATGCCCGCTTCAATTCTTTACGATAGTCCGCTAATTTAGGATAACGTTTACTCATCGGGGACGGTCCATCCACTGCCTCAATATAGAAAGTGAGTGCTTGCCGATCTTTTTTTTCCATTTCCTGAGTAATTAGTGACTTACTCTTCTCAATCATCGTCAAAATTCGCTTAATCAAGATGGGGCGTTGTGCGAGCAAGAGATCTAGCTCTCGAACCAATGCATGGGAAAATTGTGTTACCGAAATTTCCTGTAGCAGATAGTGAAACAGTTTTTCGGCACAGCTTAATTTCCCGCTCCCATCGATACGCTCACTCTCCGTTTCTTTCGGGAAAAGAAAATGAAGATTGGACGCCATCACTTCGTTTAGATACTTCTTCGCATCATCAGGCGATAATACGCCTTCTCCTTCCTCTTTTCCTTTAGCCAAAGCGAGCATACGTAGCTCATTTAGCACTTCTACTGCTGCACTCACACCTCCAGCTTGTAGGGAGCCTGCCACCAAGGCGGGTTGTAGTTTTGACGGATCTGCCCAAGGACCTTCAACAAATAGCCCTGCCTGTTGAAACCTGCCTGCATGGCGCGCAAGAAAGGCGATTCCTTCATCTGTATTCATCAAGCGCAGCACTACCTGATATACATCTCCTTGATATTGCACTTTGGCAAAGGAAGGGGCTTGCTCTAATCTGTCAAAGGTGCGCAGAAATCGCTGTTCCAGTTGTTCATTCGATTTTTCTGTCACGGTCATTGCTCCCCTTTTTACCAGTTCGATCTACTGTTTTACTCATAGAAATTATATTCCTCATAATTTTTTAAGAGGGTGCGCATCTCTTCGCTTTCGTCTCCGTACAAATATACCGTTCCATAGTGATTCCCAAAGCCTGTTCGCTCAACAACTTGTGAGCCCGTCATCGGTGCAAACACATTATGCTTCGATGTAGGTGAAAACATATTATGACGTTCAAAATAAGGATGTCCTTCTAATTCTTCAGGAAAAGCAAGCTTTTCAATGACTTTGACACGTGGATGAACCATCAAACAGCCTGCATACCCACCTGGATGCTCTTCATCATTGGGAAAGAAGGCCCGCAACTCTTCTTCCGTGGACTCAGGATCACTACATAATATTTGAGCCTGAAATGCATTAAATCCATAAACCCGCTCAATCAATTCAAAGATATGACCCCCCGGCACTCGCGCCGCTACCTCACCAAAATGAAGTGTTCCATCTGAGGTTAGAAAGTATTCCGGATGAATAACACCCCATTTGATTTCAAACGCATCTATCAATCGCTGTACCGCTTGCCGAATCAATGGTCGCTTTGACGATAAAGATTCCGAGGCGGGAACGAAGTTAGAGTATCCTAAGCGAACATACTCTGTAATATTTAAAAACTGAATCTTGCCGTTATGAACGAACACTTCGCACGAAAATTCTTGCCCATCTAAATGACTCTCCATCAAACAAGGAAAATAACTTTCGGTCAACGTTTCAATATCTTCATTGCTCCGAACTACACGATGATTAAACGACCCTGCTTTATCTAATGGTTTAATGTGAATCGGATCATTGCGATCGCCTTCCAGTTTGAGTAAAGCTTCGTTTACTCTCTTCAGAAACCGAAACACATCCTCCTTGTTGCTCGCCTCCTCAAAAACCCCAACTTTAATGCCCGCAATTTGTGCTTTCCTCTTCATCATACCTTTATTGCGAAGTAATAGGGAACGGTTAAACTCGCGTGGATTTTCCCGAAAACGACCATTTAACGCTCCTGCCCATTCTACCGTTTCCTCAAAAAGTGGAACAGCTAGTCGAACGTTTAAGGCTGACAGTTGTTTGTAAAGGGAATCGGATCCTTCATTTACCCATTCAAAATTCCAACCTATAAATTCGATCCCATGTTCTTTCGCATATGGTTCAAAACCTGGTGGACCCACCACAACAAAGGGACGCTCCATACGATTAATCGCCTCAATCGCCGGTAAACTCCATCCCAATAATGCTGTGCGATATGTTTTTACTTCCGCCATCACTTAAATTCATCCCTTCTCCTAGTAAGTGTGAGATTGCCCCACTACTTAGCTGTTACCCCAACAAAGAGTATTTAAACAATTTTAAAAAGAGTGACCTCCAGTTTATCATCACAAAAAACACGCATCTCTTCTAATGCTGGGCGTTTAACGTGTTCCCTGCTTACCTATGGGAGGATGTACAATAACAACCTAGTAGAGGAGCAAAAAAGAAAAGCCACTAAACTTAGTGGCTGAGGAGATGAAACCTATTTTTCATTTGGCACAGGTGTGTATTGTTCATTGTCAGTTGAAGTCACATCCAGAAAAGCCATAGGCAAGTATCCGAATACAACGATAACAAAGACTATTACCGAAACTACAATCAACATTATTTTTCTTTTTTTGGTCAACTGTGTTCCCTCCTCAAACCTATGATAGCTCATTGTTAATCTTATTTCTATCTACCTTACTTATATGGGTTTTACAATTACACCACTTTTTCTGTTAGCATCTCCCCATACTTTGTGATCCCAAGATTTAACTAAGCCGAAGCCTTTATAAACAAAGTTCAAAGTCCAGTACATATGAGCATTGGCTCTAGTGTAGTTATGACTTGTGTAGGTATGTCCTTTTGTCATACTATAACTAGTTAATGGCAAGTAATTGTAACTGATCCAACCGTTATTGGTAATAGGTTTATATACCTTGCCTCTTTTAACGTAGTAATACATTCTTTGACCAACCTTACTCACAGGGATTCCGAAATATCCGAAACTTGCATAAGAATCAATGTATCCAAATGTGCATCCACTACATGAGATATTGTTATTTGAAGATGATCTATACTCTGTAGTATCTAGAGAGACTGTAATGTCCCCACCATAAATTTTTTTGGTTTCACCTTTTTCTAAGGTACTTAGAGTATTTGCCATATCCTCCTGAACTTTAGGGTTAGTCATGTATTCAATAAATTTCTTTTTGTCCGAAGCTGATAGCTGTTTGAATTTAGTTAACGTCTGTTCAGCTCGAAAGTCAGTCTGGGACTCCTTTTGAAGATAGGACACGTAAGAATCTACTGTGAGCTCTTGTTTACCTAAATCAACTCCCTGTGCATTAACATTCGAAGAAACTATCAACGAGAATACTACCGCCATAGCCAGAACCAACATCATCAAATTCCTTTTGTTCAAATTTGCAATTGACATACTGTATTCACTTCCTATCTTAAAATTTGACTTTCCAAATATTAAATGTAAAGTCAAATAAATAATAGAATACAATAAAGTAGATGTCAATACATTTTTAGAATAGAGTAAATTATAATTGTATTCTATCTTTTTATAATAAAAACATGCTATTTTACAAGAATCTAATGAATGTTTTTATATTAATTATTTAATTATTTTTAATTGTCATTATTTTATAAGTTACAACCACAGAATCAAGCACTACACGAACACACATTTTATCCTAGTTATAGTATAATCAGAAAGTTAATTACAGTAAGCAAATAGAGTGAAGTGAAGGAACCGAGTCCTCGATATAAAAAACGTCTCACAGATGCGAGTCAATCATTTGACTTTGACAAAGCAAGAAAAGAATGGGCAGATGAGGACAAGATCAGAGAAAGCGGTCCATGTTTTAGAATAAACTCTATATCGAAGAGCATAAAGAAAAAGTGTTAACGAATCGGCTTTCACCCGAAGGCAAAACTGTATGGGCTTCGTTAACGCCGGTTGTGAGGCGGGATTATGTAGAGGAGAAGGCTCTGATGACAGCAATTACGCAGAATATCAAGAAGAACCCCAACCACATCTCATATGAACTAGGTGATTGGTGTTCTTCTTGATTTGAATACCCGATATAAGGTACCTTTTCATCCATATAAAATGAAAGAGTGTGGAGAAACCGATCATTTTCTTCACACTCTGACGCTAGTACATGACTGCGCGCTTTTTCTATCTGTTTTTCAAGTGACTAATTACATCCTCCTCCACCCATAGTTAATCAGCCTTATCTGCCCCACACCTTCGACGATCACCATTAAAGATCAAAAAAGCGGAAAAGAGCAAACAAACAGCCGCCGGTACCATCTCGGCCAATGATTTCTCCGCTGAAATCAACGTTCCAAGTGCACCTACCATGATAATAGCAATGACACCGGCAGAGAGTGGAACCCATTTAGATTTCCAAAAGCCGATAATCAAGCCGATTGCAGCAAGTACTTCTAACACCCCAATCGTATACAAAAACGCAATCGAGTAACCCAATTCATCTGTAAATGACTCTACCACCGACTCCAGGCCAATCAACTTCATTCCACCAAAAAATAAAAAGACAATCGCGAGTAGGAGCTGCATCACAGTGCCCAAACATTTCATCCCAAAAACCCCTCCCGAGATACATAAAGTTCCACTTCCACTCTAAGTCTATTCCACATACGTTGTCCCATATGTGAATGTAAGTAAGATCTTTCCTCAATATGTGTTAAAATAAAAACAGCAGGTATTAAGGAGGATCTTCATTTGTCAGATGGACGAGAGCGAAAAAACATACAGCCTGGGAAACGGGTACATATTGTACTTAAACAAGACCAACGCACGGGAAAAGTTACCGCAGGTGAAGTAAAGGATATCCTAACCAAATCCGCCTCCCATCCCCATGGGATCAAAGTACGCCTAACCGATGGTCAAGTTGGGCGAGTTAAAGAAATCCTAGACTAATACAAAAACCCCCTAATGACTTCGTCTCATTAGGGGGTTTTTAGTGGGGTTGTACATCATATTACATTCGTTATTCGTAACTCGTTCATAAATCGTTTACAGGATAGTAGACTCTTCTAGCCCGAGGCAACGACGGTAAATCCATCTGTAACCATCCAATCCGATAATACGAGGGTTACCAAATGTTTGTGGATCGTCATACGCCGCTTGTGCATATCGTTCAATATCGTCTGGGTTTACTCCTTGCTCAAGCAAGGTCGGAATCTCAACATCACGTATCAAGTTTTCCACTTCGATAACTGCCATTCGCGCAGCATCATCGGTTGACATCTCGGATGTATTTACTCCAAGCGCTTGTGCGATACGAGCAAATTTATCTGGACAACCCATCCAGTTGTACTCCATGACAGGTGGGAGCATGGCAGAAACACACTGACCGTGCATAACAGGAACCATACCACCTAGTGTCTGAGCCATGGCGTGCGCCGCTCCCGCAGAGTCACTACCATAGGAAAGTCCAGCCAGCATCGCTGCTTGCGCCATCCCATAACGTGCTTCAATATCTTTGCCGTTCGCATACGCACGACGCATATATTTTCCAACATACTCAATCGCCAGCAATGCATAGGCATCTGTTACGGGTTGGGATTGATGCATGGTATAACACTCAATCGCATGTGAAAGAGCATCTACACCCGTTGCCGCAGTAATGTGAGGAGGCATAGACAAATGCAATTCTGGATCAATAATAGCCAAGTGAGCCGGAATAAGCGGTCCACCTACATTAAACTTGATTTCGCGTACAGGATCTTTAATAACAGCCCACTGCGTCACTTCACTACCGGTCCCCGCAGTTGTAGGAATTGTTGTTAGCGGGGGAATACGATTTTCAAGTGGCTTACCGTTATCTGATGCCTCATAAGTTAGAAGCGGTTCTGGGTGAACTACTTCAACACCGATCGCTTTCGCAGTATCCATCGAGCTACCGCCACCAATAGCTACTAGTCCGTTACATCCTTCTTCTTTAAATACTCGACTTCCCATAGCGATCAGTTCAGTATCTGGTTCGCCTTGAATTTCATTGAATACATATACTTCTACACCAGCTTCTTTCAAGCTTTTTTCCACTGGTAAAGTAATTCCGGCATTGTAAATTCCTTTATCTGTCACGATCATTGCCTTGGTCACACCTAACGCTTTTATTTCTTCACCAGCGGTTTTAGATGCACCAATACCTGATTTAATCGTCGTCGGCAAAACAAATTCTTTCATCTCTTGCATCTGTTCAAAACGCAACATAATGTCATCCTCCTCGAAGTTATTTAGTTAGTCTCGCTATTCTTTAACCAAACCATTTCATTGGCTGAGGGTCGAGGTTTTGAAAAATGTGTTTTTGCTCTGTATATTCCTCAAAACCGGTTTTCCCTAATTCACGCCCAATTCCAGATTGTTTGTATCCACCCCATGGTGCTTGTGGGAAATATGGGTGGAAGTCATTAATCCATACCGTCCCCATACGCAATTGTTTGCTGACACGTTGAGCACGATTCATATCATTGGTCCATACTGCTCCTGCTAATCCGTACACAGAATCATTGGCAATCCGAACTGCTTCTTCTTCTGTTTTAAAGGTCTCAATAGTTAAGATAGGGCCAAAAGTTTCTTCCTGCACAATCCGCATCTCAGTGTTACATCCATCGAAAACCGTAGGCTCCACAAAGAAGCCATTTTCAAACTGAGCTCCCTCAGGACGCTTACCACCGATGAGCAACTTCGCCCCTTCTTCCATGCCCACTTTGAAATAATTTTCTACTTTTGCACGATGATCAGCCGAAGTCAGAGGACCCATCTGCGTATCCTCATCCATTCCATTGCCCAGCTTAATGTTTGCAACCCGTTTGACTAGCTCCTCCACAAAACGCTCATGCAAACTTTCCTCAATAATAAGGCGTGCACCTGCCGAACATACTTGACCTGCATGAAAGTAGACTGCATTTAGTGCATAGTCAACCGTAGTCTCAAAGTCTCCATCTGCAAACACGATGTTAGGGTTTTTCCCACCCAGTTCCAGTGCGATCTTCTTCATGTTACCTGTCGCCGCCGTCATAATTTTACGCCCTGTCTCGATCCCACCTGTAAAAGAGATTAAATCTACTTCATGGGACTCTGACAATTCCGCTCCCACTTGGGAGCCTGGGCCCGTTACGATATTGACGACTCCAGCAGGAATACCTACTTCTTCCATTAGCTCTGCAACCTTCAACGTAGTGAGCGGGGTAACCTCACTCGGTTTAAGTACCATCGTACAGCCAGCCGCTAATGCTGGTGCTAGCTTCCATGATGCCTGTAGAAGAGGATAGTTCCATGGGGTAATCATACCGCACACACCAACAGGCTCGCGCACAACTTTACTGACCGCGTTTTCCATTGGTGGATCAATACTTTCCCCACCATCTTTATCAGCAAGTCCAGCATAGTAGCGAAATACACCTGCGATATCATCCATATCGGCTTGACTTTCAATCAGGGTTTTCCCTGTATCCAGTGTCTCCAAGCGGGCTAATTCCTCTTTATGTTCTTCAATTTTATCAGCCACTTGACCGACGAGTTTACCTCGTTCCGTCGCGGGCATATTGGCCCACGATCCCTCGTCAAAAGCTTTGCGCGCAGCTTTAATTGCCTGCTTCGTATCCTCGGCATCCGCCTCAGGAACTGTCGCAATCACTTCTTGGTTATAGGGATTAATCACTTCGCGAGTGCGACCAGAGACAGCCTCTACCCACTCCCCGTTGATAAACATTTGCTTATGCAAGGGTAACCCTCCCTTTTGTTAAGTTCGTACAGTTTTTTCTGTACAAACAGTTTAGTTTGAGTATAGCACTCTTAGTTAAACCTGTAAACCGAGCAGTAAAGTTTTTGCATCTGAGTAAATTTCCATGCCTGTAATCAACCCTTCGATTATAAACCCTTTATCTGCTTTATCCACTCACGATGACAATCAAAGATCAACTCGAAAGCAGTACTGTCTCAACCTCTCCTATCTCACTTCCTGCTTACTTAAGTATTGCAGAAATAATCCCATCCACGCGGTAGTATACCCATTCACCAATTTGACAAACGGAATATTTTTGTTACGCTTGTACAGTATAAACTGTATAGCTCGTACCTATGCCGTACAAACTACATAGCGATAGTGTTCACTTCAAAACTGGTTGATATGTAAGGATCAAGGAGGTGAACATCCTGCCTTTCAATCAAAAACTTGAAGAAGCACGCCGTGACTACATTGAATCTTTAGCGGAAACCATGGAAATGTATGGTCTGAGCCCATCCATGGGTCGATTGTATGGAACGATGTTTTTACAGGAAGAACCGATGACGCTGGATGAAATGTGCCACTTAACAGGGATGAGTAAAACGAGTATGAGCACAGGTGTACGTGCACTCTCGTCCTTAAAATTGGTCCATAAAAAGTGGCGCAAAGGTGTGCGTAAAGACTTATACGAAGCTGAATACGATCAGATGCGCTCGTTCGTTGATTTTTTTTGTCAGCTATGGGAGAAGGAAATCCAGTTAAATGATAAAGCAATACAGGAAACCGAATCCCATCTAGCAGAACTTTTAGCAGACGACGAACTTGCCAGCGAGGACCGTATCCGCGCCAAGAAAAACCTCGAAAAAATACAACATTCCAAAGAATATTATGCTTGGTTACGCCATCTGGTCGATGCATTTGAAAGCGGAGATATTTTTGAATTTATCCCTATTCCAACTGACACGACAGCACGAAAGGATTGATGTGGAAACATGAGTAACGGAAGTAATAAGCCGTCAACTGGACAGGATTCTCCTTCCTTTTGGACAGGAGGAAAGATTGGTCTTGCCGTAATTCTTGCAATTTTTACCTTTGTAGTGGGGTACGCCTTAATTTTTGATACCGATGTTCATTGGGGCGGTCTCATCTTTATGTTTATCTTTTACCTTGTCATATACTATATCGGAGCAGTTACTGGCGGGGAACAATCCGACGATCTAAAAGATATGATGCTTGCCGGTCGCAATATGCCCTTGTGGGTCGCTATGTTTACTATGGCTGCTACCTGGGTAGGCGGAGGCTACATCACGGGTACAGCTGAATATGCATATTCTTCTGGTATCGTTTGGGTGCAGGCCCCGTGGGGATATGCCCTCAGCCTCATTATAGGTGGGATCTTCTACGCGCGTAAGATGCGCCGCTACGAATTTACCACCATGCTCGATCCTTTGGAGGCCCGCTTTGGTAAGAGAGTAACTGGTGTGCTCTTTATCCCCGCTCTCGCTGGAGAGATTTTCTGGAGTGCTGCTATTCTGACCGCACTTGGAACTGCATTTGGTACCATTTTGGGACTTGATGTAACTACGTCAATTATTCTTTCCGCCGCGATTGCGATCGCATATACGGTGGTTGGGGGACTCTGGTCCGTTGCATATACCGATGTTGTTCAATTATTGTTGATCGTTATAGGCTTGGTGCTCGTTATTCCATTTGCTCTTTCCAATGTGGATGGTGGCTGGGGTGCGACCTGGAGTCATTATGCATCCGAAATGGAGAAAATGGGTACCAACTATGCCAGTTTATTTCCTCCTCTAGATGGATGGAAAGATCCGGCGTGGGGTAATTATTTCTGGAACTGGTGGGATTATGCGCTGCTCTTGATCTTTGGTGGTATCCCCTGGCAAGTATATTTCCAACGGGTACTCTCTGCTAAAAACGAAAGCACCGCTATGTGGCTCTCCATCTGGGCAGGTGTATTTGCCATCATCGCTGCCATCCCTGCCGCTATGATCGGCGTTATCGGTTTTAATGCTGACTGGAGCGCGTTGGGCACAGAGGGGCCAGAGAGTGCTTCGCTGGTGTTAGCATACGTCATGAAATTTATGACTCCGGAATTAGTAGGTGCGATCGCCCTGGGTGCGTTAGCAGCAGCTGTTATGTCTTCTGTTGACTCTTCCATGCTATCCGCTTCATCGATGGCTTCATGGAACGTATACCGCCCACTCGTTCGTCCCAAAGCTACACAAGCCCAAATTCAAAAAGTGATTAAACGTACGATCGTGATTATTGGTGTAACGGCTACCTTAATCGCCATCAATGCTAAGAGTGTATATGAGCTCTGGTATTTATGTAGTGACTTTGTTTATGTGATGCTGTTCCCGCAATTGACCATGGCTCTCTTCTTTAAAGGAGCCAATCGCTACGGGTCGATTGCAGGCCTGATCGTTGGCTTTATCTTACGTTTTGGTGGCGGAGAACCGGTATTAAACATACCGATCTTAATCGATTACCCAATGATTGAAGATGGAGTCGTTCTCTTCCCATTCCGCACGTTGGCAATGGTTTCCTCTCTAATCACCATTTATGTCGTTTCGAAATTGACGGCAAAAATCGATCCACCGCAACCCCTACGCAATTTGAAAAAGGTTCATTAAGAGTATAAAAAAGACTGGCTCCAATCTGGTACAGGTTAGAGCCAGTCTTTTTCTTTCTTACAAGCGATAATAAATAACCATCCGATCTTCATACACAGGGATCATCTCACGCACGCGCGCTACTTCACTAATGTCAATATCCACAGTTAGCACTTCTTCTCCTTCTCCTGCTTCTGCAATAATATTGCCCCACGGATCGATTACCATCGAATGTCCACAGAAGCGTGTTCCGCCACCTGCTCCCACTCGATTGGCTGCAATCACAAACATCTGATTTTCAATCGCGCGCGCCTGATTCAATACGCGCCAATGTTGAAGTCGTGGATGAGGCCATTCTGCAGGGACAAATAGAAGCTCTGCTCCATCAAGTGCATAAGAGCGGATAAATTCAGGGAAGCGAATATCGTAACAGATAGCCGTTCCCGCTTTTAACTCACCTAGCTGAAAGAGCGTACGGGTATTTCCAGCCTCCAAATACTGCTCTTCTTCCATTAATCGAAACAGATGGACTTTACGGTAGGTGTTAATCAAGCTCCCCAGGGAGTTAAATGTATAACTGGTATTGTAAATCTGGCCTCTCTGTTTTTCAGCGATCGATCCTGCCACCAGAGTGATTCGTTGCTGCCTTGCTAGTGATGCTAGCCAGGATTTTACTTCCCCCTCATCAGCCAGTTCCTCAAGATGGGTTAAATCATATCCTGTATTCCATAATTCTGGTAAAAGAATCACTTCAGCGCCCTCTGCCACGGCCTCCCTTACTCTTTCTTCCACTATCTTCTTATTTTTATCTGGATTACCCCAAGCTACTTCCATTTGCACTAATGAAACACGCATAGACTCACCATCCATCTAGTAATTAAGCTTTCTCACCCAATAAAAATAAATATTCCAAATATATCATGATATCGTTTTGGCGTTCGATTCCGTGTATCTACTCCTCATTGTATATCAACATCTTTATAAATCAATGTTTATTAAAGTTACTAAAGTGTTCGCAACCGATGTATCACTAATGAAATTGAGCTTATTCTCCAGCGATCCCTCACGTAAAAACGACCATACTAAGATACAGGGAGGTGATCTTATGGCAGAGAAACACCGTACATTCCGTAGTGGAGAAGCTGTCTCCAAACCGGGAGAATACCGCTCGCATCAAGGAGAGAGACGTTCCTATCAACAAGGGGAAACCTTTGCCCGCTGTTCACGGACGGGAGAAGAAACGGAGTGGATCATCAACTACGATGATAGAGGTTGTTGTTAGATAATCAAAAGTGCGAGCTAAATATAAGCTCGCACCTTTCTTTACCTATTTGCCAGTTGCTGTAATGGATGAAGCGCCTGTTCTAAGTCAAAAATAATATCGTCTACATGTTCAATCCCCACTGCGATGCGAATCAGGTTATCCGTAATTCCCATCTGTTGTCGTCTTTCTGCCGGAATTACCGCATGTGTCATTGTTGCTGGGTGCTGTATTAAAGAAGAAACTTCCCCTAAGCTTACTGTTAATTTACATAGTTTAACAGAATCCAATACGTGTCTCGCTTCTTCTTTCCCTCCACATACGCGAAAACTAATCACTCCTCCAGCTGCTTTCATCTGCCTTTTTGCTAGCTCATGTTGTGGATGATCAGATAAACCTGGATACAGCACAGTTTGAACAGCAGTATGATGTTGAAAGTAGCTCGCAATCCGCTGTGCATTCTGTACATGCCGATCCATTCGCACTGCCAGGGTACGCACCCCTCGTAATAATAACCACGCATCAAACGGAGAGAGAACTCCCCCAATATCTTTTAAAGTAGTCTGACGTATATTTTCCATCATATCTTGTTTACCCACTGCAATACCGGCAATCACATCTCCGTGACCTCCAATATATTTAGTGGCGCTATGAACTACAATATCAGCCCCTAGTGCAATCGGTTTTTGCAGATACCCCGTGCAAAAGGTATTATCGACGACCAGCACAGCTCCATGCTGATGAGCCATACGACTAATCGCTGCAATATCAGCAATTTTCATTGTAGGATTAATCGGAGTCTCTACAAAAATCACCTTGGTTTCAGGTTTGATCGCCTGTTCTACTTGTTTAAGATCACTCATATCTACATAATTGGTCGCTACCTTAAATTTTTCTTGTAACATGGATTGGAGACCGTATGTGCACCCATAAACGCCATCCGAGCACAGCATGTGATCACCACTAGCCAACAGACTGATCAAAACGCTTGAAATTGCCCCCATGCCTGAAGAAAAAGCAACACCCGCCTCCGCATCTTCCATCTGAGCAATATGATCTTCCAACATCGCCAGAGTAGGGTTACCCAGACGCGTGTAAATATAGCCTTCTTCTGTACCAGCAAAGCGCTGTTCCCCTTGCTCCGCATCAGAAAAAACAAAAGTAGAGGTTTGATAGATCGGAGGCACAATCGCCCCCGTTTGTGAACAGGGTTGAATCGACCCGTGTACCAGATCAGTGTCCATATGCCAATTTCGTTTCATCCTTATTCTCCTCACTCTCATCGGTTCATCTTTATCTTATCTGAAAGCGCTTACATTTTTGTCATGCGCAAAATCTGAACAAGTTGAGCAGATTCCCCCATCTGACAAGCTGTATAACGATCTGGTGTGGGTATGATTCTCACCATCACTTTTAAATCAGGTACATGCAATTGTTTCACCTGTGCACCATGCAACTGATATTTCTTACCAAATGAGGTCTCTAACACCCAACATCCTCCTTCTATCGCAATATAATGCATTTTCCCTTCTACTACGATAGAGGGATGAGTCACAAGTGAAGGATCCGCTTCACTCCTTTCTGCAGGCAACATCCCTGTCAGTAGAAGCAGTAAGAGAGAGACCACTACGATCTTCTGGAGCGTTCGTTTGTTTATTACCATCATCGCCATCCTTCTTCCTTTTACTCCTAGGATGACTCCAGTTTCACCTAATTATAACGATAGGGTGATATTCATCCCTTCTTTCCTTGGTTCGTATAAGCCTGCCGCATACTCATACTTTGATCCATACGCTCAGCCTTCGCTTGCCAGTCTCCCTCCCACCCCTGCTTCCATGCAGTTAAAGCGATATGTTTTGCTTCCCCATACTCCCCTTGTTCCGCACGAATCGTGTAGAGGGTCTCATACCCCAAGTGTGCAGGTAACGCCTCTGTCATCGGATCGTCTGCGAAAGCACGTACAGCGACAGGCGCGTACTCAATTTGTGCTTCACAGAAATAGATGGTTTTTTCAGCAGCGATCGTATCGCTTTTTCTTTTTTGTGCATGGCGTTCAATTTCACGACTAAAGTAATCATGGAGACTTAGATATTTACGTGCTAACCAATGATCATGCGTACGCGAGTCAGTTACACTATTTTTTATATTCTCATACGCTTGTTTCGCCTCATTATAAACAACTGCTTCCGCTTTAGTTAGCGGCATACGGAAATCTAAATCCCGATCTTTATATTGCAGCTCAGCGACGTACGGGGATGAATCAAATTCGTGCGATGATCGCTTCCGCTTTCCAACATCGCCCCACAACTTCTTCAGGTTTGATCTACTCCAGCTCAAGAGCTGTTGAATGTACCTAAATAAAACACGTAACAGATGTAACACCATTGACTCCCCCTACCTACGCAACCTACGCATCACAAAAAGCTACTCGCCTCTCATTATATCATGCCATCTACGTTGGGCAGAAGGGGGAGCAGCTGCCACTCCTTTATTTGCTCTGCTTTCTTATCCATTCTTCATAGGGAAGACGAGGCATCGCAAAACGTTCTCCAATACTCCCATATTCCACCCCAGCTAACCTTCCTAGAGGATCTAACTGTGCTGTATCTATTTTCCCCTCAAATAACAGTTCATCTTTAATATGAAATAATATAACCTCCCCGATGATTAAATCTGCATTAGGATGGTCACCTTCTCCGGCTCCAATGGGGATTATTTGTTGTAGTCGACATTCCATATGAATCTTTGCTTTCTTCACACGTGGAGGGGCTACCTTATCACTTGGTAATAATTTTAATCCCACCATTTCCACTTCACTTACTCCACTGGGAAATTCAGTGGATGCCTCATTTACTTCCTCCACGTTATCCTTATCTACCACTTGCACAACAAATTCCCCGGTCGTACGAATATTACGGGCGGTATCTTTTTCCCTCCCTCCAGGCTTACGAATACAAGAAATGCTTATCATCGGTGGCTCGGTACCCACCACGTTAAAAAAACTAAAAGGAGCAGCATTTACCACTCCATTCGTATCCATAGAAGTGACGAATGCAATCGGTCGTGGGAGAATACTCCCGATCAATAGCTTATAGTTATCTTTGGTTGCCTGTTGAGCTGGATCAATTTGCATACATCTTCTCCTTTCCTTTTTTCCTATCGCCGTGGTAGCCAGCTGGTTAAGTACGATTCGTCTTCCACTTGTAGTGCTTCACGTGTTACTTGTAGTGGCTTAAAAGTATCTATCATCACTGCTAACTCTTCCGTCCGTTCCTTCCCAATACTCTTTTCTACTGTACCCGGATGAGGTCCATGTGGAATACCGCTGGGATGAAGAGTAAGCGCCCCTATATCGACACCCTTTCTACTCATGAAGTTGCCTTCCACATAGTAGAGCACTTCGTCGCTATTTACATTGCTGTGTGCATATGGAGCTGGAATTGCCTCCGGGTGATAATCAAATTGGCGCGGAGCAAAGGTACAAATCACAAAATTAGGCCCCGCAAATGTTTGGTGAACCGGTGGAGGTTGGTGAATCGAGCCTGTGATCGGCTCAAAATCATCAGCGTTAAACGCCCATGGATATAGATAACCATCCCACCCGACTACATCAAACGGATGTGTGTCGTACGTATAAGCGTGTAATTGGTTACGCGCTTTTACTCGTACTTCAAATTCACCTACTTCATCTATGGTTTCCAATTGCTGCGGCATACGGAAATCGCGTTCACAAAATGGACTATGCTCCATTAATTGTCCATGTTCATTGCGATACCGTTTTGGTGTTGTAATCTCCCCAGACGATTCAATCACCAAAAAGCGAGAGCTTGCACTTGTAATTTCTAGCCGATAAGTGGTGCCTACAGGTAGAACAAGATAATCCTTAGCCTGAAAAGGAATCTGTCCAAACAGCGTCTGTAATATCCCTTCTCCCTCATGTACAAATAAAACTTCGTCACCATCGCTATTGCGGAAAAAATACGTCATCGGCTCAGTCGGTGCAACCGTAGCAATCGCTACATCTGTATTAAAAAGCAGGTGCCTTCGTCCATCAATCGCATCCCCGCCCTCTGGGTATCGATCTGTACGTAACAATCGGTGGCGGTTCGCCCCTTCTTCCTCTGGGGATGGAAACCAATCTCGTACTTTACGTGCCGCCCGAATTTGAGTAGGTGGGTGTAGATGATATAAGATAGACTGAATGCCTGAAAAGCCTTTCGTTCCCATCACTTGTTCCCAGTAAAGCGTCCCATCTTCTTTACGGAATTGAGTATGCCGCTTACGTGGAATATTTCCTAAGTGGTAGTAATGTGGCATGATGCATCAACCCTTCCCTAAAATAAGAATATACCCTCTTCTCATTTTATCAGATATGAGTAAAAAAAAAGAATCTAATGATAAACTTTCTTCTAAGTGTATAAGGGTGATCCATTTTTCATATATGGATCACCCTTATACACTACTAGTAGACCAGCTGAACGAACTCTTCCTTTGTTATCTTTCCGAAGTAATGCTGAATATCCAGATCATGAACTGCTTCAGTAATTGCATCTTTATCATATCGTACCCCTCTTAATACACTTTCCACATCGGTTACATCCCCCATCCCAAAGAAGTCACCAAAAATTTTACATTCTTTAATCATGTTCTTTTCTACATCGAGACGCACGTCAATCGTCCCGATGGGAAAGCGTTTAGCATGATGTACATTAAATTTGGGAGACTTACCAAAGTTCCATTCCCAATTCTGATAACGTTCTTTCGAAATTTGATTAATCACTTTCCAATCTGCTTCCGTCAGCGTATAGCGAGATACTTCTTTTTCCCCTCTAAAGATGTAATCAAGAAGAGTTTGCTTAAACTCCTCGATCGTCATATCCTGATTTAATAACGGGCGTATATTCGTAACACGGGAGCGTACTGACTTCGTGCTTTTAGATGTAAACTTTTCAGCTTTTACATGTAGTGCATCCGCCACATCATCCAAATTAACATCAAACATTAAGGTTCCATGGCTAAACATACGTCCTTTTGTCGTAAACTGTGCATTCCCAGAGATCTTCTTTTCCCCTACTTGAATGTCATTCCGCCCCGTCAACTCAGCCTCTACTCCCATCTGGTGCAAAGCTTCGATTACTGGTTGTGTGAAACGACGGAAGTTAAGGAAACTATCACCGTCATCTTTCGTAATGAAACTAAAATTAAGGTTACCTAAATCTTGATAAACCGCTCCCCCGCCCGATAGGCGACGCACTGTGTGTATCCCTTTTTGTTGCACCTTATCTACATGAATTTCCTCTACCATATTTTGATTCTTACCCGCGATCACACACGGCTCATTTATATAAAACAGCAGATACGATTCATTCTCCACATCGAGATGTTTCAACAGATACTCTTCGATCGCCAAATTGATTCTGGGGTCGGTGTGATGTTCGTTATCAACAAATTTCATCGCATATCCCTCTTTCCAAACAATTTACTTAAAGTCGTACAATCAACATGAAACCTATCTATGTATAGTGATAGCAAAAAACCGATAGCAAAAGCTAGCGGTTTTCCCTAATACTAATATTGAATAAGCGAATTAATCTTCAGATCTTTGCTTAATTGATCCCGCCCATTAAGATAAGTTAATTCCACCACAAAAGAAGCTCCCACCACATGTCCACCAAGTTGTTCCACCAGATCAACAGTGGTCTTTACCGTTCCTCCGGTGGCGAGTAGATCATCGACGATTAGCACGCGCTGACCTGGTTGAATCGCATCTTTATGCAATGCTAACTGATCTTTACCGTATTCCAAGCTATAGCTCGCGGAAATCGTTTCTGCTGGTAACTTTCCCGGTTTACGTACGGGTATAAAACCAACCCCCAGTGCATAGGCAAAGGGCGTACCTACCACAAAACCACGCGCCTCCGGTCCAACGATGAGATCGATTTGTTCCCCTTTCACCTGCTCAATCATCGCCTGTATGGCTTGCCGAAAGGCTTTACCATCTTTTAATAGGGTGGTGATATCCTTAAATTGAACTCCCGGTTGTGGAAAGTCCTTCACTACGCGAATTTTGTCTCTGAAGTCCATTTCGGTCTCCTCCTAAATCAATTTGAATCCTCGTTTGTTCCTGTATATATGCGTATAAATCCTTATATGAAGAATAGATGAGAGCTGAAACGACTTCTACCTGCTCCTCACGGCGACGAAAGAGCGATGACTCCGCTAACTCTTTTTTCGCAGGTTGTTGCACCACATCTATCCGTCCAGCAGTTTCAACAATAAACTCCAATTCTTTAAATACGCCGATCATATAACGAACCATCTGTTCCGATAATCCTACTTGTCGTGCTAATCCCGCCAGATCTCGCTTAGCGAGAACAGACCTCTTTTGTAACAGGTATCCGTATAGTCGCTTAAATTTTTCCCGATCGAGAGAATACCATTCTCCCTCCCATTCCGTATCTCCATAGATAAAGTATATGCGCTCCACCTGATGATCCAATGTCTGCAACCATTGATTAAACTCATTTAATGAAGGTGGGATATCAGCTAATACCCAGTGCTTAAAAGATAGCGGTTTTAACACATGCCTCTCATTCCACTCCTCCCATGTCATCATGGAAGCTTGACCACACTTGTCCCGTTGCTGCTCGGGAGCGATCACAGCAACATCTGGGAGATGAGTCACTTTTTCTAGTTTATCCATCAGACTCGTATTACCACGCCAATCAAATAATTGAACATGAGGAATGGCGAGGTCACGCAACAGTAGCTGTGGCGTACGGCGACCATTCCATTCATTAATAGTTAGTTCACCTAACAGTTGAAGGGAAGCGGAAGAAGACATCTGATCCGCCAAACCTGCCATGCGAAAACCGATCACATCTAAGTGATTCTCCTCACTTTTTATCCGCAACTTAAGATGGTTTTTTTGTTGCCCCAATCGTTGCTTCCGCTCTACGGTCACGCCACTGATCCGGATAGACGGAGTTGGGTTGGCTACGCCAAAGGGTGCCAATGCCCCTAATTGTTCCAGAAGTGATAGATCAATCTGATCCAACGTAATGTCGGCATCCACACGGGAAAGGGGGATATAATCTTCGGCACTTAGCTCCTGCATCGCAATCTCACTCAAATTTTGGTGAAGTGAGGTAATATGATCTGCAGGCAAACTCATTCCCGCCGCCATCGGATGTCCACCAAACTTAGTCATCCACTCTTTACAACGGCTTAATGCTCGATACATGTCAAAGCCAGCAATACTGCGAGCAGACCCTTTTGCCTCGTTTGTCTCTAAATCAATCCCTAACACAATGGCCGGACGATAATACTTCTCCACCAAGCGTGAAGCCACAATGCCAATCACACCCACATTCCAGCCCTGCCCAGCTACTACAATCACATGTTCGTGCGCTTCCCGGTTCTGATCTACTTGTGCCACCGCTTCTATCGCGATCGTTTCCACCATTTTTTGTCTTGTCCGGTTTAAATGATCTAGCTCTTCCGCCAGCACCCGTGCCTCTTCATGATCTTCTGCCAAGAGAAGGTTTACCGCTTTGTTGGCGGAATCCAAGCGACCACTCGCGTTAATACGAGGACCAATCGAAAAACCCACATCCTCAGCAGTAATCGGGTCACTCACCCCAGCTACATCAAATAGAGCCGTTAATCCTGTCATCCGGCGCTGATTCATCTTTTGCAAGCCCAGTGCCGCTAATACGCGATTTTCATCGAGCAGGGGAACAAGATCTGCGATCGTCCCCAGAGCGACAAACTCCAATACCTCCTCAGGCATCTCACCTAGAAGAGCTTGAGCCAGTTTAAAGGCAACCCCCACACCAGCTAAACCATCAAAAGGATAAGTACAGTTAGGTTTCTTAGGATTAATCACGCTGTAGGCAGCGGGAAGAACTTCGGGTGGCTCATGATGATCTGTCACAATGAGGTCGATCCCCAGTTCTTTGCACAGCTCTGCCTCTTCTATTGCACTAATACCCGTATCCACCGTAATAACTAAATGGGCACCGTTTGCCTGTATCTTTTCTAATGCCTGTTTATTTAATCCATAGCCCTCTGAGAAGCGATTAGGGATGTAATAATCGACATTCGCATGTAAACGTTGAAATACTTTCATCATCAAACTGGTGCTACTTACACCATCAGCATCATAATCACCATAGATAACGATCGGTTCTGCTGCTGCAATCGCTTGTTGAATGCGAGCAACTGCTTCTTTCATCCCATCGAGCAAAAACGGATCGTGTAACTGCTCAGGATGAACGTGCAAAAAGCGTTTCGCTTCTACTGGATCTTCGATTCCGCGTGAAAGCAACAGAGAGGCCACTAACGGTTTCACATGAAGTTCAGCTGTCAATCGTTCCACTTTCGATTGTTCGACCGTAGCTAATTGCCAACGCGTCTTTGCTTGTAACATCGAAGTTCACCTCACTTGACCGACTTTATTATAGCACAGATAGACTAGTTATTTTGAGAGGGATTTATGTGAACCAGCACATCTGATACATGATCAAATTGTCGCATAAGTGTGAGCTTTACCTGTTTTCCGATCGCATGACCCTCTTCCACCGTGATCTGGGGGTCTACCGCTACTTTCACATCCACAATAACATAATACCCATGCTCTCTTGCACGAAGCTCATCAATCTTTAATACCCCTTTCACTTGGGCAGCTGCGTGAACCAACTCTTCAGCATCTTCCTTGTGCAACACATGATCCAGCGTGTAGTGAATCGCCTCTTGTGCTAATTTATATGCCATACGCAGGACAAGTAGAGAAACAACAATTCCCGCTAGCGCATCCAGGTAGATTAACGAAGAGATATGAAGACGTTCACCTAAAATTGCCCCACCGATTCCAATGAGAACGGCAATAGAAGAAAACACATCTGAGCGATGTTCCCATGCATTTGCAATCAAAGCATGACTACCTATTTTCTTCCCCAAGCGATATTTATATTGGAACATCGCCTCTTTCACCAAGATCGAAATAACAGCCGCGATCATCGCAAGCCCAGCTGGAGCTTCTACTGGTGTAAATAACATTTGAAACGAACCGTATCCTATTTCCACTCCAACCACACCAAGGAGTACCGACACGATAATCGCCGCTACCGATTCTGCTTTCCCATGACCGTAGGGATGGTCTTCATCAGGTGGCATCTTGGCCGCACGAACCCCAATCAACACCGCCAGTGAGCCAACCACGTCTGATGCCGAGTGAGCTGCATCAGCAATGAGAGCACGGCTGTTGGCAACCATACCAATCGTTCCTTTAAAAATCGATAGCAAAAGATTTCCAATGATCCCGATCCATGCCGCTCTTTCCGCCTGGTCATATGGCTCCCCTCTCATATCGGCACCTCTCCTTCATGGATAAAGAAGCCGCGGCTCTCCCGCGGCTTCTCTTCCTCTATCCTATTCAGCAGTTTGTGTTTTCAGCTGCTCTTTCTTCATTGAACGCCACTTCCAACTTACCCAAACTTGACTAGCAATAAAGATGGAAGAATAGGTCCCCGAAAGCAGTCCGAGTAGAAGTGCCAGTGAAAAGGTACGGATGCTCTCTCCCCCAAATAAGAAGAGAGCCGCAGCAGCAAACGCTACCGTTAACACAGTATTAAAAGAGCGGACTAGAGTTTGCTGCAAACTCTCATTTACAACACCGGCTAAGTCATCCCAACTCTTCGGTTTCGTCATGCTTAAGTTTTCACGAATTCGATCAAAGATGACGATGGTATCATTAACCGAGTACCCAACAATAGTTAGAACCGCTGCAATAAAGACCAAATCTACCTCCCAACGGAAGATGGAAAACATGCCGATCACAAAGAGAGCATCATGGAATAGGGCCAAAACAGCCGCCACCGCAAAGCGATACTCAAAGCGAATCGTCACATATAAAATAATCCCTACAGAAGCGATCAACACTGCCAACAAAGCATTTTTCGCTAGTTCTTGTCCAATAATCGGGGTTACTTTCTGTTCTTGCTTTCCTACATCATTACCGTACACATCTTTAAAGTGTTGATGAATTTCTTCTACGTCTTCATTACCTAAAGCTTCCCCTGTGCGAAACACAAAAATATCGTTATCATTACCAGCTATTCGAGTATCCGGCTTCTCATAACCGAGCGTCTCCAGCTCTTTATTTGCCTTTTCCAAATCGAAATCTTTTTCGAGCGTCAAATCTAGTCGTGTACCGCTGGTAAACTCAATCCCCAGGTTAAGTCCTTGCATCGCCAGAGAGCCAATGCTCACCAACAGAATCGCGAGGGAGATGAGAAAAAATAACTTTTTCTTACCTACAAAATCGACGGTTTTATAATTCACGGATCTCATCCTCCTTCACAGCGAACAACGCAGGGCGTTTAAGCACATTGGCACGTACAAGCAGAGTGAGCAAGATACGCGCGAGGGCGACTGCCGTCGCAAAACTGATAATGATACTTACAATCAGCGATACCGCAAACCCTTGCACGCCTGCCGTACCAAAATAGAAGAGAACCAGCGCTGCCAAGATCGTGGTCACATTCGCATCAAAAATGGTGAGAAAAGAGCGACGTGAACCGGATCGCATAGCAGCTGGAATGCTTTTACCCAGCCTCATCTCTTCTTTAATTCGTTCATACATAATGATATTAGCATCTACCGCCATCCCGATCCCCAACACAAAGGCCGCAATGCCTGCTAATGTTAAGGTGACATTAAGTAAGGAGAAGGTAAGCATGACCAAATATGAATACGTGATTAGAGTAATGACGGCTACCACACCTGGCAGGCGATAAAACCCAATCATAAAGAGAAAAATCAATATAACGCTATAAATACCCGCAATCAAACTTTTCTCGAGCGAGGTTTGTCCCAGGCTTGCACTGACGGCGAAGCTATGTTGTTCAACTAGCTTTACTGGAAGAGCCCCCGCATTAAGAAGGCTTGCTAATTCTTTCGCCTCTTCCACCGTAAAGTTACCACTAATGCTGGCCGATCCACCACTAATCACATTTTGAATCACCGGCGCACTCAGTTCCTCTTCATCTAAGTAGATGGGTACTGGTTGACCAACGTATTCCCTCGTAATCTCCTCAAATTTATCTGCATTTTTAAAATCAACTGTTACGATAGGCTGATTCATATCATCAAAACTTTGAGCTGCTCCGCCAGGTGAGATATCAGAGCCGCGCATCAACACTTCTTTTCCATCTGGGGCACGAAAAGTCAACTCCGCAGTTTTCCCTAAAATCTTACGCGCTTCATCTTGGTTAGGAACACCTGCTAACTGAACGCGAATGCGATTATCTCCTTCAATTGTAATGGAAGGCTCTGCAACCCCGATCACATCTACCCGCCGCGTGACGGCATCCGCTGCGGCGATCATCGTTTTTTCATCAATTTTCTGTCCCTCTTCTAATGGCTTCGCTTCATATAGCACTTCGAAGCCACCTTGTAAGTCCAGTCCCAATGTTATGTCATTTGCGATCTGTTTACTCGTCAACACGGTGGTTGTCAGAATTGCCACCACGATAAGAGCAAATACGATCAACCTACTCCAACGAACCTTCATCTATTGCTCCTCCTTCGCACTATACAACATTTTCATTATCCCAACTGCTAAAGTTGATGTCAATTTGTGAAAATGGAAATGAAAAAAGCCACCGGCATCCGTTTCGCCGAAGGCTTTCGTCCTTTCCTCAAGAGCTCCGATGTTCGTCCGGTTGTTTATATACGCTCAGCATTAACCAGTTCATAAAACGACCCGGTTTTAACGATAAGATATCGTTTACTAATCGGTTAAGCCGAGGCATTCCACGGCGATAATCTTCAGATATGCAAGCCCAAACTTGTTCGCTCGTCACTTCTTCGTACCCATAAAGACGAAACTCATTCGCCTTGCTATCACACAGAACTTCGATACACTCTGTCAATTCTTCTTCGCTTAATAATTCAGCCGAGGAGGATGGCAATCGTTCGCGTACTGGGCGAAGCGCTGCTTTTTTCAATCTAACCATATTTTTCCCCTCCTTCCATAGGCACATTTATTGCGGGTTTTTCGGCCATTTATTTAAATCACATTCCGATGACCCTGATGACCCACCCTAACATCACTATACTCAGCACGATTCTACCACTATCTTGCACCAAGAAGCAAACCGCGGAGAATCTCTAGCGACTTCACCTTAAATTATACCCCATTTAAGTACCACTTCTCCCTTTGTTATTTTTGTTCGTCACTCCCTTCTATAATTCCTGCTCTCTTCTTTTCGCTTCCGTAGAGTCATCTTTGAATAGGTTGCTATCATAAGCTTGTATCACTAGATACTTTATGGAAACGAGGGCGGTCTTCTTGAGTAAGCAATCATTTTTACGTGGGACAATCATTTTAGTAGGTGCTGGTTTTATCACTAAGGTACTTGGGTTTGTCTATCGCATCGCCCTTTCCCGCATCATTGGAGATGAAGGCGTTGGACTTTTTCAGATGGCATTTCCGATTCTCATCTTTATCATTGGACTAGCTACCGCAGGACTTCCCGTCGCTATTTCCAAATTGGTCTCAGAAGCGGAAGCGACCAAAAATGAAGACCGTATCCGCTCCATCATTCTCGTCTCCATTCTCATTGTAACGGGTACCAGCATTACTCTGACGGTATGTACCATCTTATTTGCGCCCATCATTGCGCAAACCCTTCTCACTGATGAACGTGCCATCTACTCCTTACTTGGAATCGCTCCCATCATCCCGATCGTGGCAATTTCCTCCGTTTTTCGTGGCTACTTTCAGGGGAGGCAGCATATGAGCCCTTATGCGCTCTCACAAATAGTAGAGCAAGTGGTTCGTATCTTTACAGTCATCCTCTTTGCTACCTATCTTCTTCCCTATGGCGTCCAGTATGCAGCCGCTGGGGCTATGTTTGGCATGGTGATTGGTGAAGGGGCGGGATTATGGTACCTTATCCACTCCTACCGCAAGGATCCTCGTCGTCCACCTCTTCGTCTTCATCGTCGTTCAGGGATGACGATACGCATGCAGATCCATACCTTAAGAGAAACCTTCCGACGCCTCATGCGTATTGCGCTTCCCGTTACAACAAGTCGAATGGTAGGCTCACTCGCCTATGCCATCGAGCCTATTGTCGTCGCACAAAGTTTAGCCATCGCAGGGGTGGCAACCGCAGCCTCCACCGCGCTTTATGGGCAACTAGAAGGGATGGCGATCCCGCTTGTCTTCTTCCCTGCCTTTATCACCTATGCATTATCCGTTTCGCTGGTCCCTGCCGTCTCTGAAGCAGCTGCTCACAATCAACATCGACTTATAGAACATCGTTTAAATCAAGCCATTCGCCTCTCTCTCATCGTAGGGGGACCTTGTGCTGTACTCTTGTTCGTTTTAGCCGAACCACTCACACTTTTGTTATATCACCACACGGAGGTGGGTCGTCTGCTTAAAATCATGGCTCCATTCGCTATTTTCCTCTATCTACAGGGTCCTTTTTCTGCGGTGTTACAAGGATTGGATCGAGCTAATGAAGCCATGCGTAATTCTATCTTTGGTGCGATAGTCAAAACCATCTTAATCTTTCTTCTCGCTTCGCAACCACGATTCGGTATTGACGGAGTAGCACTTGCTATCAACAGTGGGCTTATCATCGTCACTATCTTGCACTTCTTTACGATTTTGCGTTACATCTCACTCTCTATTGAAGCCAGAAATCTATGTAAACTGACAATTGCGCTTGGATTGATGGGAGTGACCGCACATTGGCTTTTCATCTCCAGCCAACACTCCCTCCTGATCAATGTGCTCGTATCTATCACTTCCAGTGGGCTACTTTACTTCATCCTTCTCATCCTTCTATCGCTTTTACAATACCATGATGTGATTCGTATTCCATACATCGGTTCTTATCTGGCTCACTTCTTCCCGCGTGGCTCTCGCTAGGCATCGTGTAAATCAATATAAAGTTTTCCATCCGCACCGATACTAGCGAAAAAAACTTGCTGAAGAGAGGTTACTCCATACCGCTTTAGTTCATTTCGCAACCACTCCGCATCTTGATTGATCTTACTTAAACTATCATGTTGGATTTCACTATCGATAATCAATGGTACGGCAAGTGGATAATGATCATCTTTAATCGATACGACATCTTCCCGTCGAGCGACATCTTTACTCTTTATGGGGAACACACTTAATTTCCCTGTTGTCTCTAAAATGGCATACTCCACATCAGCGAGATCATCTATATTGCGTTCACGTAGTTGCGTCATCAAATCATCCACATTGTAGCGGTTTTTCCGCATCGCCTTTTCTAAAATATTTCCATTTTGAATCAGCACAGTCGGCTGTCCGTCAATCCAGTGTCGAGCAACCGCGCTTTTCATGGAAACGTATGAAACTAAGATTTGAGCAACAACAAATGTGAAAATCGGAACCATCCCATGCCACAATGAAATCTTAGGGTTTTCAATTACAATAACGGAAAGATCCGCAATCATAATAGAGACTACTAAATCGAAAACTGATAATTTGCCAATCTCCCGTTTCCCCATAATCCGCATGATCACTAGTACCAAAAAATAAATAAAAATGGATCGCAAGAAAATCGTCATTAATTCCATTCCCTTCACCCCTACCCCTATTTTTAGCGTAGCTTTGCTCTTTTACACATAAATAGAGCGAGCCCCTCATACGCTGGTACAAACCTTGAACGGAGGATGATATACAATGAAATTCAGCTCTCCTTATTTATATGGGATTGGCATTGTATGGGCTTGTGTGCTCATCGGTTCAATGATCGCTTCTTTACTGCTGGCGTTCACTAATATGACTGAAACAGCTCTGCCCTACTTCACCTATGGAATTAACGGCGTCTCTTTACTAGCTGGAGGTTGGATTGCTGGACGTAAATCAGATCAAAAAGGATGGTTAGCAGGTGGCGGAATCGGTTTATCCTACGGTCTTCTTATTCTTCTTATCGGTTTTCTCGCATTTGACGCAGACATGATTTTACATCCGCTTCTCTTTTTATGTGCAGTAACAGGAATAAGTTCCATCGGTGGAATCCTAGGTGTAAATTCAAAAAATATATAATCAGTACTTAATGTGGAATTGATTATGATATAATAAATGGCAGACAACCGCTTCGTCGTGATGGTTCGAAGCGGATTTCTTTGTTTATATCCCTCAAGGAGTGTCGGTTCATGATTTTTTTTCAGTCACCTATTGCGATCTGGACAACATCATTCCTCACTTTCTACCTTTTGCTCTGGATCTTTCTGCGCAAAGGGCCGATCGGTGTTGTCAGTCGCTTCATTCATACCATTTTTCTTGATCGCATCTTATTATTTCACGTAGTAGGTGTTCTTCTCATTCTACTTATAAACAAACTGGAATTGATGATAGAGAACCAGATGGAGAAAGGATTTGACTATACTCCTCTCATCTTGCACTTCGAGGGAACGATCACCCCCTTTCTGCAACAAACATTAAATCACATAAATCTTACCTTGTTTACGAGTTATTTTTATGTCATCGTCTTTTCCGTTCTTCTCTTTGTTTCACTATTTGTATACTACGAAGAAAAAGAGAAACATTTACTATATATCTTACTTTACGCAATCTCACTTAACTACCTGATTGCAATTCCGTTTTATCTGTTTATACCTGTACAAGAGACATGGGTACTTCATCAGCAAGTCAGCTTTCTCATTCCCGAGGTATACCCTAACTTTGAAGCGGAATATCGCGCCTTCTCTGGATTAGATAATTCGTTCCCAAGCTTACACACTTCCTTATCGGTAACAATGGCCCTGATTGCTCTCCGTTCCCGAAACCGAGGATTTAAACTGTTCACCTTCTTTTCTGGCATCGTGATTTTATTCTCCATCATCTATTTGGGAATTCATTGGTATAGCGACCTCGTAGCAGGGATAATGTTGGCTAGTATAAGCGTCGCAGCGAGCACATGGCTAAGCAAATATGCACTGGGTGAGCGCAAACTAAAATTGCTTACCAAAAACGAATCCACAACTTCTTCCACCCGGCAAGCTTCTTAATATAAAAAAAGAAAAGAACCATTGAGCGAGGCCATCACCAACCACCTTAGCTCATATGAAAAAATTTCTCCACTGCCTGATCCCCCATCTTTTATAAAAAGATGGGGGATTTTTGTTAGTCTTTATCGTTTCTTTAGATTTAGGTTATATTCTTGTCATCAAGGAGGAGATACACCATGACCAAGATCTTAGAAGTAAACCAAGTAAGCAAAAAAATACGAAGAACAACGTTAATTTCAGATATGAGTTTTCACATTGATAAAGGGGATATATGTGGACTTCTTGGGCCAAATGGAGCGGGCAAAACAACCTTAATACGAATGCTCACTGGCTTAATCACTCCCACAACAGGCAACATCGTTATTGCTTCCAATGATGTAACAACACAACGACAACATGCCCTCTACAAGCTAGGAGCCATTGTAGAATCACCTATTTTCTTTCCCTATCTAACTGGTCGACAAATGCTACGTAATCTTGCACTGTTGCACCCTAATCTATCGAAGAAAGAGCAACTGACACAAACGGACGCGGTACTTGAAATTGTTAATCTACAAAGCCGTGCTGATGACCGCATCAGTACCTATTCTCTCGGGATGAAGCAAAGACTAGGTATTGCACAAGCTCTGCTGGGGAAGCCCGAAATCATTATTCTCGATGAACCTTCCAATGGGCTCGATCCCATCGGAATGCGAGAATTACGCCAGCTCATACTTACACTTCAAAAAGAGTTGGGACTCACTTTTCTCATCTCTAGCCATCTCCTCGATGAATTACAACAAATGTGTAATCGTCTCATAATGATCAAAGCAGGAAAACGAATTTGGTCAGGCACCATGGAGGAAATTGCTTCTACACATAACCGCCTCGAAGACGTATTTGTGGAGATGATGACACAATGATGGCTCTCTTTCGAAGCGAGTGGAGTCGATTATGGTATCGAAAAACCATCTGGCTCCTCTTTCTCACTATCCCATTAAGTGCATATGCAGCAGGTGAGTACTATGTTGCCGCTAACAGTCATCTCCGTTCCAATGTAGCCCAGTATGCTGTCATGGGTAATTTCCCACTTCTCGGTCTATCTGAAATGCTGATGACCTTGATAAACGGGATTGTCGTTCTCTTGGTTGCCCTCCTCTTTACCGAGGAATTCCAATCGGGTCGACTCCGTCTCATTCTGATTCGATCCTATTCTAGCGGCCAAATCTTTATGGTGAAGGTAGCAGTTTTACAAACACTCATCTTTTTGCTTCTTTTTTGGTACGGACTATGTAGCTATCTGATCGGTTTCATCTTATTTGATAATCCTGCATCCTATCCACTCTTTTATCACGTGGAGCAAGTAAATAATTGGCATGGATTTATTTACAATTTAAAAGCTTACATGCTCTCGTTTATCACACTCAGCGCACTCAGTTCCATTCTGCTCTTCTTTGGTACGATCAGTCCCACAACGACTGCCACGATCGGATTTGGAATTGGCTATCTCTTATTCTCTTTTCTCTATCCGTATTTAGCCAGTTATTTTGTACCTCTTATTGGTAAAAGCACATATACCTACATCTATTTTTCCTCTTTACCCAATATTCAATATGAAGGTATTGTCCTTCTACTAGCAGATCAACCTCGTCTAACAGAGTGGATAGGAGGAACACTCACACTATATATAACTATTTTTACTTGTATCGCCTATTTTATCTTTAGTAAGAAAGACCGCTGGATCTAAACTCTTTCTAAAAAAGACAAACAAACAAAACACCTTAAGGAGGAAATGAATATGAACCTTTTACATAGTGAGTGGCAACGTATATGGGGTAGAAGAAAAACCAAAGTAAGCCTGACACTCTTCTTCGTACTCATCTTATTTGAAGGTTGGTTTCTCTTAAAAGTTGGAGGAACATCTTTTTATCATCCCGATGCAGCGGTGTCATTAAACTCTCTCAACGCCGCTCCCTTTTTCCTACGTGAGCTCGCCTTGTACCTCAACCTTATTTTTATTCCTATGCTGGTGGTTGATAGTGTTAATGGAGAGTACACCTCCGGCGCTATGCGTCTCATATTAATCCGCCCCATTGACAAGTGGAAGTGGGTATTTGCTAAATGGAGTGTTCACGCCATTCTACTTGCTACTTTAACCTCCCTCATGATGAGTGCGGGCATTATATACGGGCACTTATTTATGCCCAAAGTGGAGATGACCTCCTTTTATCAAACTCCCCTTCTCAATCCACTCGAATCCTATATTTATATTGCAAAATTTTATAGTATTGCTTTCCTCACCTTTTTAACTGTCTTAAGTCTTTCCACATTCATTAGTACCCTTATGCCTAACCCGATCTTGGCCTACACCGGGATCATTGCTACCTACATCTTTGGTCTTTATGCCTTTGATCGTATGATAATTGTACTTTCAACATCTGACACTATTTTTAATGAAATCTCCAATTCGAGCATCCCTTCTCTTCTATTCTTTACAGGTGGCTGTGTTATACTAAGTTTTGCCTTCTCATTATTCATTTGGAATAGGCGAAGTAATACCATCTAGGAGGATTAAATGAATAATAAGGAAAAAATATTACTTGTTGACGACGAACCAGATATGATCACCTTTATCCGTGATGCTCTAGAAGACGAAGGGTATCGAGTAGAAGTCGCTTCTACAGGAGAAGAGGCGATCACTAAGCTCACCTTTCAACCAGACCTTATTCTTTTGGACATTATGATGCCCGGAATCGATGGTTTCGAGGTCTGCCGTACGATTCGGGACACTATCTTCTGCCCCATTCTTTTTTTGAGTGCCAAACAGGCTGAAACCGATCGCATCTTAGGCCTTGCGACAGGAGCTGATGATTTCATAACAAAGCCCTTTAGTATCAAAGAATTAAAGGCGCGTATCAACGCCCATTTACGAAGAGAACAGCGTGCTGCCACCAAACAATCTCAGCGAACCGTCCTCCGTTATGGACCACTTACCATCGACTTGACGGGCTATCACCTTCATGTTTTCGGTCAGCTCATTCACTTAACAAGCCGGGAATTTCAAATCATTCAATTTTTAGCACTCCATCCGAAGCAAGTTTTTTCACGCGAACAAATTTATGAAAAGGTGTGGGGATATGATGGCAACGGGGATTCATCCACTGTCACTGAGCACGTAAAAAAAATTAGAGCCAAACTTGCCGCTCGTGATCCGCAGGGAGCTTACATAACTACAGTATGGGGTGTAGGATATAAATGGGAACAAAAATAAAAAACGAGAATCAACCTCTTCGGAATCAATTTATCAACAGCTTTAGTCAGGTTTTAGGGTGGAGCCTTCTTTGTTCTGTCATCTCTTGGGGCATCATTTATCTCCTTTTCACCCCCCTACTCCAGCCTGCTAATCACTATGAAAAAAAATTAAATACTATTTATCACTACGTGGACGTAACGGGATCATCTCTTTTGGATGTGAATAACAGAAGCGCGCTCGAAGAAGTAATTCCAACGGAAGGAATCGAGTATGTTTTATATTCATCTGATGGAAAACCCTCCTATGGAACACTGGACACTCCTCCTATCTTTAATGCAACTACCCTCTATAAAAAAATGAATACCCAAGAAATGACGGGAAATCAAGTCACGATGTACTACCCTATCATTGATAAAAACACTGGTTATGTAGGAACAATCCTCTTACAATATACCTTAAATTTAGCAAGCTCCAATCCTAATCAGCGCCCCCTACTCTTATTCACGGTTATCACAGCTCTACTCATTCCTTTTCTCTATCTCTTCCTCTTTACACTTCTATACGGATACAAACTAGAGAAGAAAATCTCTCCTTCCATTCAGCGGCTCGTGGAGAGTGCACAAAAAATTGAACAATCCAACCTAGATTTTACTATCAAGGAAATTGGAGGCGCAAAAGAATTAGAAACATTAGGGCAATCCTTTGAAAAGATGCGTCAATCATTACACACTTCACTTCTCACACAGTGGCGATTAGAACAAGGACGCCATGAAATGGTAGCTGCATTATCACATGATCTCAATACTCCTCTCACCATTATTCAAGGCCATGTTGATGGTCTCTTAACTGGAGGAATCACTAAACCAAAACGTGTGCAACAATACTTAACGACTATTCAAAATAATACTTACCGTTCTGTTCGCTTACTTCGCGAGATTGAAGAGGTATACAAATTAGAACACCCCGAGTTTACCTTATATCCAATAGAGACAGACCTGTATAATTTTTTTATCAAAAAAGAAGAGGAATATAGTGTCCTCTCAACACAAAAACAGATTCAACTCAAAGTAACGGGGAAGACTCACTTACTCAATCTTCCAAATTTGCGACTCGATCCTTTCCGAATAGCACAGATCATCGATAATATTATGGTAAACTGTCTCCGCTATACCCCATCTAATGGCTTCATTCATTGGACGATCGCCCCCCTTGGAAATGGATTTGAGCTTACTGTGACAGATTCGGGTCCCGGCCTTTCTAAAAAAGATCTCAATCATTTGTTCGATCCTTTCTATCAAGGAGATCCTTCACGCTCTCTCGAACATGGTCATGCTGGATTAGGGCTAACCATCGCACAGAAATTAGCGCTTAAACATGGGGGCTCATTATCCGCCCACAACACCGAAGAGGCAGGGGCTTCATTCAATCTCAAAATCACAGAAATTATAACTTCCTAAACATAAGTGTAGGTCGAATTCATAAAACAGGCAGCCCTAAGTGGCTACCTGTTTTTTTACCCTTTTCATCCATATAAAAAAGAGGAACCCAGTAAACCAGGTTCCTCTTTTTTATAGAAACTACTTCTCTTCATTTTCGTCACTAATCGCATGAATAGAGCTACGCTCAAAGAGGAGACGTTGATTCTCGCCTACCTTTAGAGTAGCGCGCTCATCCGTTAGCTCGATGATTGTACCATGCAATCCGCCAATCGTAATCACTTTATCTCCTTTTTTCAGAGCCGCCAACATCGCATTGCGTTGTTTTTGTTGCTTACGCTGAGGTCGAATCAAAAGAAAATAGAAAATCGCAATAATCCCCACAATGGGTAATAACCCGCCTAAATTATCCATAAGATAGGTCCTCCTTATTTTGTACTTTCATATATTTTAAGCAATCTCGCTTAAAAAGCGCGTTCAGGTTGCTGACTCCCATAGTAAGAGTCAAAGAATTGCTTACGGAAGTCAAGCAGACGATCCTCACGGATCGCTTGTCTTACATTCTCCATCAACTTTACGAGAAAGTGGAGATTATGGTAGGTGGTTAAACGTAATCCAAATGTTTCATCCGCTTTAATCAAATGGCGTAAGTAGGCACGTGAGTAGTTACTACATGTATAACAATCACACGCTGGGTCTAGAGGCGTATAATCACGAGCATACTTCGCATTACGAACCACTACTCTTCCTTGGCTCGTCATGGTTGTCCCATTACGAGCAATACGTGTTGGCAAAACACAATCAAACATATCGATTCCCCGGATAGCCCCTTCAATAAGGGCATCAGGAGACCCTACACCCATCAAATAGCGGGGTTTTTGCGCAGGAAGAAGATCAGTCGTATATGAAAGAACTTGATACATAATCTCTTTCGACTCTCCTACACTTAATCCTCCAATCGCATAGCCCGGCAAATCAAATGATGTAATCTCGGCTGCACTTTGACGGCGCAAATCTTCATACATCCCACCTTGAACAATCCCAAATAAAGCTTGATCGTGTGGACGCTGATGCGACTCAATACAACGATTTAACCAACGAGTGGTACGCTCCAAAGATTGTTTCACATACCCATGCTCTGCCGGATGAGGGGGGCATTCATCAAATGCCATTATAATATCAGCACCGAGCGCATTCTGAATTTCCATCGCCTTCTCAGGGCTAATAAATAATTTTTCACCACTCAAATGAGAACGGAACGAAACTCCTTCTTCCGTAATCTTACGCAAGTCACTTAAACTAAAGACCTGAAATCCACCACTATCGGTGAGGATCGCTCCATCCCAATTCATAAAGGTATGCAGCCCACCTGCTTCCTGCACAATTTCATGTCCAGGACGAAGAAAGAGATGATACGTATTACTCAGAATCAAGCCCGCACCTAACTGACGAATCTCTTCTGGACTCATCGTTTTCACAGTTGCCTGTGTCCCCACTGGCATAAAGACAGGCGTGTCGATAACACCGTGCGGAGTATGTAAGCGGCCCAATCGAGCCCCCGTCTGCCTACATTCTTTAATCAATTCATAACGAACAGCCACATTGCTTTCCTCCTACTGGTACCATTATAGCGCATCAACCGCTATAGATAAACCTTCAAGCATCTCGATTGTACCACAGATGAACGTAGCCACAATATTTTTGGAGGTCTCCTTCCGATATCCACTATCTGTTCTACGCATCACGGTTACAGTCAGCAGCAAAAGCGCTCCTGTAGCAGGAGCGCTTTTAGTCACATCCATCAATCTATTTCTGTCACTAGGCTAAGATAATGAAGAGCGGGATCAATTGTTAACGGTAAGGATGAGTCCGCTTCCTCTTCAAGTGCAAAACCAATTGTTTGATCATCGTACAGGCAAAAGCGAGTTGCCACTTCTTTTTGCTCTCCCTCACACATCTGATAACTTACTGGCTTCTCTTCATAAATAATTCCATATGGAGTGTGAATCTCTAGTTTTCCTTCATCATTTAATGAAATCTTATCTGCACCACCATAAAAAAGACGAATCTTATCAATCTCTGCATCAGCCTGAACAGTAAAATCATACTTTAACTGACCTTTTCGCCCATGAAAAGTGGCATCCACTCCTGGCCACAATCCCTCATATACTACTTCTTTATACATGGGTAAACCCCGTACCCAATTCTCTTTCTTACGCCCACGAAAATAGTTAACTTTCCCTCCCGCCTCTTTTTGCCCTCGCGGCTCCACGGTAGCCGCATCTACGAAGCGAAGGATGAGGTTGATCCCTTCCGTTTTCGTTAAAGAAGCCTCTTTCTTTCTTCTCCCTAGCGCCGAACGTTCTAATTGTTCCGCTGTTTTAATGCCTTGTTCATCAGCTTTCGCTTCTTCCGGTTGCTCCTGTTTACTCCGCTTGTAAAAAGTAAGAATCACTTTCTCTTTTAGAAAGGCAAACCGAAAACCGCTGCCTGTCGCATAAAGAGAGTACTCTGCTTTTAATTGCCCCTGATTGGGAACAAAGGTGAGCGGGATCTTCCCATACTTTTGCATAACCTCATGTTTAATCTGAGCATCGTTCTTCTGCGCCTGCTCACCTGCTCTCTTCTCCTCGGGTGACCCTTGCTGCTGTTCATGATCAGATGCCATTATCCATCCCCCTTACATCAACGAACTGTCGTACTACCATTCATCTATATGCAGGATGGTTCTCGTCTCATACCTATTAGAGATATATTAGTCAAGACCGCTTGCCTCACGCACGCAAGAGGTTACAAATGATTTTAGTTCCTCCATCTTAGCTTGTGCTTCCTCTTCACTTCTGCCCACAACGGCAACATAAAATTTGATTTTTGGTTCTGTCCCCGAAGGTCGTACTGCCAACCAACTCTGATCTGTCAGCTGAAACTTGATTACTTCTGCAGAAGGTAATCCATCTATTCCACTACGATAATCTTTCTTCCGTTGAACAGGAATTTTCCCTATCTGCGTTACTGGAGAGTGGCGTAAACTTTCCATCAATTCATATATCTGTCCCTCTCCTTTTCTACCAATAAATTCATATGAACATACTTCTTCCTGATAATACCCATACTGCTGTTGCAATTCAGCTAATATATCACAAAGTGTTTTTCCCTCTTGCTTATAAACCGCAGCCATCTCTGCACAGAGGGCAGCTGTTTGCACAGCATCCTTATCCCGGACAAAATCACCGATAAGATACCCATAACTTTCTTCATAACCAAACAGGAAAGTAGATGAACCACTTCGTTCATAATCACCTATCTTCTCCCCAATAAATTTAAAGCCGGTTAAAGTCTCTTCCACTTTTACCCCATAGTGCTGAGCAAGTGCACACCCCATTTCTGAGGTAACGATCGTTTTACAAATAACCCCATTTAAAGGGAGGTTTCCTTGCTCCGCACGCTGACTTAACACATAGTAAAGAAGAAGAACTCCCAGCTCATTCCCACTAAGATGCCGATATTGATCACCCCATGAAATAGCTACCCCGATGCGATCCGCATCTGGATCGGTTGCAATCACCATATCTGCCCCGTATATCTTAGCTTCATTCAGTGCCAGAGCAAAGGCAGCTGTCTCTTCTGGATTGGGAACAGAAACAGTAGGAAAAGAGCCATCTGGCTGTGATTGCTCTTCTACCTCATGTACACGAGATAAACCTAACGATGCCAGTGCTTGTGGAATCAACGTTGAACCTGTTCCATGTAGGGGAGTATAAACAACCTCCAGTTGGTCACCCATCGCTTTCACTTTACTGGGATTTAATGAGAGCGCCTTCACCTGAGCGAGATAAGCTTGGTCCATCTCCTGTCCCAACAGATGAATATAGGGTGTCATACATGCTTGTTGCCACGACATACTCGGTAACGAAAGCTCATCTTCTATCAGAGTCATCTCGCGTAGCATCCCCTCAGAAGCATGTGGGGGTAACTGCCCTCCATCTGCTCCATACAGTTTCATTCCATTATATTGAGGCGGGTTGTGGCTGGCGGTAATCATAATACCACCATCAGCATTTAA
The DNA here is from genome assembly GCF_024753565.1 of Mechercharimyces sp. CAU 1602. NCBI lineage: Bacteria > Bacillati > Bacillota > Bacilli > Caryophanales > Thermoactinomycetaceae > Mechercharimyces > Mechercharimyces sp. CAU 1602. Next base: position 691,618 of record NZ_JANTPT010000001.1, on the reverse strand, counting down.
TTTACGTACCGCAAAAGAGAGTAGAGGTGTGGGTCGTAAAGCAGAAAACAAATGAGCGTGTACATCATGATGTGCCAACACCGCTGCCGCTTCTTCGGCAAATTGGCGCGATCCGTGACGTGAATCATAAGCGATCACCACATGCTTGCTGTCCTGCTTCACTGTCTGCAACATATAACGGGCCATCGCTGTGACCGCACGACGGATAGTAAATATATTCATACGGTTAGTCCCCGCACCCATAATGCCACGCATGCCTGCAGTCCCAAACGGCAGGTAACGATAAAAGCGATCTTCAATCTCAGACTGTTGGGAGAGTGAATGGAGATCCTCATATAAGGGCAGGGGTAAGTGGGTTGCTTCTAGCCACCGCTGATAACGTACTTGCATCATTATTTTTGCTCCTTTTCTTTTTATAGTTAAAGGGGGGAACGTATATAAGACACATTACTAAAATCGTTGTAACAACTGCTGTTTAGTATGGTTGTAACCTGGTCTTCCCAAGAGGGCAAACATATTCTTTTTATATGCTTCCACTCCGCCTTGATCAAATGGGTTTACCCCCATTAAATATCCATTGAGGGCACATGCCTTCTGAAAAAAGTATACCAACTGACCAAATATCTCTGCATTTAATTTTGGCATCCGTATAATGAGATTAGGAACACCACCATCCGTGTGAGCTAGCACCGTTCCTTTAAACGCTTGTTCATTTACATCCTCTAATGTCGAGCCCGTCAAATAATTAAGCTGATCCCGATTCTCTTTCTCCGCTGCTACACAGAGACTCGACTCTGCTTTATTTACGTATAGTACCGTTTCAAATAGAGTGCGCAAACCCTCCTGTATATATTGCCCGATAGAATGAAGATCGGTGGTATACTGTGCGGTTACCGGTAAAATTCCTTTATTATCTTTCCCTCCACTTTCACCAAACAGCTGTTTCCACCACTCGGCAAACATTTGGAATGAAGGGTTGTAGTAAGCCAATACCTCGACACTCTTCCCTTTTTGATATAAAAGATGACGGATGCCGGCATAACGATAGCACTCATTTTCTGCAAGTCGAGGGTGCTGATAAGCATGGTATGCTGTACGCGCACCCGCTAAAACATCCCTAATAGAAATACCACTTACTGCCATCGGAAATAAACCGACAGGGGTTAGTACGGAATACCTCCCTCCTATATCAGCCGGAATAGTAAAGGAGTCGTACCCTTCTTCTTCCGCTAACCTACGCAACGGTCCTCGATTGCCATCCGTCGTTATATAGATCCGCTCGCGTGCCTTCTCTTTTCCGTATTTTTTTTCCATCCATTGACGCATGAAACGAAAGGCAAGCGCAGGCTCCATCGTGGTTCCGGACTTGGAAATCACATTGATACTCACTTCCTTACCTTGTAACACTTCGATTAGCTGCTCTAAATAAGCCGTGTTGAGATGATGACCCACAAAGTATATTTCAGGAGCTCCCTTTCTCGTGCGTGCCAATTGATTATAAAAATGCGGCTGTAAAAAATTTAAAGCAGCACGTGTTCCAGTGTAAGAGCCGCCAATTCCAATCACGACAAATGCCTCTGCTTGTGCACGCACCCGAGCTGCCGCTCGTTCGATTGCTCGTAGTTCAGTTATATCGTCATCACAAGGGGCGTATAACCACCCTAACGCATCACGACCCGCACCTTCTTTTTGATGCAACCAGTGATGTGCTTGCTCAACATAAGGAGTTAGACGTTCATATTCTGATATTCCAATAAACGATGTTACAAATTTATCCTCAAACGATATTTGTGAAAACATCGTTGTCACCTCACTACTTTATTTTACAGAGCTTCGCTCACAAGAGCGGCGCTCGCTAATTCCTTTTAAGCCTATACGCTGCGTGTGTCAGGAAGGTGTCAACCCTTGGCACATCTTATGTAATAAGGAGTAAATGAGGTGACTCCACTAGGTAGGCAATTTTTAATCCTTGCATAAACAACACAAAAAAGACCAACCGCAAGCGGCTGATCTTTACAATTGTTCATTTATTTTTTATGGAGTGCTTCTTCAATAACGTGAGCGATCATTGTATTATCCACTGTACCAGTCAGATAACGTGAACGAGGACCATAACTGTAGACAGGCACATTTACACCCGTGTGACCCGTCGTTGTCCAACCCACATTTGCCCTTTCACTAATCACTTGTGCAATCCCTAAATAATCGTACTCTGCAGTGCGTATCGTCTCTAACTCAGCTTCAGTCAGATCTGTAATCCCAGCATACTTGGCGACGACATCCGCCGCATTACTGCGATCTTCGTTAAGTTGAGCACCCATAAATTCAGTAGTCCGCTTTTGCTTCTCAATCACTTCTTTGTTAAATGCATAAGTACCATTAGCCCCCAGCGACATGCCACCTGTTTCATGATCTGCAGTCACGATTACAAGGGTGTTTTTATCTTTGCGAGCAAAACGATACGCCTCTTTTACAGCATCGTCAAACGCCAACATATCCGTCATATTGGCAGCTGACATATTGGCATGACCCGCATGATCGATGCGACCACCTTCAACCATCAAAAAGAACCCATCTTTATCTTTATTTAAAACCTTAAGTGACTTTTTTGTCATTTCTGCAAGACTAGGTTCTTTCGTTTCTGACCGATCCAACTCATAATTCATGTGACTACTATTAAATAGACCCAATAATTTCTTAGACTTGCTTTTTTGTAAGGATTGACGATCTTCAACAAGAGTATAACCTTTTTCTTTCGCTTCCTGTAATAGATTTACACCATCGTCACGCCGTCCACCCTCAGCTTCGGTCGTAAAGTGGCGTTTTCCTCCACCGAGGAGAACGTCGATATCTCGCTGTAACAACTGTGTAGCAATTTCATTTTCTAATCCACGGCTCTCCACATGGGAGGCAAAAGAAGCTGGAGTAGCATGAGTAAGACGGGTCGTCGTCACCATGCCTGTCGCTTTCCCTTTCTTTTCTGCTAATTCTAGCACAGACTCCACATCCACCATTTCTTCTCCTGATACATGCACCTCATTTGTTGGAGCTTGTCCCACAACTCCATTATCCGTTTTATGACCAGTAGCAAAGGCAGTGGCGGCAGCAGATGAATCTGTCACCCGATTATCATGGGAGAAAGTAGTGGCATACCCCACATCACGAAAGCGATTAAGCGCTAAGCTGCCAGACGCGTAACCCTCTCCTTTTAAATAAGCTGCTGCTGAAATTTGCGTAGGTCCCATGCCGTCACCGACGAGTAAGATGATATTTTTCGCTTCTTTTTGTGGCTTATGCTCCATTTTGGCATCGGCCGTCATCCCTGCACATAAAGTCGTCACTCCTAAGACTCCAGCCAGAGCAATACCTGCGATTTTTTTCATGTTGTTTTGCTTCACCATGATTCCTCCTCCAAGTAATGCAACTCCTGACACTCATTACTTAGAGTACTAGTAAATGATCAAGAGAACATAAAGCTACTATGAAGAAGATATTAATATTGTCAATTCATCTATTATACTGCCATCTTATACAACAAAACCGACTTCCACCCACCCTTGAGAGAGTAAGTAAAAGCCGGATTCGCTTATGTAAATCGCTCATTCACACTTTTCGATCCTTCTTATTTCACTTGTTTCTCCATCTGATCTGCTTCCTTCTCCTTAATGCCTTTGTATATATAATAGCTTCCGAGCGCAATCGCAAACAGACCCATAACAATCCCTAGCGCCAAAAATCCATTTGCATACATAGATACATCCACCGCCGAAACATGCTCCACCAACTGGATTCCTAAAATTTGTAACGTAATTCCTCCGCTATCAATACCTTTATCTATTAAATCTTCTAGTTGTAAATATTTATGAACAGAGACTACTGCTATAAAAGCAAGAAATCCTGGCCAAAACCACCGCATCCTACAACGCCCCCTTGCATCCATACTGATGATGAGTATCTATTTTCTTATATCATATTTCATTTCTGCATCACACGTCAAAAAACCTCTTGTTTACAATAGCCAATCGCCATCAAACACAAACTGAGCAGGCCCTTCCATAAAGACGTGATTACTCTCACGATCCCACTCTATCAATAAATCCCCGCCTTTTAAATGAACAGTAACTTTACGTGCCGTCCGTTCATTCAGCACTCCGGCTACCACTGCGGCACATGCACCTGATCCACACGCCCATGTTTGACCTACTCCGCGTTCCCAGACACGCATATCTATTTCATCATGCTTTTTAATGGAGATAAATTCAATATTGCTCTTGTTAGGAAAGAAAGGATGGTGCTCCAATTTTGCTCCCACTGCTTCTATCGGATAATGAAGTGCATCCTCCACAAATAAAACCGCATGAGGATTCCCCATCGACACAGCTGTAATGCGATATTCTTTCCCTTCACATTGTAACGGATAGTCAACGACTCTCTCCTCATTGCTGCGGGTAGGAATATTCGCCCCATGTAAAGTGGGTTCTCCCATATCAACACGAACAGCTGTCACCCTCTCGCTATCCAACCGCATTTGAATCGCTTGTAAGCCCGCCTTTGTTTCAATGACAATAGAAGTTTTCTTCATTTCCATCCGTTCATATAAAAACCTGGCAACGCAGCGAATAGCGTTGCCACACTGTTCAGGTTCAGAACCGTCTGCATTCATGATTTTCATCTGCGCATCTGCAACAACAGATGGGAGCACATATACAACCCCGTCTGCTCCAATGCCAAAGTGACGGTCACACATTTGCTGTACAAGTGTTACATCTATATCTGGCTCTTCGTCTTGACAGATAATAATAAAGTCATTTCCCAGTCCATTCATCTTCGTAAATTTCATCTATACCTATCTCCTTTATCAGATCCTGCGCACAAATCGATACTCCACATCACTTTTCTATTTTATGCGGATTTGGCTTCATATTGATGACGACGTAATACAATGGTATCCAGTAGTCCGGCTAGAAGTGTCGGTAAGGCAGAGGCAATAATGACCAATATCCACTCTCTCATATCCAAAGATACAGTATGAAAGATGGGCTGTAATGGGGGATAATACATTACGACCATCAATAAGAGTGCCGAAGAAGTTACTGCAAGCAACAACCATCGATTATCCCACGGAGAACGCGCAAACACAGAACGTTGACTGCGACAATCAAATACATAGATCAACTGTGCAAACACTAGAGTAGCAAAAGCAATCGTTTGTGCACGCATTAAATCAGAGGGTATCTCCGTGTAACTCACCCAAAATGCGGCGAGTGTACTTAATCCAATCAGTAGACCACGCGTCATTATCTTCCACCCTACCCCCCGTGCAAAAATACTTTCTCTACTGTTGCGAGGGGGACGCTTCATGGTATTCTCTTCAGCTGGATCTACCCCTAATGCCATGGCCGGCAAACCGTCCGTCACCAAATTAACCCACAAGATTTGAATAGGGACTAGCGGTAGTGGTAATCCAACCAGCATCGCTAAAAACATGACCAATATCTCTCCAACATTACTTGCTAAAAGATAACTGATGAACTTTCTTATATTATCATAGATACTGCGTCCTTCTTCAATAGCAGCAACAATCGTAGAAAAATTATCATCTGCCAAAACCAACGCAGATGCCTCTTTAGAAACATCTGTACCCGTAGTCCCCATAGCAATACCGATGTCGGCAGCTTTAATTGCAGGTGCATCGTTTACGCCATCCCCTGTCATTGCCACCACATGCCCTTGCCGCTGTAAAGACTTAACCACACGCAATTTATGTTCCGGAGAAACACGTGCATACACTCGTATCTGATTCACTTGCGCATCTAACTCTTCATCGCTCATCTGCTGCAGTTGACTCCCATTTACAGCAAGGTCTTGATTAGTATATATCCCAATCTGCCTTGCAATGGCTTCAGCGGTGATATGGTGATCTCCTGTAATCATGACAGTTTGAATCCCCGCTTGATGGCAACGTCTAATAGACTCCTTCACTTCTTCCCGTGGTGGATCGATCATTGCCGCCAATCCGATAAAGACGAGGTTTCTCTCCATCGTCTGTTCATTTTGACTTACACTTCCTGCAACTTCACGATATGCAAATGCGAGATTGCGTAAGCCTTTGCGCGCCAGCTCTTCCATCGATTTAGCAATATCACGGCGATGTGTATCGTTTAATAACGTGATTCTCCCTTTATACACCAAGTGTGAACAGCGTGCAAGAATGACCTCCGGTGCTCCTTTGGTTAAGAGTTGTTGTTTACCGTCAGAACGCTGTACTAAGACAGACATCATTTTACGATTGGAATCAAAGGGATATTCACGTACACGTTTCCACGTCCGATGCAAAGCATCTATATCGCACTCTCCTTTAACACCAGCTACGAGCAAAGCTCCCTCTGTCGGATCCCCCTCGATTCTCCAATTTGCTTGTTTACGACGCAACATTCCAGCTCGCTGAGTATCTTGCACAAGTTGAGCATTGTTACAGAGAATACTAATCTCAAGTAATCGCTGTAGCGAATGATTATGACGAGGTGAGATGGTGCGTGACCCTTGCAGGAATGCTCCCGTTGGTTCATATCCAGTCCCTTTGACTGAAATCAAAGAGCCATCTGCCCACACATTGGTTACCGTCATCTTATTAGTTGTAAGTGTACCTGTCTTATCCGAGCATATGATAGAAGCACATCCTAGTGTTTCTACTGAAGGAAGCTTGCGCACAATCGCTCTGCGCCGGATCATGCGCTGCACTCCTAGAGCGAGGGCAATAGTAACAATTGCGGGCAACCCTTCAGGGATAGCGGCAACTGCCAAACTAACACCTGCTAAAAACATATTATAAGCTTCTTGTCCATGCCAAATTCCTGTCATAACAACAACAACGGTAAGCAATAAAGCTATCACAATTAAGATTTTCCCCAACTGTTCCAGACGTCGCTTCAGTGGGGTTTCCACTTCTTCTGTCGATTCAATCAGGTGGGCAATCCTGCCCATTTCGGTTCCCATTCCCGTTGCCACCACAATCCCGCGCCCCGTTCCTTGAACAACCATGGTTCCCATATAAGCAAGGTTTGTACGATCTCCGAGAGGAACATCTGCGTGCGGAAGACGATCTGAACTTTTCTCTACAGGTAGAGATTCCCCCGTGAGGGCGGCTTCTTCAATATGAAGATTGTCTGCACGTATGATTCGTACATCTGCCGGTACCCGATCCCCACTCTCTAAAAGAACAATATCGCCGGGAACCACTTCATTACTAGTAATACGGTTGATTTCGCTTGCGCGGATCACTTTAGCGGTAGGGGCAGATAGCTGCTTTAAGGCATCTAATGATTTTTCGGCACGATATTCTTGTACCAATCCAAGAATTGCATTAATGATAACGATAGCGATGATAGCAATCGCATCTGTATATTCCCCTAACAATCCTGAAATTAAGGTCGCAGCTAATAAGACAAGTACCATGAAGTCACGAAATTGGTCAATAAACAAGGAAAAGAATGACGCTTTTTTTGCCTGCGTCAATTGGTTAAATCCTATTTTTTTCAGGCGCTCTTCTGCTTCTTGATGAGATAACCCTTGCTGAGAGCGAACATTAAAGTGCTCCAATACTCTGTTTACATCCCAGTCAAGCCAGCGACTTTTCTCAGACACAAGTTCTCCCCCTTCTCTCTCACTTCTTCTAAACTACTCTATTCAGACAAGCCACTAATCATGACAAGCTGTGGGCAAACACTCAGAATGAAAGATGATAGGATAAAGGATGTTAGAAAAAAAGAAGTGAGATTAAAAAAAAGAGGGATATACCGTAGAAGCGGGCATAAGAGGATTCGCCCTTTTTTAGAGGCAACATGCTAACGGATGAAAGCGGACGTCAAACTTGCTAGAGATAAGACAGTCCGTCGGAATTTTTAAGTACGACACTTGGTTCGAATTTCCTTGATCACCTTCACAAAGCGATACTCATAATCAACAGCCACTTATCCAATAACTTCGCGAGGCCAGATTCCTCACTCCTATAGTTAGTTGTGCTTTTCCAATCGGGTAGTGTGTCGATTTACAACATTTAGTGCCAATTGCGTTGAAGCGATTAAGTCTCTATCACCTTTCATGTTGCGTAATCGCAGTGCTTCAGTTAACAACGCCTTCGCTTCTGTTCCTCTACCCTGCTCCCACAAACACTTTCCTAAATGTTGCAAACAAAAGTCGATATACGGGGTCACGTCGTGAGTTGTCGCTTTAGTCTGTGCTTTAATAAATAACGCCTCTGCCTGTTTCAGATCGCCTGCATATTTATATGCCTCGCCCAAACGAAGGAGTGCAACAATTAGCTGTCTCACATTATCAAGTTCCTCAGCTAAACCTAGCGCTTGCTTCAGATAGTTAAGTGCGCGCGCTACATCGCCCACCACCCGATAAGCATTTCCTAAGTAGCCACACAAAAAAAGAGCCGCTTCTTTATCTTCCTCTACCTTCTCACCAGCACATTCTACTTCTGCCTGCAGAATTGCTCGCTCTATCTGATTTTGGTCAAGGGGTACTTCACGCAAATCCTCTGTAAAAGTGGTAAGTGCTTGTAATGATGGGAGCTGCCTTTTTAATCTATCCAAATAGGAACTCACCTTAACTCCCCCTATACACTTATATTTTGCGAATAAAAAGCGCTCTGCCATATAAACAGCAGAAGCGCTAAGTGACAACCCATTACTTGTGATCCAAATTACATGCCTCTCATCGTAACACCCAGCTATGTTTTATCTACGGGTTGATTTCGTATCAAATGCGTCCCGAAGCCCATCACCAATAAAGTTGATAGCAAGAACTGTTATGACGATTAAAAATCCAGGTGGGAGCCATCGCCACGGCTCCGTAGATAACGTTCGAATACTGCGTGCTGAGTTTAACATGTTCCCCCAAGTAGGAGTTGGTTCCGGCACTCCAAACCCGAGAAAGCTAAGGGATGATTCAATTGTGATCATCAACCCCATCAATAATGTCGCATTAACGATGAGTGGGGCAATGGCATTTGGTACTATGTGACGGAAAATTATACGGGAATCACGACAACCTGCCGCGCGAGCACTGAGAACAAACTCACGTTCACGTAGAGATAAAAATTCCGCCCGTACGATTCGTGCCGTCTGTGGCCACACCACGAGCATAAGAATCCCGATCAACATCCACATCCCAGTGTTCCCTACCACAGCGATAACGAACAGGACTAGTAGCAAAAAGGGAAGAGCTAACACAAGATCGGTAAATCTCATCACCAAGGTATCGATCCACTTTCCATAATATCCTGCTATCGCACCCAGTGTTGCTCCAATAAAAACGGTTCCTAGCATGGTCATAACCCCGATCAAAAGTGAGACTCGTCCCCCAAAGAGAAGCCGCGAGAAATTATCCCGACCGGTCTCGTCTGTACCAAGGAGATTCTCACTGCTTGGCTTTGCTTCCGTATTATATAAATCTGTCTTCAGTGGGTCATGGCTACTTAATAAGGGTGCAAAAACAGCCATCAAGGTGACCAATATGAGAATAATGATTCCTGCAAGTGCCATTTTATTCTTTAAAAATCGACGTAATGCAAGTTGAAGAGGGGACTTTCCTTTTTTATCTTTCGATTCAGGTGGTGTTACTATCGGATTTATATTTGTTTCTAAATTTTGTTCTCCCATTTTTTTCACCTCTCAATCATAGCGAATGCGCGGATCGACAACCGCATATAAGATATCTGCTAGCAAATTTCCCAATAAGACGAATAACGAACCCATCATCGTTAAAGCCATCATAATAGGATAATCGCGGTTTATAATCGAATCAATTAATAATTGCCCCAATCCCGGCCAGCTGAAAATCGTTTCTGTAATCACGGCACCACTCAATATTATCCCAAAGTCCAATCCCAACAGGGTTACCAGCGGGAGTAACGCATTCCGCAAAACATGTTTGCGCAACACCACATTTTTAGAGACTCCTTTGGCATACGCAGTTCGAACATAATCTTGTGTCTTTGCTTCTAAGACACTTGCGCGCGTATAGCGGGTATAGGAAGCCATGTTGATAATCGATAATGTGACAGCTGGTAAAAACAAGTGATGTAGCTTGTCCATCATATACGCAAATGTACCGAAATTAGCACCTGCTGTTACTGTTCCACTAAAAGGAAAGATATCAAACTGAAAGGAAAACAGATATATGAGAAGTAAACCGGCAAAAAAACTGGGCATAGACAATCCTATAAAGGCGGCACCCGTAAGCGTATAATCAGCAAAACTGTATGGTCGTTGTGCTGAAAATATACCAAGCGGAATAGCGAGCAGATAAGTTAAAATCATAGCGCTAATACCAAGTAAAGCTGTATTGCCAATTCGATCTTTCACCAACTCTGACACCGGAACTTTATGACGAAAGGAGATTCCTAACTCTCCTTGAACGGCATTTTTAACCCAAATAAAATACTGCTCTACCGGGCTTTTATCTAAACCAAACTGAGCACGTACTTTCTCATAATGCGCAGCGTCGAGATTGGGATCAAACTGTCCTGTAAAAGCATCCCCTGGAGCGATTTGAATAAGAGCAAACAATATCATAGAGATAATAATGAGCATAGGAATAAAAATTAATGTGCGCCTCACCATATATTGCAACAAATGTGACAGCCCCCTTTCCAATATAAAAGGCGTACAGCCGTGTAATCCTGCTGCACGCCCGAAATTTTCCACTACATCACACTGCCTGAACTTTGCTTCTTCTACTTATCCTCTGAGACCCACCATTTATACACATCTGGGTGTTGGATCGCGCCACGCCAGTCGAATGTTACACCTTGCACCCGCTTGTTCCACGCCTCAATGGTGTTTTGAGAGTAGAGGAAAGCGTACGGAGATTCATCGCTAACTAATTCAGTCCACTTTGCATAATACTCTTTACGTTTGTTCTGATCTTGAATGGCATCTTTAGCTGTTACTGCACTCTTGATCAGCTTATCGCTCTCTTTACTATCCCAGCGCGAGAAGTTCCATTGATCTGTGCTAAGCCAAATTCCACTTGGATCAGGATCCGGGGTTAAGCCCCATCCAGCCAGGAAGAGTTCATACTTGGATTGTTCTACATTGTCATAGTAAACCGCTACTTCAGCCGGCTGATCCAACTTCACATCAAGACCCACTGCACGTAAATTCTCAGTAATCGGTTGAGCTGATTGCTCACGTACCGGATTTCCCGTTGGGTAGGACAGTTTCAGCTTCAACTTGTTCCCTTTTGGATCCTCAACAAAGCCATCACCATCTTTATCTACGTACCCAGCTTCTTTTAAAATATTTTTCGCTTTTTCTGGATCATACGGATAGGCGTCTTTCAAACTTTCGTTATACGCCCAACTCGCCTGTGGAATATGCTGGTTTAACAGAGATCCATGCCCTTTCAACAAGCCATCCACGATTCCTTGGCGGTCGATTGCATATACCATCGCTTGACGTAATTTTTTGTCTTGCAACTTTTCTTTGGTTAAGTTGAAACCCATATACTGATATCCAAAATCTTGTGTTTCCTTGATCGTTAGGGAATCATCTTTACTCAAAGTATCAAATTCTTTCGGTGCAATCTGAGGTAAGAAGTCAATTTCACCATTTTGTAAAGCACCTAGGGCAACATCTTGGGCAATTACTTTCCAAACGATCTGATCAAGATAAGGCTTTCCTTTAAAATAATCAGCGTTTTTATCAAGAACAACGTATTCGTTTGGTTTGATTTCACTAATTTTAAATGGACCATTCCCAATCGGTTTTTTCATCGTTACATCAGCATTTGGCATTTCTTTGATCGGGATATCTTTATACAAATGCTCAGGAATAGGGAAACCCCACAATTTATCAAGGTGGTTTGCCGCCGGATCTTTAAATGTAACCTTTACATTTAAATCATCAATTTTTTCAATACCAGAGATGGTTTCTGCCTTCCCTTTGTTTTTCTCTTCTGCCCCTACTATGGATGCAACATCAGAAAAACGAGGTCCTGTATAATCCTTATCAGCAATCGTCTCCCAAGCAAAGATCATATCGTCCACAGTGACAGCTTCGCCGTCATGCCACTTAACACCGTCTTCCAATGTGATGGTCAACTCTTTAGCATCATCAGAAAACTTCCACTCTTTTGCTAGGTTAGGTGTAAGGTTTAACTTCTCATCTCGTACAAACAAAGGTTCAAATGAATAGTTGAGCACATAGACATCATATTGATCCTCATAAAAAATCGGATTAAAAAGTCCCTTCGGCGCGCTAAACATTGCCAGTGTTACCTTACCACCCTCTACTGGATCACCTGCCGCGGCACCATCATCTCCTTTATCTGCATTATTAGGACCACACGCCGCTAAAAAAACAGATAATACCATCATAAGCGCTAAACTCAACAGAAAAGATTTGCGTTTCATCCTTTTATCCCTCCATCTTTTTTCTTTGTTCGTTGACGACTGTCGTCGCTGTGCTTACATTCCCTTACTATTGGTACATTCCTCCTTTCCGAAGTCCGCCCCACCCCCTTTACATCGTTTTACGAACCACTCTTCCGTCATAAATCATCACACACAATCTGCTCGTGAGAAGGGAGTTTCTTAATCCTCATTCACCATTGTATGAGCCAACCCTCCCCGTTATCCTTGTTCATCAAAGAGATGACAAGCCACAAAATGATCCTCTCCAATACGTTGCAATTCGGGGCGATCCACTTTGCAACGATCCATCACTTTGGGACAACGAGGGTGAAAAGCACATCCCCGAGGAGGATTAGCTGGACTGGGAACATCTCCCGTCAACACAATACGCTCATTCTTCCGTTTCGGGTTTGGTACAGGTACAGCAGATAAGAGTGCTTGGGTATACGGATGAGCCGGTCTGCGATATAGATCGTCTTTTGGAGCGATCTCTGCCATACGGCCCAAATACATTACACCCACCCGATCAGAAATGTGTTTAACAACACTAAGATCATGGGAAATAAAGATATAAGTTAGTTTAAATTGATCTTGCAAATCTTCCATCAAATTAAGCACTTGGGATTGAATAGAAACGTCTAGTGCCGATACTGGTTCATCAGCAATAATTAACTTTGGATTTAATGCCAATGCACGCGCTAACCCAATACGCTGACGCTGTCCGCCTGAAAATTCATGGGGGTAACGCTGGATATAGGCTCCGTTAAGCCCTACTGTTTCCATCAATGAGAGAACTTTATCTTTTCTTTCCCTCCCTGTTCCGATACCGTGGATCCGCATCGGCTCTTCAATCAGCTGACCCACCGTCATCGTCGGATTAAGCGATGCATACGGATCTTGAAACACCATCTGTAAATCACGACGTGCCATGCGAAGTTCTTTACGTGAGAGATGGGCAATATCTTTCCCCTGAAAGAGTACCTGTCCCTCTGTCGGATCCAATAATCGCATCACTGTCCGTCCAGTCGTTGATTTCCCACATCCCGATTCTCCTACTAAAGCAAACGTTTCCCCTTCCCTGATCGTAAAGCTAACCTGATCGACCGCTTTCACCTGACCGATAACTCTCTTTAAAACTCCTCCACGTATTGGAAAGTACTTACTCATGCTTTTTACTTCTAACAATGGCTGACTCATTATTTTTCTCCTCCTTTTGCATCATGGAGGAAACAACGAGTACGGTGACCCGTACCTAACTCATATAACTCTGGATCTGCTTGTAAACAACGATCCCATGCATGTTCACAACGTGGAGCAAACTTACACCCCGTCGGCCACTCATCTGGTGCTGGTACATTGCCACTAATAGAGTACAAGCGATCCACCGTGCCGTCATCGTCAATACTGGGGACAGATTTCATCAACCCTTGTGTGTAAGGATGACTTGGATTTTCAAACAACTCCTCCACCGGTGCCTCCTCAACCACACGACCTGCGTACATAACCACCACTCGATCCGCCATTTCTGCCACAACACCCAAATCATGAGTGATCAATAATATCGAGGATTCGAATTTATCTTTTACTTCACGCATCAAATCAAGGATCTGTGCCTGGATCGTTACATCCAGCGCAGTTGTCGGTTCATCCGCAATCAGCAATTTAGGGTTACACGCCATCGCCATTGCGATCATCACTCGCTGGCGCATACCACCTGAAAGTTGGTGCGGATACTCCTTCATCAATTCTTCCGTTCTCGAAAATCCAACCAACTTCAGCATTTCTATAGCCCGTTTCCATGCCTCCTCTTTATGCAGTTTGTGATGAATAAGAAGCCCTTCCGTCAATTGATCTCCAATCTTAAGAACTGGATTTAATGAGGTCATCGGCTCTTGGAAGATCATAGAGATATGATTACCACGAATTCGTTCCATCTCAATATCTTTCTTTTTCGTTAAATCAGTATCCTCAAATATTATTTCCCCTTCCACGATCTTGCCCGTTCCCGGAATCAAGCCCATGATTGACAGGGAAGTCATACTCTTACCACATCCAGACTCACCTACTAAGCCGAGCGTCTCTCCCTTCTTCACCTCGATATCAATACCGTCCACTGCAGGTACCGTCCCATCATCTGTAAAGAAGTGTGTTTTTAAATTACGAACTTGAAGTAATGTATCAGACACGTGCTACCCTCCCCAACAATAAACATATAAGATTATTTATTAAATAAATAAACATAAGAGATGAAATAATGGAATATTTCTAGTTGAACCTATTCGCCTTATGTAATAAAAAGTCCTTCTTCAACGACACAAAATATTATTGGTAATATCTTGTGTATCCGTTGTTTAGAGAAATAAATACTATTTTCCACACTTAATGAACTCTTAATATTTCTCTATAAAACCGCATATACCTCCTTTTCGTGTATACTAGAGCATAACAAAAGAAACACGTTTTGAAAGGAGGATGACTCCTCATGGCATTTGATGGTATTGTCACCCGAGCAGTTGTACATGAGTTACAGTCGCTACAGCGAGCACGAATTACTAAAATATATCAGCCGACAGAGTATGAACTTCTCCTTCACCTCCGGACGCAGGGGGAAAACAAGCGGCTACTTCTTTCTGCCCATCCAGCTTACCCACGAGTTCACTTTAGCCAGAATCCAATGGCACAACCTAAAGTACCACCGATGTTTTGTATGTTGCTACGTAAATATTGTGAAGGTGGTTTTATCGAAAACATCTCACAAGTGGGGCTAGAACGGATTATTCACATCAATATCCGAGCCCGCAATGAGTTGGGGGATGAAGGGTATCGACGTATAATCATAGAATTGATGGGACGACACAGTAATATTATCCTCGTCGACCCAGAATCAGGGAAAATATTGGATGGAATCCAACATGTAACACCTTCTATCAGCCAATATAGACAAGTACTACCTGGAGCCATCTATCTGCCTCCTCCCGAACAAAAGAAAGAAAATCCTTTACTTTTAGACCAACCATCTTTTTTAAAGAGACTCGATTTTAATAGTGGACGCATGGATCAACAGTTAGTTATGCAATTTAGCGGCCTTGGACCGATGATCGCAAAAGAAATCATTTTTCGCGCTGGATTAGGTCGTCCCACAGAACTATGGGATGCATTCAACCAAGTGTTTTCAGATGTGCGTGCCCATCGCTATACCCCAAACGTGACCACAAACGAAAAAGGGAAACAAGTATTTTCGGCTTTACAACTTATGCACCAATCACAACAACGGCGTACGGCTTATGATTCAATAAGTACCTGCTTGGAGGCTTATTATTATGGCAAAGCAGAGCGTGATCGTACCCGGCAGCAAAGTTTAGATCTTATTCGCAAACTGAAAAACGAACGCGATAAAAATGAAAAGAAGATACGAAAACTACAAAGAGAAGTACAAGCAGCTGCTGAGGCGGGTCAATTCCGTATGCATGGAGAGCTGATCACTGCCTACATGCACGATATAAAGCGCGGTGACAGCAGTTATTCTGCTATCAACTTTTATGATGAAACCACACCAACTGTGACGATCGCTCTCGATCCAGAACTTTCTCCAGCTGAAAATGCTCAAAGATATTTTAAAAAATATAATAAAGCAAAAGCAGTACGCAAATGGAATGAGGAACAAATTGATAAAGCTATCGCAGATAATCACTATTTAGAAACCGTACTCGTTCAATTAGAAAATGCCTCCATCACAGATATTGATGAAATTCGAGAAGAATTACATGAAAGTGGTTTCTTAAAAACGCAGAAGAAGTCAAAGAAGAAACAGGTGAAGCCAGAGCCGCTCACCTTCTATAGTAAAGATGGTACTTTAATCCTCGTGGGTAAAAATAATAAGCAAAATGATCGCCTAACCCACCAAATCGCAGCCGCTACGGACACCTGGCTTCATACCAAGGATATTCCGGGCTCACACGTTGTTATTCGCACTCAAGCGGTGAGCGAAGATGCTCTCTACACTGCTGCCATGCTCGCTGCCTATTATAGCAAGGCGCGAAATTCCAGTCAGGTCCCCGTTGATTACACTTTGATTAAACATGTTCGCAAACCAAGCGGTGCCCGGCCAGGTTATGTCACCTATGAAGAGCAAAAAACACTTTATGTCACACCAAGTGAAGAAACCATCTATCAATGGTTAAAAGATGCGCACCAAAAGAAAGTTTAATTCTACTTATAAGCCCTCTACTCATCCTGATGGGATGAGTAGAGGGCTCAACTGTGTGATGCGCCCTTTTCGCGATTGAAATCCACTTCTGACTCTCCTCGAATACAGAACAAAATGAAAGCCTTCTACATAAAATATAATCGACTATGTTAATCTCATAGGTCAGACTATTTTTAGCAGATTGGAGACTTGTCTATTATGAGAGAGATTGGTTATAAGTGGAGAATATACAATGAATTAAAAGAACACAAGCAGATAGCAAAATCCCTACCCGAGACGTGCTTATGGAAAACAGCGAGAATGTGGAGTATGCTAAACAAACATAAAGCGATCATTTTAAAACCTTCTGGAGGGACAGGTGGGTATGCAGTCGTTCGTGTCACCCTCTTGCCAGCAAATAAAATAGAGATTTGTTATTCGGGAAAACGCTTTTTATCAGTGAAGAAAAATCGAGTTGAGAAATATTTACGAAAGTTGGTGCGGTGGGGAGGATCACGTTATCTCATTCAACAATATATCCCGTTAGCTCAGATCAAAGGCTGTCCTCTCGATTTTCGTGTGATGATCCAAAGAAAGAAAATCTCTACTCCTTGGGTGGTAACTGGTTACCACGGGCGAAAAGCAGGTAACACTCGGATGGTCGTTACCAATGTGGCTCGCGGGAAAGCAAAAGTATTGCCAGTAAAAGAAGCACTCACTCGTTCTAATATCCAAGCTCCGCCTGACGAACTGATCGAAAAAATGGAGAAATTAGGGCTACTGATCGCAAATCATACGGGTACTTCGCCCTATTGCCGCGAGATTGGCTTGGACTTTGGCATTGATCGCCATGGCAAGGTATGGATCATTGAATCCAATCCACAACCTGATGTACAACCTGTCATCGGAGGCTTTTTAATGTTAAAATCAAGAAAGATGTTTAGGAAAATGATTCAGTATCGTGGTAGTCGTTATCCTAAGAAATTCAAAATAGTTGCTTAAGAATAAACTCCCCATCAGTTAAATATACTACTTCCTCGAAACTAGGTGATGAATAGTGAATAAAGAACTGGTCTTAGCTTCAGGCTCTCCACGTCGGAAGGAGCTCCTCACTCAATTGGGGCTTTCCTTTCGGGTACATACCAGCCACGTGGACGAAACAATCGATCATTCCCACACCTCTCCAGACATCATCGCAAAAAGTTTAGCTTCACGAAAGGTGGAAGCTGTTGCCGCCGAATATTCCGATGCCATCGTGATTGGAGCTGATACTATCGTTGTCATCGATGGAGATATATTAGGTAAGCCGCGCGATGCGAAAGATGCTACTACCATGCTCAACCGCTTGCAAGGCCGCTCTCACCAAGTATATACCGGCATTGCTATTCGAGAAGTTGAAGCACACAAAACCGTACGTTCGATCGACGATATCCGCATGACAAACGTCCATATGCGAATGCTTACCCCTGAAACGATCGCCTCATATATTCTGACAGGTCATCCTATGGACAAAGCGGGTTCTTATGGAATTCAGGGCCTAGGCTCTGTGTTAGTCGATCGGATTGAAGGTTGCTACTATAACGTCGTCGGTCTTTCGCTTCCCCTACTGGATGACATGTTCACACGCTTAAACTATCCGCTCATCCAAACTTTCGGAAGTAAATAAAAAAGAAGGGTAGCGTCTACCCTTCTTTTTTATTTAATTACCCGTCGAAGCTGAAACAGCCGTTGCCCCTACCACGGCACCTATCATCGCCATCTGCTGTGCCTGCATAATCCCTTCCACCGCTGTAAGAAGACCTGTGTTTGCTATGTTGTTATCGTAACTATAACTGCTCACATACAGATGAATCGCCATCTTTAGATTGAGATCCCTCTGCCATTTCAACAGTTTTTCGCCATCCAACTGTTTCTTGATCTCCACGATAACAGGGATGTCTTGCTCCCCGATTTCTAACAGGGCAAGAAGTCCGATCTCTGGATAATGCATCCGCTTGATCTTCATCGTAGACCCCTTTATTCGTTGATAAAGATGATAAGTACACTCAACCTTCTCCTCTACCTTCAATCCATCCTCTAAGGTAACGATCTGACTAAGTAGCTGTAGCTCATTCCCTTTCTTAAAGCCCCAACCAGCTAATTTCTTATATGCATAGTTAATCTTATCCACTAGCTCTTCGATTCTATCCTCGTGTTGCGATAATAATACGGTTAAAGGGTAATCGTCCTCCCCAGTTAGAAAAAAGTGCTCTTTTTTCATCAATCGATACATCGTTAGCGCTCTTTCCACCTTCTTCTTTGTTTCAGAGTCAGGTTGCTCATCTCCTACGAGTATAGACGCTGCAATATATGTATAAGAAGAACGCCGAAACCCTTCCGCTACCAACATATCATAACATGTGTCTAGGCGAACAAATGCATCCATTGGATCAGCAAAACGTGAATCTAATAAGGCAGCCATCGCATAGCGCACATGCGAATTTAAATACATCGACCACCTCGCTTTTTTTGTTATAAACTTATAAATACTTACAAACCTATTCAGATTAAAATCCTTTTGATTTGTTACATAAGTAGAAGCAGCAAGCATTAAGGTTTTTTTATCAGTAAATTTAAACTCTTTCTTCATAATTAAAAAAATTTCAATAAAAAGGTTTTGTAATCGCTGTTGCTCAGGTGTAATCATTCCTTTATCACTCTTTCCCATTCTATTTATTCTCTTCATTTACATACAATACTCATCTCCATCTTATACATCATTATATATTACCTTTATTAAAAAATACAACTTTTAACTACATAGGTAATTATACTATACAAATTTAGCGATGCGAACTAACTTAACTCTACAAAGAGCCAGCTTCCGTCAAAGAAGCTGGCTTTCTCATTCCCCTATCTATGATCGTAATTACTTCATCCGTTCACGACTCCCAGGCTTTATCGCGGGAGTCCCCTCTGCACACATTGGACACTCTTTTGGGTCATAACTAGCAATCGGTAGCTCCAACAAAGAGTGAAAAGGCTGTGCAAATGGAGAAGGACCACCACTGCGATTCACAAGTGCTCCTACAGCCACCACTGTTCCCCCTGCACTCTCGAGCAACTGAATGACTTCCTTAACCGAGCCACCCGTGGTGACTACATCTTCGATAACAACGATGCGAGATCCAGACTGAATCGTAAAGCCACGCCGCAATTGCATCTGCCCTTCTTTACGTTCCGTAAAGAAACAAGGAAGCTGGAGCGCGCGCGCCACTTCATGAGCAATAATGATTCCACCCATCGCAGGCCCAACGACCAAGTCAATCGATTCCTCTTGAATAAGCTTAGCTAAAGCTATTCCTGCCGCCTCTGCTTCCTCAGGAAAACATAACAACTGAGCGCATTGTAAATATTGTGTCCCGTGTCTCCCTGACGATAATTGAAAATGCCCCTCTTTTAATACCTGTCTCCGCTCCAATGCATCCGTTAGTGTCCAATCGCGCATCATGGTCGCTCTCCCCTTTCGTTTTCATGTGATAATCGCTCTAAAATGGAATCATACGCTTGTTTTGGATCGAGCGAATGCGTAATGGAACGTCCAACAACCAACAGATCTGCTCCACGCTGGACTGCTTCCTCGGGGGTTAACACCCGTTTTTGATCCCCTTTTTCATCATGGGCAAGACGAATGCCAGGAGTTACCGTCAGTAAAGCTGGAAATTCCTTCTTTACCATCTCAACTTCATGAGCAGAACATACGATACCAGTCATACCTGATTTAACTGCCACTTGTGCTAGCTGCATAACTGATGCTGCTACCGTCCCTCTAATTCCCATTTCTTCGTTTAACATCTTTTGATCCGTACTTGTCAACTGAGTAACCGCCAATAACTGTAGAGAATGATTTGTTTGTTCTATTGCTTGTCGGGCTGCTCTCATCATCTCACTTCCCCCACTTGCATGTATGGTAAGAAAATCAACACCAAGTTGGGCAACAGACGCCACCGCGCCTGCTACCGTATGTGGGATATCATGTAGTTTCAGATCAAGAAAGATTGTGTAGCCCTCACGCTTTAATTTACGCACCCAGTCAGGACCAGCATGATAAAAAAGCTGCATTCCTACTTTTACAACTGGCTTCGCCTCAGTCTCAACTTCCCATAGGGAGAGAAATTGTTCCGCTTCGATCACGTTTGGGAAATCTAAAGCGATCATAATGCGTTCACGCGCTAATATAGACACTATCTTCATCGCCTCCCCTTCTTTTACCATCCTGGTGCTCGTTTTTTACAGGCGAATATACTCCGTTCGCTCCACCAGCTGTGGTAGCTCCCGATGTGGTGGCTGGATTGGTTCAGCAGATAGATGGATCGACTCCAATGTTTGTAATAATGCATCGACGGTATCAAGAGAGGTAAGACAGGCAATACCATGTTCAACTGCTTCGCGACGAATACGGAAGCCATCGCGTGCTGGCGTTTTTCCTCGTGTCCAAGTATTAACGACCAGGTCTGCTTCCCCCTGTCGAATGAGGTCAAGAATGTGAGGAGAGCCATCTTTTAATTTATTTACTCTACGTACAGGTAAGCCCGCTTCCATCAACATGTCGGCTGTCCCTTCGGTTGCTACCAGTTGGTATCCCAACGCATGGAAGCGCTCCAGTAAAGCAATCGCCTCTTCTTTCTCTTTATCTGCGATTGTAGCAACTACTGTCCCAAATCGTGGAAGTGAGATTCCTGCCGCAAGTAACCCTTTATAAAGTGCCCGTGCAACATCGCGATCTCGCCCGATCACTTCCCCAGTCGATTTCATTTCTGGACCGAGGGTAATATCAACCCGACGCAATTTAGCAAAGGAGAAAACAGGTACTTTGACAGACACAGCCGTATCTTCAGGCCACAAACCATCGGAATACCCTTGGTCTTCCAATGTCTGCCCCAACATCACACGGGTTGCTACTTGTGCCATCGGAATTCCTGTAACTTTACTTAAAAAGGGGACGGTGCGTGAAGCACGGGGGTTTACTTCCAACACATAAATTTCCTCTCCGTGAAGCACGTATTGGATATTTAGTAAGCCCCGAATGTTTAGGGCTTTCGCAATCTGCGAAGTTACTTCCACCAATCGTTCCTTTTGTGCTTCAGTAATGGACTGGGTTGGATAAACCGCAATTGAATCCCCTGAGTGCACTCCAGCCCGCTCTATATGTTCCATCATTCCAGGAATCAACACTGTCTCCCCATCTGAGACCGCATCTACTTCTAATTCCTTCCCTTGCAAATAACGGTCGATAAGAACTGGATGGGCAGGGTTTATTTTTACCGCTTTTTCCATATAGGTGCGCAGTTCATTCGAGCTATATACAATTTCCATCGCCCGTCCTCCCAGAACATAAGAAGGCCGTACGAGGATAGGAAATCCAAGATCCACTGCACGCTCTATCGCTTCTTCTTCCGAAGTAACCGTCACCCCTGGCGGTTGGGGAATATCCAACTCTCTCATCAGTGCTTCAAACTGCTTTCGATCCTCTGCACGGTCGATTGCTTCTAGATCGGTGCCTAGAATCGGGATGCCTTCCTGTTCTAATTCACGTGCTAGGTGAAGCGCCGTCTGACCACCAAACTGGACAATGACACCTACCGGCTTCTCTTTTTCAATCACATGAAGTACATCCTCGCGATGAAGTGGTTCAAAATAGAGTCGATCCGAAATATTAAAATCTGTTGATACTGTTTCCGGATTACTATTTATAATCACTGCATCAAGACCTTGTGCGCGAATAGCAAGAATCGCATGTACCGTTGCATAATCAAACTCCACCCCTTGTCCGATACGGATCGGACCTGAGCCGAGTACCAGTACTGCCGGCTTATCGGACAGCGTTACTTCATCCTCCTGTTCGTAGGTGGAGTAGTAATAGGGAGTTTGTGCTTCAAACTCTGCTGCACACGTATCTACTATCTTGTAGACGGGCTTAATACCAAACTGCTCACGTAACTGTCGAACCTCCCGCTCACTTTGACTAATAAGGCGAGCAATCGTGCTATCAGTTAACCCCATCCGCTTTGCCCGCCACAAGCGATCACGATCACTAATTCCTTCCTCCATAATTTCACGCTCTAAGCAAACAATCCGCTCAATTTTTTGTAGGAAGAAAGAGTTAATCTGTGTTAGGGCATGAATCAATTCCACTGACCATCCACGGCGTATCGCTTCTGCTAACAGAAAGATTCGCTCATCATCTGCTTGCTGGAGACGACGTTGCAACTCTTCATTCGCTAATTGATCCGCACCTGCCAACCATAAATCCTCCGCATCCAATTCTAACGAACGAATTGCCTTCAGCAGAGATTCCTCCATCGTACGACCGATTGCCATCACTTCCCCAGTCGCTTTCATCTGCGTTCCCAATTTCCGGTTGGCTGAGGCAAACTTATCGAAGGGCCAACGTGGAATTTTACTTACCACATAGTCGAGAGTGGGTTCAAAACAAGCGTATGTCTTCTCCGTCACTGGGTTTTTCAATTCATCCAATGTGTATCCCAGCGCAATTTTAGCAGCGATACGAGCAATTGGATATCCTGTTGCCTTGGAAGCCAATGCACTAGAACGGCTCACACGCGGATTCACTTCAATGATGTAATGCTGTTTGCTATGAGGATCGAGCGCTAGTTGTACATTACAACCACCACGAATATCGAGAGCTTCAATAATTCGCAAGGAGGAAGTACGCAATCCCTGCGCTTCCCGATCACTCAATGTTTGTACAGGCGCAAACACAATACTGTCACCCGTATGAACACCCACCGGATCAAAATTTTCCATATTGCATACCACAATATTGTTTCCCTTAGCGTCACGCATCACTTCATACTCGATCTCTTTAAAGCCGGCAATGCTCTGCTCAATTAAGCACTGACCAATTGGGCTTTGTCGCAATCCATTCTCAACGATCTCACGCAGTTCTTGCTCATCTTGCGCAATCCCGCCACCAGTTCCACCTAACGTATATGCCGGACGCACAATGACTGGGTACCCTACTTCATAGGCAAACGTTATTGACTCCTCCACTGCTTCTACAATTACACTTTCAGGGACAGGCTCCCCCAGCTCCTTCATCAATTGGCGAAACTGATCACGATCTTCCGCACACGTTATAGCTCGCAAATCCGTTCCAAGTAAACGCACGTTTTCCCGTTCCAGCACTCCACGGCGTGCCAATTCCACTGCCAAATTAAGTCCCGTCTGCCCTCCCAAACTAGGGAGCAATCCATCGGGCCTCTCCTTACGAATCACCTGCGTCAAAAATTCAGGGGTGAGCGGCTCCATGTATACCTTATCTGCCATCTCCGTATCAGTCATAATAGTAGCGGGGTTGCTATTAACCAATACTACTTCTACCCCTTCTTCGCGCAATGCCTGGCAAGCCTGTGTACCTGCATAATCAAACTCTGCCGCTTGTCCAATCACAATCGGACCTGACCCGATCACCATAATTTTTTTCAAACTCTCATCTCTCGGCATATTGTAACCCCTCCTGCTCCCGTTGGAATTCCATCATTTCAATAAACTGATCAAACAAATAGGCAGAATCATGTGGACCTGGTGCTGCCTCTGGATGATATTGCACCGAGAAGACAGGTAGCGTCTGATGTCGCAGCCCTTCCACGCTCCCATCATTGAGAGCCAAGTGGGTGATAACTAGCGGCGTGGTCTCTATCGAATCAGCACAAACTGCGTACCCATGGTTTTGCGATGTAATCACTGTTCTTTTCGTCGCCAGATCGGTAACAGGATGATTACAACCTCGGTGACCAAATTGCATTTTTTCCGTATCTCCCCCAAAAGCGAGTGCTAACAACTGATGACCGAGACAAACTCCAAATGTGGGGTAGCGCTGGGAAACTTCTTTTACCACTTCAATCGCGTACGGAACATCTTTAGGGTCCCCTGGTCCATTGGAGAGAAATATCCCGTCTGGTCCTAGTCGCTCAATCTCATCCACTGTTGTATCATGGGGGACTACGATCACCTCACAACCACGTTTCACCAACTCACGCTTTAAACCCGCTTTCGCACCATAATCGATCATCACAACCCGTTTCCCATAATGTGGAATGGTATATAGATTTTTTGTGCTGACGCGTGCAACCTGATCGCGTAAAAGAGGAGTTTGTTGTAGTTGTTGATGCATCTGCTCGATCTGCTCATCTGCTGTCGTAATTCGCCCTTTCATCGTTCCATGTCGCCGTAGTTTCCGTGTCAACATGCGTGTATCAATCCCTGAAATCCCCATAATGCCATGTTGCTGTAACCACGCCCCCAAAGGGAGTTCGTTCTGCCAATGATGAGGGGAGTCTGCATGCTCTCGTACGATAAACGCATGCACATGTGGGATCATCGCCTCCATATCATGCCGGTTGATACCATAATTCCCAATCAAGGGATAGGTCATTGCTACTAACTGACCGCAATAAGAGGGATCAGTCAATACCTCCTGGTATCCCGTCATCCCTGTATTAAACACCACTTCTCCTACCGTCGTTCCTTCCGCACCAAACGATTCTCCTGTAAATAAAGTCCCGTCTTCTAAGAGCAAATATGCTTTCATGCTTGTTCGCCTCCTCGATTCCAACCTTCTTCCTGCCATACAACCTTGCCATCCACCATCGTCATCACGGGCCATCCCTTTACCTTCCATCCTGTAAATGGAGTGTTTCTTCCTTTAGACAAAAACTGCTCGGGATCGATTTCGCGCTCTTCTTCTAAGTCGATTACCGTTAAATCTGCGATCGCACCAACACGACACTGACCATCACCTAGTGAAAATAACTCTGCTGGCTTCCGCGTCATACAGTCGATCAGCTGCAGCAAAGAAAGCTCCCCGCGCTCCACCAAATGGGTGTACAAAAGAGGAAATGCCGTTTCCAAACCCACGATTCCAAAAGGGGCTAATGACATCGACTGTGCTTTCTCTTCCACTGTATGTGGAGCATGATCAGTCACGATCACATCGATCGTGCCATCTTTTAACCCCTCTAGCACGGCCGCACGATCTTCTGGGGCACGTAACGGTGGGTTCATCTTATACTGAGCAGATGGTTCTGGAATATCTTCGTCACTTAAGAGTAAATGATGTGGAGTCACTTCTGCGGTCACTTTTTGTCCCCTTGCTTTCGCTTCCCGCACTAATCGTACCGATTCTTTCGCACTGATATGGCACACATGATAATGAACCCCAGTATCTTCTGCTAATAAAATATCCCTGCCTACGTGCACCGACTCAGCTGTGTTTGGAATTCCTTTCAATCCATATTTTGCTGAAAACGTACCCTCATGAACACATCCACCATGCGCCAATGTATTATCCTCACAGTGTGCTACTACAGGTAAGCCCAATCGACTTGCCATTCTCATCGCTTCTTTCATCATGTGGCTACTTTGTACCCCCACCCCATCATCAGAGAAAGCAATCGCACCTGCCTCCTGCAAAGCCTCCATATTGGTCAACTCACGTCCAAGCTCATTTTTGCTAATAGCAGCTAGAGGATATACACGAACTGCTCCCTTTTTCTCAGTCTGCTGTAAAATTGCCTCAATCACCTCAGGACAATCCGTCACAGGCCTCGTATTTGGCATACAGGCAACTGCTGTAAATCCACCACGTGCGGCCGACATCGTTCCGCTTTCGATCGTCTCTTTCGCCTCAAATCCTGGTTCACGCAGATGAACGTGTAAGTCGATAAGACCGTGGGAAATAAGGCGGCCCTCTACATCAATCACGGTTACTCCGTCTGAGGCTAATTCCGAACCAATCTCCATTATGATTTGGTTTTCAATTCGAACATCAGCTCTTACTATCTCTTCTTTCTCCCAATCAATGATGCGACCGTTTTTCAAAATTATTGATTCCATTCTTATCTCTCTCCTCTACTTCGTTTCTCTTCCCATAGATCGGGATTCGCTTAAGATAGCGCTCGCTCCATAACGGCCATTCGCATCCACAGCCCGTTTTGTACCTGTGCTAAGATTTTTGTCCGCTCGTGCTCTACCCAATAATCTGCTATTTCCACGCCACGATTAACGGGTCCTGGATGCATAATAATGGAATGTGATTGAAGACGTTCTCCTCGTTCTAACGTCAATCCATACCGTTGATGATAAGTTTCCACCGACAATGGCAAAGCTTGCTGATGACGCTCCAGCTGAACGCGCAACATCATCATTACATCTGCTGTCTCAACCGCTTCATCAATGGAAACATACGACGCTTCCTTTTCTAACGCTGGCGCGCGCATCGCTTCTGGACCGCTCAACAGCACGGTCGCTCCCATCTTTTTTAGAAGGGAAAGGTTAGAATGGACCACACGACTATGCGCCACATCTCCCACCATCGCCACCTTTAATCCCTTCACTTCACCAAAGTGTTGTTTGATGGTGAGTAAGTCTAGCAAAGCTTGTGTCGGGTGCGAGCTTGTTCCCTCTCCTCCACTAATTAGAGTAGGACCTACGCCCTGTTCACGCATAGTACGAAGTACACCCTCTTCTTTCATTCGTATCACAGCTACTTCTACTCCGAGTGCAGCCAAGGTTTGCAAAGTATCGTATAATGTTTCTCCTTTAGTCGTACTAGAATGCCCTTGATTCAAATTTAAAATATGAAGACCCAGGCGCTGTTGAGCGGCCATAAAGGAAAAGTGTGTTCTTGTACTCGGTTCAAAAAACAGATTAGCCACTGTTCGCCCTGCAAACTCCCTCCCCTGTCCTACTTTCCGCCAGCGCTCAGCTGCTTCTAACAGCCCCTCAACCTCACCTTTTGTCAGTTGCTTAATCTCAGTGATGTCACCCATCTGATCGCCCTCCTTCCATATCTTGCGTAAAAAAGCTCCTTCTCATAAAAAGAAGGAGCTTTTTTACTCATATGCGAGGTGTTCACTTCCTCCTCAAAGAGAAAGTTAAACCTGGCACTGCTCCTTCACAGCCTCACGGGACTGTACTTAAAGGTGCTTCTCTATTTACTTGCGACAAAGCATCTACCAGAAGAGGTAAGAGGTTCCATCTCCCTTGATGCCTCTCTCGGACCTCTTTAAGGGATTAACCTTACTCACTTATACAGGACAACACCATCTTGGTCATCTACCTCTGTCAACATCACTTTTACAATTTCTTTTCCCGAAGTAGGTACATTTTTACCTACATAGTCAGCACGAATCGGCAACTCACGGTGACCACGGTCAATCAACACTGCCAATTGAATCATTTGTGGTCGTCCTTGATCAACCAGGGCATCCATTCCTGCACGCACCGTCCGCCCTGTGTATAACACATCATCTACTAATACCACTGTTTTCCCTTCCACTTGAAAAGGGATATGGCTTCCACGTACATGGGGTTGCTCTTCTTTCTCAGAAAGATCATCACGATAAAGCGTGATATCTAACTCTCCTACCGAAATTTTTTTCCCTTCGATTTGATGGATTCTTTCTGCCAACCTATTTGCTAAGTAGATGCCACGAGTACGGATACCAATCAGCACACAGTGATCAATCCCCTTATTACGTTCAATGATTTCATGAGCAATCCGCGTTAATCCCCGTCGTAATGCCGCTTCATCTAAAATCACCTTCTGTTCAGCCACCATCATGTTCCTCCTTAATAAAAAAACTTCTTACCCCCTTATCGGGTGGCAAGAAGTGGAAATATCACAATAATACACCATTAGGCTGCAATCATACACCTAACGATTATGTCCGGCTCCTTGCCAGCCTCACGGGACTGGATTAAAGGACATATTCAATTGCTTTAAGTATGCAGGATAATAAAAAAGAAGTCAAGGAAATGATCAAACTTATTCTGGCTCACTCAGACTGTAGCCAAACTGTTGAAATTCATCCTCATATTCTTCGATGAGGGGCTTACGCACTTCAAGTGAAAGCTGATTCCATTTTGCAAAGTACTTATCGTTATTATGCTGATCAATCTCACGAACATTAATATGAACATCAGCATCCACCATCCGATATACCGACTCTAGATGAGCCTGTGACCGCAACACGAACTCTTCATACCGAAAGAGAAGAAAGTTGGATAAATAGCGTAAGTCCTCCCGCATCTGTTTGTGACAGACCAACCAGTGTGAAAATAGTTCCTTCAATTGCAATGGTCTCATCCCAAAATTAGAGAAAGAGACCGCGATCGGATGGCGTTGAATGACTAAGAAATAGGATTGCGGAAACATAGCTTGTAAAAAGCGCATGCGAATAATATTAGGTGGTGACTTTTCTAGCAAGATGGGCTTCGTTATATCCCAATAACGACTCCACTCTGCAAATAGCTTCTGCCGATTTTCCTCCGTGACCAGCTCTGACTCTTCGGTAAGATAAGCTTCTTTGTTAAAACCAAAATACCCAGGACCTCCATATGCCCGTGCTGGTTTATATACACTCTGTAAAAACTGCCCTTCATCTGCCGGCACTTTGGCATCAGTAAAACCACTAATATCAGGGTGGTCCCGCAAACATTTCGCCAGAATGGTCGTACCGCTCCGATGAAGACCCGCTACAAAAATGAATTTTCTCGACTCCATCTACGCCTCCCCTTTCATACCTTCGCAACGCACTCTTATTCATCCTATAGCGAAATGAGGAGATTATGATTAAGATTCAAACTCGTTCCAGCTTACGTTAACACACCAATCCATCTTCATCTTCTGAATTCTTACACCTAACAAAAATCACCCGCTTGTACGGGTGATTTCATCTTCTCCTATTCCGTTGCTAACTGCTGATATAAAGCCTTCATATCTGACGGTAGCTCCGCCTCCAGACGAACCGTTTCGCCTGTACGAGGATGAGTAAACCCAAGCACTTGAGCGTGAAGCGCTTGCCCTTCCATAATAGGATAGCGATTTTTTTTAGGACCATACACTGGATCCGCCAGTAAGGAGTGACCGATATGCTTCATATGAACGCGAATTTGATGCGTACGACCTGTTTCCAGTTTGCACTCAATCCACGTTGTTTCCGCAAAGCGCTTCAACACGCGAAAATGTGTTACTGCTGGACGACTATTTTCATGAATAACGGTCATCCGCTGTCGATTGCGAGGATCTCGTCCGATTGGAGCATCAATCGTTCCTGTCTCATGAGGAATAATGCCACGTACAGCTGCAACATAACGTCGTTCTACCTCACGCGCCTGTAATTGCGCAACCAATGACTGATGCGCGCTATCATTTTTAGCAATCATCAAAAGACCGGAGGTATCTTTATCGATGCGGTGAACAATCCCAGGACGCAAAACCCCACCAATCCCTGATAAATCTTTACAATGATAAAGAAGAGCATGTACCAATGTTCCTGTTTGGTTGCCTGCACCTGGGTGAACCACCATACCCCGTGGTTTATTCACTACAATGACATCTTCATCCTCATAGCGGATATCGAGTGAAATATTTTCGGGCTCCACTTGCATCTCCCCAGGATCGGGTATCGTAATCGATACTTCATTGCCCGCCTTTATCTTATAATTGCTCTTTACCGTTTTGCCGTCGACCAAGACATTCCCTTCACGAATCCATGATTGTACCATCACACGCGACCAGGATTCATCTTGTTGCGCTACAAATTTATCAAGGCGATCTCCTTGATCTTCAGGCTGAACGATCATACTATTATTTTCTAATTCACTCATTGTTTCTCTCCTGCTTCTGCAAGCTTCTCATTTGCGTCTGATGATGAAAAAAAGAGCGTATCAATCAAGAGCAACCCTACGCCAATCACAATTGCAGAATCTGCTATATTAAAGATAGGAAAGTCGACCAATTTGAAATGGAGGAAGTCGACTACTTCACCCAAGCGTACGCGATCAATAAAATTACCCACTGCCCCTCCGAGAACCAGTGCGAATGCCCATAAAACCAACTTATTCCCTTCTCTATATCTCCATAGATAACCTATTAAAAAGATTACTACAACAGCTGTCACTACAAGGAACAGCCACCGTTGATCTTGCAATATCCCAAACGCTGCACCCCGATTACGTGATGATGTAAAGTGGAAAACATCTTCCCATACTTTTATGGACTCATATAAACTCATCTCAGTTAGTACAATCCACTTGCTCCATTGATCACATACGATAACGATCACGGCAAGAATATAATAACGAAGTGCTTTCAATCAATGGCTCCTCCTTCTCATCTGTTTCGCTCCACAAGATCTTCTCATCGATTGTAGCACAGGAAGGTATTTGCAACAACTTGCAGCCACTGTCCACTTACACTATCCACATGTGATTGGGTAAACCCTGGATGGGAGCCATAGTGAAAAAACCCCCTCCTCCACTATATCAGCTGGATCAGACGGGGCACATCACCTATGATGAGTTCGCATCGGTTGATACGAGAGGAGCTCGCCCATGTGAACACGTCGCGACTGTTCTAGCTTACGCTTTACTCTTCAGGGTGTAGATGAGCTTTATACTCTTCTTCCGCCCTCCGATAGGCAGCATTATGGGTGATCTCCGAAATTTCCTCCGTGTTCCCATGCAAATCAGTAACAGTAAAGCCTTCAAAGTCGTCTACATATCCATGGGGTTCATCTTCCTCGGTCGAAAAAGCTGGCGGATTAGAGGTTCCATACCGCTCCACTTCCTGCCACGCATCTTCAGCATCAAACCCTGTCTCTTCCGATCCATCCTGACCATGCTCACCGAACGAAGGATGGATCACTTTTTCCTCCACCGGACGACGCATAGAAGAGTGAGAATCCGGTTCGTGATCTATACAGTAAGCAGCTGTCGGTTTTGCTTCTAACCGTTCATATCTAATAGGATCACCGCAAGCCAAGCACTGCCCATAGGTTCCCTGAGCTAAACGGAAGAGCGCATCATTTACTTCTTGCAATTCTTCTTCTGCTTCCTCATTTAGCGCAATATCTTTCCCTCGTTCATATAGTTCCGTTCCAATATCAGCTGGATGATTGTCGTACCCGGACAGTTCTCCAAGTGAATCATTCATTCCTTGTTCCAGGCCAAAATGATTATTGCTACACAGTCGCTCCTCTAGGCGCTTCTTTTCATGATTTAAGTAATCCCTGATATTCTTCATTTGTTGATCCATCTAATGGCCTCCACTCATTTGTCATTGATACCTTCCATCTAGCTCTAACCTTGCTTGTACAATCTTTACAATATCCGCAATAAAATCACCAATGATAGGAATATTGAGTGCTCCCAACGCTTGCAAGATATAAAATAAGAGCGCAGATAATATTGTCACCCCTATGGTTATTCCCATCCCTCTGGCAATTCCCGTGAAAAAATTTACAAAGATTAAACGGCGAGGACGCCGTAACATCTCCAAGTATTCCGCAATGTACCCAACCTCTATTCGTTTAGCTAACTCATTCACTTGTTCATTAAGCTTTTGTAATAATTGGCGCTCACTTTCCTCAGCATCCACCCGGGCCCTCTCCCTTCGCTCTTTTTAGTAGCGTGCCCGATAAGAGTGACTTTTAGATCATATGATCGCAAATTTTGTAAAAGGAGGCAAACCCAAACGGAGTCTAACTTTATATGTAGTGTAGCCCAGCATCATCTGCTGGACTCATTTGCTTACCGATACGCCCATCTATTCCCACTGTGATAACCATGATTAAAGTTAATATTAAAGCGTTGCACTTGTCCCGTAGGGCTAACGTTAAACATTACAAAACGTGTCGGTTGTTCCCCATTTATTTCAAATGTCCTTATCCGCATAGTTGTCCCTATCTGGACACCTTCACTTCTACGAGCTTCGGCTATTAATGTGGAAACTTGATTTGTACAGCTAGGGGAGAAACGAACCAATATCTGGCCTGTGCTTAGTTGGCGCACTAAATCAATTGTTATCCCAATGGTCATTACTCTAACTGGAAGTTGGTTAAACAGGCCTGCGGGTAATTGAGCCACCACATTTGCAGGACATACCCAAACGCCACTTTTTCTCACAAAGTAAGACTGTGGAACTGGTTGCAACGTCGTATAATCCCCCGTTAAGGCAGCACGTATAGGTTGATCTAACCCTGAACTCATCTTCTTACCTCCCTCATCTCTTTCTTCTATCTCATCAAAATTGCTAAACTGTAACTGTTTTCTATCACGCTTTCACGCTTTTTTATTATATGATTCCATTCGTAAAACTGATTGTACAAATGACTGATAGAACTGTTTACACATACAGCCCGTCACTAAAACTTCGAGTAAGAGTCAGCCGTCTAACGATTACTAAGTACCGATCGGAAAACGATGATTTCGGTGAATCCTTTGATTTTAAAAGCTTCCCGCCAATAAAGTCGCCTGTACTGTTCCTTATCTGGAGCCGCAACACAAAACCCCCACCGCAGCGGTGGGGGTGATAACACTCATTTATTTTTGCTCGGTATTAATGTACAGCTTTCCATCTGCTAATGCTTCTGTCTCGTTCCCGAAAGCATCTTCAGCACTTACTTCAACTCGTGCACCGGCGGCAATCAGATTGGAGGTTGCCGTCCAATAGCCGACATAATGCCCTGGAGAAGTCTCCATGATCGGGAATGAAGTTGGAAGGTCAGGCATCATCATCACGCCCGGAGCCCGCTTCGTAAGCATAGGATTAATGAGCGGTGCTTGAATGACAAAGTCTGCCTTTAAGCCTGGCTCGCTCTCAAATTGAACGATAAGTGTTTGCCCAGCGGACAGGTGTTTATCCTCTGCGGGTTGCAGATTCTCAATGACCGGTTCGCTAAATTTAGCATACACTTTGATGCGCTTTTGTTTCTTGTTGCCTGCTTTATCCCTTGCTACGACCTTGATGGTATTTTCGCCTTCATCAAGCAGGATCCGCTTGGAAAAGCTCCCATCCTCCTGTACCGTTACTTTCTTATTGTTAATTTTGAGCCATTGCAACCCTTCATTATCGCTTGCGTTCCCGCGAACAGTAACGACTTCCTTATTCGTCTTCTCACCATCACTTGGTGCCTCAATCGTTAAGGCAGGTCGTTTCTTATCCACAATAATGGTTACTTCTGGCGACGGTTCGGTCATGCCTGCATCTGTCGAAGACTTCGCGCTTAGCTTATTTTCGCCTGTAGACAGGTCGACTTCTGCAGCAAATGCTCCCGTATCAGTCGCAGTTGTTGTTGCTACTTCCTCACCATGATTGTACAGATGTACTTTTACTCCTGGAGAGGTGTTTCCTTCTACAGTAATCTCGTCATGCTTCGTGTACGATCCATCAGCAGGCGATGTAATTACCGGCGCCGACACTTCATACTGCACTCGCGCCCGAATCATATAGTTGCCATCCTCTTCAGGCGTTTGCTGCCACGCACCACCGATATAACTCCAACTACGGTTTGCCAACTCGCCATCTTCATCCGCAGCAAGTCCCGGTATATCTGGATGAGCTCGGCTCTGCATGTATACCATGTAGAAGTCGCCTTCTACCATGATACCTTCACCACTCAAATCCACCTCAGTCCAATCTTCACCGTTACGAATCGCCGTGGCATCTATCGGTCCAGCCAATTTTTTACCTGGAGCGCCATCTGGACCACTCGCATCATAAACTTCTACTTGGAACTCGTCCCCGCCTGGAGATGGCCAATCTGTTCCCCAGAAGCGGAAGAGTCCACTTTGTACCAGTGCTCGCTCTTCCCCTTCCTCCAGGGACATTTTAACAGCCCAGCCATTACCCGCATCAAACATCGCGTGAGCATTTTCAGCGGTACCATCATCGTAACCGATCTCCCCGGTATAACCGATAAATGGCTTTAATGCCATCTCCACTTCAGTAGTCTCTCCACCACTTACAACAACCTCACGTTCTTTACTGTGGTATCCTGAAGCAGTCACTTTGAGCGTATACGAACCTTCATACGCTTCCATACTAAAGGATCCATCTGTATCCGTCACAACAGGCTCTATCGCCGCATCTTCTACTAGAAATACGGTTGCACCTGCAATCGGTTCTCCTGTTGCTTCATTCGTGATGGTGCCTGTAATGGTTCCTTGTGGTACAGGATCTAAAACGAAGTTGGCTACAGTTGCTTCGTCCTCAGCTATTTGGACTGTCTGTTCTTGCGAGCGGAACCCATATGCTTCCGCCAACAGCGTGTATTCACCTACAGCGTGCATCAAGTTATAGTTTCCATCCGCAGGATTGGTATTAACTGTGCGTCCACTTTCCAACACGCTCACAGTCGCTTCCAAAGGTAATGCACTTGGAGTATTATTCCCTTTCGTTTCACTTTGGTCATTCGATGCGTACCATTGCCGCTCTTCTGGCAACAACGTACTTGGATCCACTTTTCCTTTTTTATCTTTAGTCGTTGCTGACTCTTTTACATTCTCTTTATTAACCGTCGGTGCAGTAAATGGTTCATCGCTGAGACGCACCTCGTCGATGTACCAACCATCCTTAGTCACACTACCATCGGTCTCTACATGAAACCCAATCAGAATCGTTTGTCCAGCATAGGCAGTAAGATCAACCTCAGCATCTTGCCATCCAGACGTTTCACCATTTTTTTCTACTACTTGCTCCCAACTAGATCCATCCGTCGATATGACAACATGTCCATAGTCGAAGAAAGATTCTAAGTTGAACCATTCCCCGTACTGTAAATATGTCTCACCTTCTGCAGGGATAGCTGCGGGCGGCATCACCAGCGTCATGTTAGCACTATCTGCATAATGTCCTGCTAAGTTGGTGGCATACACACTTTCCCCATCAAATGCTTCCCCTGGACCGGAGGTAGGTGTGCCTCGTTGCCATGAGTCATTGGTGCCATACGAGTACCAGCCGGTTGCATCTGATTCAAAATCTTGCTCATACCCAATCGTAACAGGAGCTAAAACTTCCATCTCAAATTCTTCTGTCATTACTTCATTACCGCCAAAGTCGGTGATCTTAAACTTATAGCGACTAAAATCGCCTGTCACCTTCTCACCTGGAACTTGGGCCTGGTATAATCCATCTCGATAGTTACCACTCGTACGTTCTGCCTCATAGGTTTCCCATGATTGACCATCATCTGAATAATGAAGCACTACTTCTTTAATACTTACATTATCTTGTACCGAAGCCCCTAGATATAGTGGCATACCCGCATATCCAGGTTCGGGAGCGCCCACTTGATAGGTAGGTGCTTCCGTATCTTCACCCTCTTTTAATACCTGTCCTTCTACTGATCCTAATCCCGTCATGACCGTTGAAACCGCATCGTAAGCATTGACAAGACCTTCCCCATACCCATTATTCGGAGATTCCGGATAGGTTGAATCTGTCAAAGGAATCGCTGTCTCCATTAATATCTGCTCAATCTCATCTACTGTTAATGAGGAATCCGCCTGTTTAAGCAAGGCGACAACTGCCGATACATGCGGACCTGCCATGGATGTTCCATTCCATCCACCTTCATATCCCCCACCCGGTACCGTCGAGCGGATGTTCACCCCTGGTGCAGAGATATCTGGTTTAATCTCATCGTAGGGGGATGGCCCTAATAATGAGAAATTTGCCAACCGGTTATTGATATCAGTTGCTCCAGTTGCAAATGATTCCGGATAGTTTGATGGAGTTGCCACCGAACCTGGACCACCTGGATTCGAAATACCTGTATTACCAGCTGAAAATTCAGGGAAAATATTTGCTGCACGCCAGTTTTGCACCATTGGGCGATACCACTCATCTAAACCTGGACCACCGCCCCATGAATTATTTACTACATCTGGAGCTTTTTCAGGATGTGGATTTCCTGCAGCATCCGTTGGTGCTAGGATCCACTCCCCTGCCTCCAACAAATCGATATCGGTTCCACCCGATTCAGAGAAAGCTTTTACTGCAATCCACTTAGCTCCTGGAGCAACTCCCACTTGATTAGATCCATTCTCTTCCACACCTACCATGGTACCCATCGTGTGTGTGCCATGCGCTAAATCATCATAAGGTGTAGGCTCTCCTCCTACAGCGTCAAACCAGTTCATATTATGATCCACACTATCACTGTCTGCATCGTATCCACGATATTGATTTTTTAGCCCCGGATGATCCCATTCGACCCCGGTATCAATATTGGCCACCACGGTACCAGCACCATCAATGCCCATTTCCCACACTTGTGGAGCGAGTACCTGATCTATATTCCATTCGATTGACGCCGTATTAGCATCGTTCGTTTTGGATCCGGTCTTTTCCACAACCGATTTTTTCTGCGCCTTCTTTTCCTTCACACGCTTAGTTGGATGTAATTGCCGTACTTCGTTAGGTAACACCTTGTCCACTTCAGCAAATACGGCGATCTGTTCCATCACTTCTTTTGTTCCGGTAATCGCTAACGCATTAACAATATAGAATGATTTGATTTTAGAAACTTTTCCTTCTTTTTTCTGCTTGCCTAACCATTCTTTTAATTCATATTGTGTATCTAGTGAGGTGGAACGCAAAGCGGAGACCACTGCTGAGCGCTGCATCAATTCCGTTTTAGCAGGGCTTGCCTTTTCTTTCTTTGCCATAGCAGTTGCTTGTTTTACCGCTTTTTTTGTATCAGCTTGCTCCTTTAATTTAACAAGAAAAGTGACTTGCTCCTTATCTTCAAACTGGGCCTCTAATCTCTTACTCACTTTTTCTTTCACCTGTTTAGGGGTTTCTTCTTGCAAAGAGGTGCTCTTAGCTCCAGATGACTCCCCTTCTGGTTGTGCCCAAGCTGTTACTGGCCACACCAATGTTAATAGTAACGCTGCTACCATCATCCATGAAAGTAATCGGGTCATCCATTTTTTTCTTGTTTGCAATTGCTCATCCCCTTTTCCCACTCTATTCTCTTATTTCTCTTAAACATTTAAACTCTCGTATCCGGATGCTAGTTCCTGAGGTTGCCTCCATTTTATAACAACAGCAAAAGATTGTCATTAATTTTTTAATATTATAAATTCATTTACCGATTATATACTTTATAGCGCCTATTTAAATCCTGCTTACTCTATAACAAAAGCGACAGACCGTGGCCTGTCGCTTTTGTTTATTTTTTTATTTAAATTGACGTTACGGCACCGACACAGCGATCGCACAATGTAGGATGACGTTCTTCTTTACCAACCGTGGGTGAAATCATCCAGCAGCGTTCACACTTATCTCCTTCTGCCGGCTTTACCTCAACCCGTAATCCTTCCCCACCGTCTGGTTGATGCACCTTGACTGCTGATGTGATAAAAAGCTGGGTTAGCTCTCCCATTTTCTCAAGTAAGGCTGCATTTTCTGTAGATGGATAGAGATGAACCGCGGCACCGAGCGAATTCCCAATTATCTTCTGCGCGCGCGCTTCCTCTAAAGACTTGAGCACCATACCACGAAGTTCAATAAATTCGTCCCAGCGCGTTTCCAATTCGAGATCTTCTTCTGCCTCTAACTGCGGCCACTCCTGTAAGTGTACACTCTCCCCCTCTATACCTTGAATATACTGCCATACCTCGTCCGCTGTATGAGGAATGATAGGTGCGAGCAGTTTAGCCAAAACCACTAACGTCTCGTAAAGAACCGTTTGTGCTGAGCGACGAACATGGTCATCCTGAGGCAGAGTATACAAACGATCTTTCAAAATATCTAAATAGAACTGACTGAGGAAGACGACACAGTATTTATGAACTTGACTATATACCTGATGAAACTCATAGCGATCGTATGCTACCTCTACGTCTTGCACAAGGCGCTGTAATTTCACCAGTGCATAGCGATCAATCTCTTCTAAGCTCTTCGCCTGAATGCGATCCTTGTCTATATCGAAATCTGCCACATTCCCCAGTAGGAAGCGAAATGTGTTGCGGATTTTGCGATATGCTTCCGCAATCTGTTTCAAAATTTTATCAGAAACACGCATATCCGCTTGATAATCAACGGATGATACCCACAAACGCAAAATATCCGCACCATACTGTTGGATTACCTTTTGTGGATCAATCGTGTTCCCCAGTGACTTTGACATTTTCCGTCCTTTATCGTCCAAGGTGAAACCATGACTCACAACCTGCTTATATGGTGCCTTCCCATTTGTAGCCACGGAAGTGGAGAGCGACGAGTTAAACCATCCTCGATATTGATCGGATCCTTCCAAATAGAGATCTGCTGGGAAAGATAAATCTTCTCTACTCTCCAACACCGCTGCATGACTGCTGCCCGAATCGAACCAAACATCCATCGTATCCGTCTCTTTTACAAATTGCGTACCACCACAGGCGCCGCAAGTGGCTCCTGGTGGGAGTAACTGATCCACTTCTTTAGCAAACCAACTGGAGGACCCTTCTTGAGCAAAAAGAGTAGCTATGTGATGGATCGACTCTTCTGTAATGTGTGGCTCACGACATTGATCACAGTAAAAGATCGGTAGTGGTACGCCCCAAATCCGCTGTCGTGAAATACACCAATCCCCACGATCACGAATCATGTTATGAAGACGCACTTCGCCCCAGGCAGGCTTCCACTCCACTTTTTCAATTTCCGTTAGCATTTGTTCACGAAACCCGTCAATGGAAGCAAACCACTGCTCTGTCGCCCGGAAGATAATCGGTTTCTTCGTACGCCAATCATGTGGATATTGATGGGTAATGAAACCGAGGTGTAATAAGGCTCCCTCTTCTTTCAGTTTTTCCGTTACAGCTTTATTCCCCTCTTCATAAAAAAGACCCGCAAACCCTGGTGCCTGTTCAGTAAAAACACCTTTCTCATTAACAGGACACAAGATATCCAACCCGTACTTTTTTCCTAACAAGAAGTCATCCTCACCATGACCGGGAGCCGTATGCACACAACCCGTTCCTGATTCCAAGGTTACATGTTCCCCTAAAAGCACAGGACTTTGACGTTGATAGAAAGGATGTGCACACACCACACCTTCTAATTCTGATCCCTGCCAGCAAGCTACCTCTTTCCATTCCGACACCCCGATGGTCTCCATTACCTCAGTAGCTAACTCCTTAGCGACAATCAGTTTCCGTCCTTCTGCTTCGAGCAAACTGTAAGAAAAATCCGCGTTTACAGCAATGCCTAAGTTAGCTGGAATCGTCCATGGCGTCGTCGTCCATATAACAAACTCACTGTCAGCAGGAACCACGCCATTACCGTTCTGCACAGAAAATGCTACATAAATGGAAGCCGAACGCTTATCCGCATACTCAATCTCCGCTTCTGCTAACGCGGTCTCTGAAGTAGGTGACCAAGATATCGTTTTGAGGCCACGATAGACGTGCCCGCCTTGTACCATTTTTCCAAACAGGCGAATCTGTTCCGCTTCGTACTCCGGCTGCAACGTAACATAGGAATACTCAGGATCGTCGCTGATCCCAATACGGCGGAACTGCATCTTCTGTTTTTCAACAAAGGAAAGAGCATATTCCTTACACATCTGACGGAAAGCTACTGGATCTACTTCCTTACGTTTAACCTTCTTTTTCTTGATCATAGCATTTTCGATCGGCATCCCATGTGTATCCCATCCGATCACAAAAGGCGCACGGAAGCCAGCCATCGACTTGTAGCGAACAATAAAATCTTTTAATGTTTTGTTGAGTGCATGACCAATGTGTAAATCTCCATTAGCATATGGGGGACCATCATGTAAGGTGAAAGTAGGTTTTCCTTCATTCTTCTCCTGTCTTAACTGATACAGATTCATCTCTAACCATTTGGACTGCATTTCAGGTTCTCTTTGCGGTAGGTTTCCTCTCATAGGAAAATCCGTTTGCGGAAGATTTAACGTTTGTTTATAGTCCACTTCGTTCACCCACTCCACATATAGTTGTTATTTGCATCCAATAAAAAATAAAAAACCCTCATCATCCCAAAGGGACGAGAAGGTTCCCGCGTTACCACCCTAATAAACCCCATATACACTTATCACA
This sequence comes from Mechercharimyces sp. CAU 1602, assembly GCF_024753565.1. Lineage (NCBI taxonomy): Bacteria > Bacillati > Bacillota > Bacilli > Caryophanales > Thermoactinomycetaceae > Mechercharimyces > Mechercharimyces sp. CAU 1602. Next base: position 651,113 of record NZ_JANTPT010000001.1, on the reverse strand, counting down.
GGATTCACTCCGTACTCGTAACGTGAGTGACTCGGTCCATCCTAATTACCTACGTTATGGCTTTCAGATGACAGCTCCTGGGTGATCTTCAAAAGAAGTTTCCGGTTAGGCTTCCACCATCCCTAACTCGCTGAACGCGGAATATCACTTCTATCTACTGTCCCGATCCCAGCTGATTTGATATTAAAACATGGCTTTCTTTTTTAGTTTACGCGATGTTCGCCTTAATTCACGACGAGGCTCTTCTTCTTCGGTATAACCTTGTTCCATATACCCTTGCTCTTCTTCCATCGCTGGGGCATACTCTTCATCTTCATGATACTCATCTGAAGCATATTCATCGTGATAGTTGCTTTGGTAACCCTCTTGATAGTCTCCTTGCTCTTCATAACCACTATACGTATCCTGACTTACTGGCTTGTCCAAAAGTGGTGTTTGTGCTGGCTCAGCTAATGCTTCTAGATGATCCCCTTGTTCTTCCAAACCAGTCTCCAACTCTTCTAGTGATTCCCAATCTGTATTATCTAAGATATCGAGATGAGATTGCACCAATGTACGGAAACGCGCCTTATACACCGTTGCTTTTTGACGCAGATCCAATAGTTCACTATGAATTGCGCGTGCTTTTTGTAATGCTTCATTAATAATACGATCCGCATTTTTCTCTGCTTCTTGTACAATCAATTCTGCTTCTTTTTTCGCATTTAAGCGAACCTCTTCTGCCACTTCTTGAGCAACACGAATCGACTTATGGATGCTTTGCTCCATCGAAGCCAGTACATTCTCAGTTTGGTGATTCACTTGCGGTTGTGGTTTAGGTTCAGGTGGTGCTTGGAAGCGAGCTTTTGGCGGTGGTGCCAAAGTTGCTTGAGGTTGCTGTTCTAATGAACGCTCCAGCTCCTCCTGCAGATCGTCCACCTGCTGTTCGAGTTGTTGTTTTTCCCGTACTAGGTATTCAAAATCCTTAATAATTAAATCGAGGAAATCATTTACTTCATCTACATCATATCCCCGGAAAGAACGCTTAAATTCCTTCTGATGTATATCCATTGGCGTTAATGCCATGTTCCGCACCTCCTAAATTTAGACACTGTCTTCCCTATTCGACAATGGTACCAAAATTCCTGCTTAAATGCTAGCTTTCGCCCACAGTGTAGGGTTCAGACCCTGCTAGAATGACCTTTAAATCCTTTTTTCCCTAGCACCTGACGTGGGTAATTTCCTTCTTTTACATAAAAATCATTTATGCTGGTTCCCGTGAAATGAAGTTTCAACGTATGGTAGTGGCTCTCATTTGCTTGGATGAATTTTTCTTTTCCTCCTAAGAATAGACATCTTCGACAAACGTGAGCGAATCCCTTCTCCAAATGCTACATCATTTCCTAAAATAGCCCGTCCTCTAATTAAACGCTAGATATATCGCAATAGGTTCACCCATCGCCGATCTTTTTTGGTTATACCCCCGATCGACTCCACTTTAACCCTGCCAAATCCTGTGAGTGAGATCATATCCAGGGGTGCAATTGGATAGGACGGAGAATCAATGGTTTTCCAGTTTATTCGACATTTTTGAGCACGAATCAATTGGGAAGATTTACTACGAGAAATCCCAAATCCCTCCGCTACTATCGTATCCGCACGAAGGGAGGCGACCGACGATTGGCGCTCTTTCACCTCGGGAATAGATACCTTTAGTTGGTCTCTTCCCAGTGGTTCAGGCATTACTCGATGGGATCCGACATGAGATAAATGCGCGCTTACATACTCTACCATTTCCTGAGTTAAAATGATATGTGAATGATAAGAACTAGTTGTAATATCTCCTAATTGATCCCTTCTAATACCTAGACCGAGCATAGAACCCAACACATCTTTATGTTTCCAGGGTAACTGATTACCACCTGAAGTGATCTCCATAAAAGCTAGCATAAAATCGTCTTCTCCTGGCACTGCATACTCTGGTACGATCAATGCCCGCTTACGTTCCGCTTCTAGATAACCGCCATCAAAATAAAGCTTTGTCTCTATCTCCTGATTTGCAATCGTTTCTAAGATATACTGTTGACGTGGATCCAAAAACGGTGTAAGTGAATATTTATGAGAGAGCCTTGTACGCTCAACCCAGTCTAAACATCGTTCAATGAATGGATGCTCTTCTTTCCTAAAGTGAGCAAACTCGTTTCGAACCACTTTTATATCCACCCGCTTATCATAACGAGAAGAACTACAAGTCCACGCCATGCTAATCGGAGAGCGATAAGAGCAACAATAGGCGAAATATCTATCATCCCAATAGGGGGGATAAAACGGCGGAATAATCCTAAGTAGGGTTCTGCTAAACGAGCTAATGCTTGTCCGAGAACGGACTCCCTCGCTTGTGGGACCCAGGATAAAAAAATGTACCCGATTAATATATATGAATACACCGTTACAAGCAAGTTAATTATCGTAAGTATCGTTGTCATTGGTTCACCTCAACCAATCATTAGTCATTTCATTCTTCAAAAAATCGGTCATATTACCTTGAATATCCACGTTTGCAGGGGTACAAAAGAAGATATGGCTGCCCAGCTTTTGAATGTTACCTCCAAGAGCATAAACTGTTCCGCTCAAAAAATCAACAAATCTCATTGCAGTATCACGTTGAATTAATTGGAGGTTGACAACAACGGGACGATGACTTTTGAGATGATCCGCAATTTCTTGAACCTCGTCATAGGTTCTCGGCTCCACCAATACGACTCGGATATTTTTTTGTGAATGGATTGAGACCACGTTTCTTTTCTTCGCCGTCGCAGCCATTCTCTCTTCTGGATCTTCCACATACTCCGTCATCTCTTCATCATTGACACCAAAAAAACCCATGACTCGCTCTAAGAAATTACTCACCTCAATTCCTCCTTTTCTCCTGCTATCATTTCCTATTCTTGTGTGCGACCTACCAATGTTGACCCCAAGCGAATCCATGTTGCACCCTCTTCAATCGCCACTTGATAGTCACGAGACATCCCCATTGATAAATGGGGAACTGGAGCAGCGGTAAGATCCCACTTTTGAATCTGCCTTTGAATTCGCTTTAATTCTTGAAAAACAGGGCGTGTCTCTTCTGCCTCTTCAGTATATGGAGCCATCGTCATCAATCCCACCAATTTAAGATGGCTAAAGGTGGATACCTGTCGCACAAAATCTTCTACTTCTGAACGCAACAATCCATGTTTTTGTTCCTCTTGTGCTACATTGATTTGCACAAAACAAGGTATTACCTTGTTTACCCGCTCTGCCCGCTTTTGAATCTCCTCAGCTAATGAAAAACGATCCAACGAATGAATATATTGAAAACGAGCAAGAACTTCTTTTACTTTGTTACGCTGGAGATGTCCAATAAAGTGCCATGTCCCCCTTTCTCCCAGCTGATCCCATTTCCGCATCGCTTCCTGCACTCTGCTTTCTCCTAAGTGTTCTATGCCTAAATCAAGAGCTTCTTCTGCGGTAGGAATATCAACATACTTGGTAACAGCGATTACACGGACAGTACGAGGATCACGCCCCACACGCCTGCAAACTCTTTGAATCTCTAATGAAACGTTCTGATAGTTTTGCTGTAATAAACTCATGGTGAAAACCCTTTCTTTCCGATCCATACCACTATTCGACCTGCTTTGCCCCCACTAGCACGATGAGAATGAAACAGCTTCTCATCACAAGAGGTACAGTAAGAAGAACATAATATATTTTTTTGTGGTACACCCGCGCGCACTAATAGTTCCTGATTAAATTTTTTAAGATCTAATCTCCACTTGCCTTCCTCTGTTGCTGTGGCGATCGTATCACAACTAGAGCCGAGTTGCTCTCTAACTGGGCTCATCACCAATTCGTCCACCTCATAGCAACACGCTCCAATCGAAGGACCAATGGCAACTTGGAGATGTTCGTGCTTGGCACCCTGCTCGTTCAACAAATTCACCATTTTCGTCCCGATTCCTGCCACAGATCCTTTCCAACCTGCATGTGCCACGCCGATTATCTCTTTGTCGGGGCTATAAAAGAGAAGAGGCACACAGTCCGCGTAAAATGAAGTGAGTAGAATATCTTGTTCCCGGGTAAATAGACCATCGGTTGCGGGAAGTGCATCCTCAAGTAACTTATTACCGCGTCCTCGTTCTCCTATCCCAATCTGTTCAATATGTACCCCGTGTACTTGGTTTCCACATGTCCACGCTGATAAAGAAAAGCCCAGCTCATCAACGAGCTGTTGGCGGTTTTGTCGTACACGCTCCGGGTCATCCTGTACGTGTAAGGCATAGTTGTCGCACAAACGATCCTCATCAATCTGCAATCTGCGGGCACTCACCCCAACAACGAGTGTGGGATCCATCTGCTCCCATCGGTTCAAGGTAAGATATGGTACATCCGTCGCCTGTTGGAGTTGAAAAGGTTCCATACATTTCCCTCCCTCGATCATATATTACCACATGATCTTGGGAAACTAAAATACTTATGAGCGACGATAGGGCGGGGGATAGGGTGAGTGGGAAGAAGTCGGATCAAAGGAGCGCTGTTCCAGTCTTACTAAGATAACATCTGCCCCAATCTTCACGATGTGATGCCATGGGATCACCCACTCCTTCCCACTAGACAACAACCCAAATAACTTCGTGTCACCTGGAATAATAATAGACGTAACTTTTCCTTGATGCAGATCTAACTCCAAATCATATATATGACCTAATTTGCGTCCATCTGTAATACATATCACGTCTTTAGCCTGGAGATCTGAAATCTTAATCATATTGCCATTGCCATGACCCTCGCTTATAGAGGAGTCACTCGGGTGATTCATCGATCATCGCCGCCTCTCTACCTTCTCTTTCTAACAATATATCGATCAAGGCAGAAAAACATGTTTCCTGGCTCTTATTAGTGCCAAAAAAATAGAGCTGACCCTAGGAGGGTACAGCTATTAGTGGATAAACTTTTCCATTTGATGAATGGCTGCTTTTTCAAGACGCGAAACTTGAGCTTGTGAGATCCCAATCTCAGTAGCTACTTCCATCTGCGTTTTCCCCTCAAAAAATCTCATTGATAATATCATTTTTTCACGATCATTTAAGCGACCCATCGCCTCTCGTAAAGCTATCTCCTCAATCCAATGAATATCCTTATCACGGTCATCGCTTAATTGGTCCATGACAAAGATGGGGTCTCCCCCATCTTGATAAATAGGCTCAAACAACGAGACCGGGTCTTGAATAGCGTCAAGGGCAAATACTACTTCTTCCTTCGATACATTTAAAGTACTTGCAATTTGTTGCACTGTTGGTTCAGTAGAGTGCCGATTGGTTAATGTATCTCGGGCTTGTAAGGCTTTATATGCAATATCACGTAGAGAACGGGAAACACGAATTGGGTTGTTATCACGTAAATAACGACGAATTTCACCTATAATCATCGGGACAGCATAGGTAGAAAATTTCACATTTTGACCGAGGTCAAAATTGTCAATCGCCTTCATCAATCCAATACAACCAACCTGAAAGAGGTCGTCAACATTTTCACCACGATTATTGAAGCGTTGAATTACACTTAATACGAGGCGAAGGTTTCCGTTTACTAATTTTTCTCGTGCCGAACGATCTCCCTCAGTCTGTAGAGCACGAAACAGCTCGCGCATCTCCTTATTCGTCAATACGGGAAGTTTAGATGTATCGACCCCACATATCTCCACTTTGTTTCGTGCCATCGATTCCCCTCCTAGGAAAGCTTAATGCTTAGTATCTCCTTCGGAGGAAAATTTATAATTTCATCTGCCAACAAACGAACTTTTAGACCATTTTGTTAAATTCTTTCTGCAACCGTTTGATGATACGCTTCTCTAAGCGAGAAATATATGACTGTGAAATCCCTAGCATATCAGCTACATCTTTTTGCGTTTTTTCTTCGCCCCCATTCAAACCAAACCGAAGCTCCATAATTTTGCGTTCGCGATCACTTAATTTGAGCAGTGCTGTGCGTAAGATCTTGCGATCCACTTGATCTTCGATGTCGCGATAAATAATATCCTCCTCCGTACCCATCACATCAGAGAGTAGCAACTCATTTCCATCCCAATCAGTATTAAGGGGTTCATCGAATGAAACTTCTGAGCGAATCTTATTATTGCGACGTAAAAACATCAATATTTCATTTTCTATGCAACGCGATGCATAGGTAGCCAGCTTTATCTTTTTAGAAGGATCAAACGTATTAACCGCTTTAATCAATCCGATAGTGCCAATAGAAATCAAATCTTCAATATTGATACCCGTATTCTCAAATTTGCGGCTAATATAGACAACTAAGCGTAAGTTACGCTCGATCAGCATCGCACGAACCGCAGAATCACCGTCGGGTAGTCGCTCCAGCAAATATTTCTCTTCGTCTCGTTCCAGTGGTGGAGGTAACGCCTCGCTCCCCCCGATATAATAGATCTCTTCTCCCTTTAACCCTAGATGGATTAACAGTCGATACAACATTAACTGAAAAGCAATCCTCCATTTGACCAACATCAACATCCTCCCTTTTTTAGATTAAGTCCCTGCGACGGGCATACATGAGGGATGAATAATCGCTTGATACGTACCATCTGAAGAGAGACGATGATCTTGTAAACCTAACAATACCTTCTTCGTTACATGAGTCTGATCACCCACCTTAACTTCGATGTGATCTGGCTTCAATGCTAACAACATTTTCCCGTCGTTCCCTGCACTTCTATAGGGGACAATGCGAATGCGAGTCGTCCATTCCGGTGGTAACTGGTGTATATAATCCCACCAATTATCACTCTTCATTATTTTTTGCAAAGATTCAGGTATAAATGGAAGCACAGACTCCCATTCAACCATAACCACCGGATCACGTGACATAGGATCACGAAGTTGATTACCAGTATCCACAAGACCCATACATTGAATGCGAGCTCCATCCATTACAATTACGATCGGTGTCAAAAATTGATTAATCTCGCTTTTTTCTTGTAAAGAGCGAAAGGAGATTCGTGTATAGTACCACATGACTGGGAAAGCGAGGAGAACAAAAATCCATGAAACAGGAGAGCCCCAACCTGCTGACTGTGTCAAAAATGCCCCTCCTGCCGATTGTCCACCACCCGTCATGATATAATGTAGCGCGAACATTCCACCTCCTGTCACAAATGAGATAAGATAAAACACCCCTAGGTTGCGTAAAAATGCCGCGGAAGAGACATATCCGAAGGCAATCCACACGATTCCCATCGAAACGAGCAACTTAGCGGGAAGTGTATAGGAGACCGCTCCTCCCAACCATAGGTAGGTAACGGAATAGCAAGCCCCGATCAACGCCGCTATCCCTCCTCTGCCATAACGGAAAGGCTGGCGTCTGATCACTGCTGTCAACCATAAGAGAAGAAAGTCAATGCATAAGTTCAGAAGAAAGACCATATCTGCGTAAATGACCATCTCTTACTACTCCCTCATCTGGAACCTCATTTGCAAACAGTATATCCTAATCTATATTTCAGAGTCTGTCTAATCTTGACGCTTGAATAAAACTTTTTTTGTCGAACAGAAAAAAGATGCCCCATAATGGGACATCTCCATTCTATGCGTCACTTTTTGCGTTTATGCCGTAAAAACGTAGGAATTTCTAATGAGTCTTCTTCGTCTGCTTTAAATGAGCGAATATCGAACTCTTTCTTCGTATTTCCTTTCTCTTCTTCCGTAGATCTAAACTGTGGCTTTTTCACAGTGGCACCTTTCTCACTCTCTTGCTCTTTCTGATCAAAACCAGTTGCAATTACCGTAACTTGAATATCATCTTTGAAATCTTCATTGATCACAGCACCAAAGATCATGTTTACTTCTGTATCCGAAGCCGACTGCACAATATCGGCAGCTTCATTCACTTCATATAAGCTGAGATTATGTCCACCAGTAATATTCATCAAAACGCCGCGTGCACCCTCGATTGAGGTTTCCAACAAGGGGCTACAAATGGCTTTTTTAGCCGCTTCAGTTGCGCGGTGTTCACCTGATGCCGTACCAATACCCATCAACGCTGATCCTCGCTCGGTCATAATCGTTTTTACATCCGCAAAATCCAAGTTAATTAGACCAGGAACGGCGATCAAATCGGAAATCCCCTGTACACCTTGGCGTAGTACGTTATCTGCTTCCCGGAACGCTTCTAACATCGGTGTATTTTTATCCACTAGCTCCAATAAGCGATCATTAGGAATAACAATGAGAGTATCTACATGCTCTTTTAACGCTTTAACACCCAGATCCGCTTGTAAGGAGCGCTTACGACCTTCAAAAGTAAAGGGACGTGTTACCACCCCCACCGTGAGCGCTCCAATATCGCGTGCAATCTGAGCAATAGCGGGGGCGGCACCTGTACCCGTTCCTCCACCCATCCCAGCGGTTACAAATACCATATCTGAACCTTTAAGTACATTCTCTAAGGATTCCTGACTTTCTTCTGCTGCTTTTTTACCCACTTCTGGATTGGCACCGGCACCTAACCCACGGGTGAGCTTTTCACCTATCTGCAATTTAACAGGTGCTTTAGCTCGATTTAGTGCTTGTGCATCTGTATTCACGGCGATGAATTCAACGCCTTTTACTCCACCTTCTATCATGCGGTTGACAGCATTACTACCGCCCCCACCTACACCAATCACTTTTATTTGTGCGATCTGTTCGATGTCCATATCAAACTCTAACATGTCTAGTCCCTCCATAGGCATAGGATCATCTATATAAACTCACTAAACCAACTCTTTACTCGTTCAAATGGTGATGGACCGCTTCGTTGCTTACGAGCCGCAGTGACCCCCTCATGGCTTTCACGATGATGGTTACATTTTCGGGCGATATAATATACCACGCCAATCCCACCAGAATACGAAGGATCCTGGTCACCGATTGCATCGGAGATGGCTGTACGTACGTTTACACCTCCGACCCTTTCAGCAACTTCCACCGTACCACGCAAAGAGACTCCACCCCCTGTCAGGATCCAGCCGCCAGCTAACTGTCCATAACCCAATTCTTCCAGCTTGCGCTGTACCAAGAGAAAAAGTTCCTCCACGCGCGGTTCAATGATTTGTGCAAGCTCCATCTGACTAACCATTCTCTTCTGATTGCTCCCGATACAAGGGATGTCACATGTCGTCTCATCATCTGCAAGTTTGGTTGAAGCGATTCCAGACGTTACCTTAATTTTTTCAGCCGCTTCCCGTTGTGTCCTCAAGCCGATAGCCAAATCATTTGTTATATTTTCTCCCCCAACAGGAACAACTGCCGTCGCAACCAATTCCCCTTGCTGAAACACAGTCAGCGTAGTTGTTCCTCCCCCCAAATCGATGAGCACCGAACCCAAGTTTTTCTCGTCGCTGGAAAGACAAATTTCACTTTCAGCTAAAGGTAGCAAAGTCACCCCTGCAACTGTTAAAGAGGCCTTCTCTACACAGCGTAAAACATTATGAATCATCGTCTTCGCACCTGTGACAATCATAGCCTCTACTTCCAACCGAACTCCGATCATCCCATTGGGATCTTTAATCTCGCGTAATCCGTCGACGACAAATTGCTTTGGAACTACTTCTACCACAGTACGTTCTGGTGGAAGTGAAATGACACGCGCCGCTTGCAACACGCGCTCAATATCATTAACCCCAATTTCGCGATCGTCATTGGAGACAGCCACTACCCCGTGACTGGGTGTAAGGGTGACATGTCCTCCTGAAATACCGACAAATACTTCATGAATCTCTATCCCAATCATTCGCTCTGCACTCTCAATAGCCTCGCGAATCGATGTAACTGCTTGATCAATATCAATGATCGCGCCCTTCTTCATCCCCCTCGAATGGGCTGAACCGATTCCGATTACTTGGACTTCGCGCTTGCTACAATCCGCCACTACAGCACGCACACAACTCGTTCCAATATCTAAACCGACAATGAAGTTAGAACTGCTCAAACTTCAGTACACCTCCTCGCCCATAACTCAACCCGGTGGTGGAAAGAGATAGGAACAGGGGAGAAGTGAGGGTTAACCGTTATCTTCAGCATCTTTTGCATATGATCTCTAATTCAACAGCCGACAATCGATTCCCTTTATCGCTCCTCAACTTTTTCAATCCGATGAAGAAGCCGTTTTCGCATCAGGTACAAACCAGATACTATCGAGAATATAAAGCTTTCCAGCTGGCTTATCACGGAAAAACTCATAGTTGGTAAAGCGATCAAGCTCTGCCAAACGCATAAAGACCTTATGATCGTAAACGGTAGTCATCTCAATTCCGTCGTCATACACCTCATTGGGATAAGGTGAGATCGTCACAAGATGTTTTCGCAAGTCCGGGGATAGTTGGGTGAGGGCTTGTCCGATCTTTTTTACTTGTTCCTGTCGCCATTCCTTAAGCAATAAAGTATGTTGCGCCTGCTCACTCTCTTGATGAATAATCAGACCATTTCCCAGCACTGGATATACGTTTCCTCCGCTTTGCCACGATGCGACGTGATCATGTTCTCGGATATGTACTTGTACAACGCCTGGATACTCTTTTTGTACATCCACATCTTTTATTGTGGGGAGAGTCGTAAGGCCATCTTCTACATCATCGGCACTCCAACCAAAGAATGAGGAGCCTTCCCCAATCGAGAGTTGCTTACGCACCTCTCCTTCTGTTATCCAATGGTTCCCTTGCACTCGTACGGAGTCTACTCGTCCTAGCGGTGATTGCAAAAATAATAGCAGCAGTACAGCGGTAAAAAAGAGAAAAATCAACCCGATGCCCTTCCATGAACGAAATTTAAGCGGCTTGGGTTGAGAAGATGTTGGCAACTTGGGTACACTTGGTTTCAACAAACATCTCTCACCCTTTCTTCCACGGGTAGAATAGAAACACATTTGTCGAGCTTCAAGTATATATTACCACACAAACAAAAGCAGCGACACGGGCTGCGCTGCTTTTAATGCAAAGGAATTTTGGCTACCGAACGATCCACTTTCCCACCTAGCTGGCAAAATACCTCCTCTAACCGTTCGTAACCACGATCTATGTGCGATATCCCTTCTACTTTCGTCCGACCTTCCGCACAGAGACCGGCGATCACAAGAGCAGCACCTGCCCGTAAATCAGTTGCATACACATGCGCCCCATACAATTGGGGAACTCCCCGAATTCGCACCGAGTTTTGTTCTGCAATCATGTGCGCACCCATTTTCTTTAGTTCATCCACATGTTTGAGTCGAGCATCAAAGATACTTTCTGTAATCAAACTAGACCCTTGTGCCAGTGATAATAACACCATCATCTGTGGTTGAAGATCAGTAGGGAAACCCGGATAGGGTGCTGTAGCAACACGGCGCACTGCCGACATCTGAGGCAGACCACGTAACCAAATCGTATGCTCATCATACTCAATTTTTGTACCCGTTTCCTTTAAGTGCTGAATAAAACTATCCAGGTGTGCTGCAATTGCGTGCTGCAACGTGATCTCGCCTTGCGTAGCTGCTGCTGCTGCCATCAATGTACCGGCTACAATACGATCAGGGATAATGGTATGGGAGGTGGGAGATAACGTCTTTACGCCACGCACAACGATCGTATTCGTGCCTGCACCCTCGATATCTGCCCCCATATTATTAAGGAATGATTGTAAGTCGACGATTTCGGGCTCACGTGCCGCTCCACGTATAACCGTTGTACCTTCTGCCTTCACTGCTGCCATCATTAGATTTTCGGTAGCACCTACACTCGGCATCTCAAGTGTTAACTCAGCACCCTGCAACATCGTAGCTCGGCACAATATATGCCCATCCCGCTCATCAATCTCAGAGCCGAGTAACTGTAATCCCTTTAGATGCAGATCAATCGGTCTTGCTCCAATCGCGCATCCTCCTGGTCGCGAGATACATACTTCTTGCAGGCGAGATAATAAAGGGCCCATCAAGAATATGGAAGAACGCATTTTTCTCATTAAATCATGCGGAATATGAGAGGTATTGAGATGAAAAGTATTCACCCAAATTGTATGTCCAATCCGCGTGATCCTTGCACCTAATGCTTCCAAAATATCAATCATCACTTCAATGTCAGACAGGCGAGGGACATCGCGAATTTCATATACTCCTTCAGCTAAAACAGTGGCTGCCAGGATTGGCAATGCCGCATTTTTGGCTCCTTGGATACGGATTGTGCCTACTAGCGGATAACCGCCCTCAATGTTGAAATGCGTCAATGTTCCACCTCCATTTACTCCTCGCCCACCACCAATACTTCTGGATGAAGAGATACACCGAACTGTTCTTCAACCGTTTGGATGATATGATCAATAAGGGTGAGAACATTGTTGGCCGAAGCTTGGCCCCGGTTGATGATAAAGTTGGCATGCAGTGTTGACACCTCCGCATCCCCAATGCGATACCCTTTTAACCCGGAAGCTTCAATCAAACGACCGGCATGGTCTCCAGGGGGATTGCGGAACACACTGCCTGCACATGGATATTGCAAAGGTTGAGTCATGCGACGGCGATCTTTATACTGTGCCATCGCTGCGCCTATTTCATCTCGATCGCCTGGTTTCGTTTGGAAGGTAGCCTCCGTTACAATACCAGGCAGTTCTGTTTGTAAGATGGAGGTTCGATAAGAAAAGCCCATTTCTTCATTAGTCAAACGAGTCCATTCGCCTGTTTCCAATAAGATTTCGGCTGATTCCAATACTTCCCTTACTTCCGAGCCATGTGCTCCAGCATTCATATAGACTGCACCACCGACAGTACCAGGAATGCCGCCAGCAAACTCCAGTCCGGATAGACCCATCCGAGAGATTTTGTTGGAGAGACGTACAATCGAGTAGCCCCCACCAACCGTCACACGTGTATCCTTAATTTCCATATCATCGAAACCTTCATCTAAACGAAAAACAACGCCACGTAATCCGCCATCTCGAACCAGGAGGTTAGAGCCCCGCCCGACTACGTGCCATGACAATTGATGGCGATATATAATCATCATCGCTGCTTGTAATTCTGCTTTTGTCTTTGGATAAATCAGTAAATCAGCCGGTCCTCCCACCTTCCAAGTGGTATGTCGGGACATTGGTTCATTTGGTCTGATATCTTCAATATGTGCTTGTTTTAATTCTTGTATGATTTGATTCACTTGGTTGGCCCTCCCTAAATCGATGGCATAACGAGGTATACCGTATCTTATGCCTAAGGTTCACAAATGTGACGACAGCCCAAAAAAGCAGGCGGTTTCCAAGCTCTTTTATATTCTTGTCCATCGTACACCTCTTACCACCATCGCACACTTGTCCTTTTTATCGCTGGATAACAATACAATCTAAATTAACGCTCTTATTTTAACACCACTGTTTAATAACGAGGAGAACCCGTCGCTTCTGCAAAGCGAGATATATTTAAAAGAATGCCAACGGCAACCAATGTTAGCGTTAAAGAAGATCCCCCGTAACTTAGAAACGGAAGAGTAATTCCTGTGACGGGAAACGCTCCTGTCACTACCCCTATGTTGATAACAGCTTGTATGGTAATCATCGCTGTAATCCCCGCTGCAGTTAAGCTCATAAATATAGTAGGAGCCGTGATCGCGATTCGAATACCTCGCCATACCAGTATAGCAAATAATGCAATCACACTTCCTGCTCCTAGAAAACCTAGCTCTTCTGCTAAAATAGAAAATATGAAGTCAGTATGAGGCTCAGGCAGATAAAGATGCTTTTGACGACTCATTCCAAGACCTAATCCCATCAAACCACCAGGTCCAATAGCATAAAGGGATTGAATGAGATGATACCCCGCTCCCAAAGGATCTTGCCATGGATCTAAAAACGCTGTAATTCGTTTAATCCGATAGGGCGCTGCCAAAACAAGAGCTGTAAACCCACCTAGTCCAACCATCATTAAACCCACAAGATGCTTCATGCGCGCACCCGCAGCGAAAAGAACGGCTACCCCCGTACCGACCAATACAGTGCCCGTCCCAAGGTCGGGTTGCATCATAATAAAGGCAAATGCAGTCCCTACCAAAGCTAATGGGGGAAATAATCCTGTCCAAAAACGAGTCAGCTTATGCCCATGGCGGGAAAGATAATAAGAGAGAAACAGTATAAGCGCCAGCTTCATAAACTCGGACGGTTGAATACTAAAAGCACCGATTCCCAACCAACTGCGTGCCCCTCCCCGTAAAAGACCCACACCTGGAACTAATACAATTGCAAGCAACGAAAAGCAAACAAGAATCGCAGGCTTCGACCACTTTTCAAACTTATCGGGGGGAAGATGCGCCACGATAAACATAAAAAAAACTCCTAGTGCTGCAAATAATACTTGCCTCTTCGCGTAAAAGAACGGATCTCCAAATTTATGATAGGAGAATGCCGCACTAGCACTATATACCATCATCACACCTACAGCTAACAGTAGAAATATTACAACGACAACGACATGATCATAAGAATTTCGCGTTGGAGACACGTGCTTACACCTCCGCACAGGGCTTGGCTCTTTTAATTAAGCCTATGCACAGCTTGTTTAAAAATGCTTCCCCGCACCTCAAAAGAAGGGTACTTATCCCAACTGGCACATGCCGGCGACAATAAGACAACATCTTTTGCCTGCGCCCATGCACTAGCCACTCGTGTCGCTGCTAATACGTCTTCTACTTCCTTAAATGGTACACCTGCTTCTTCAGCACGTGCCGCTAATGTTGAAGCAGCTTCACCATAGACAACCACACCACGAACTTGTTTGGCCAACACCGGAAGTAATTCGTGAAAGTCAACCCCACGATCCAATCCACCCGCAATCCAGACCACCGGTGCTGAAAATGACTCTAACGCTAAGCGTGCCGCCTGTGCGTTGGTCGCTTTGGAATCATTATAATACCGTACTCCTTTATATTCACGCACAAACTCTAACCGATGCTCTACCCCTGAAAACGTTCGCAAGGTTTCCTGGATAGCAAGAAGTGGTGAGCCTGCTGCTAAAGCAATCGCTGTCGCTGCTAACGCATTCTCCAAATGATGTTGTCCAGGTATCAATACTTCTGCAACAGGTAAAACAGACTGAACCAGTCCAGTCTCCATCTTCGCCAAAATTTCTCCTCTCTCCACCCACACACCACAAGGAACAGACTGTGTGCGGCTAAACCACCAGATGCGGGAAGAAAGCGATCCAGATACTTTGCGGCAGATCTCGTCATCATAATTGAGTATAGCCAAATCTTCTTGTTGCTGCGCTTGAAAAAGGGAAAGCTTAGAAGACACATAGTCCTCCATAGCGCCATGATAATCAAGATGAGCCTCTGTCACATTAAGTAGAGCTCCAATACGTGGGCGAAAAGTAGAAGTTCCTTTCAACTGAAAGCTGGATAGTTCTGCCACCAACCATTCATCTGTTTCCATATCGGTAACCACATCCGTTAACGCCCGCCCGATGTTTCCTGCTACTTGGTACTTCTGCCCCGCTTTAGCCATGATCGCTCCTACCAGGGTGGTGGTAGTAGTTTTCCCATTGGAACCTGTAATCCCAATTATAGACGCTTTAGCCACTCGACTAGCCACTTCTACTTCTGTCACTACAGGAATACCCCGCCCCATTGCTGAAACAATGGGAGCAATTCGATATGGAATGCCTGGGTTTTTTACAACAAAATCCACCTCTTCATTAATGAGATCATCTGGATGACCCCCACATATCACTTGTATCCCCAACGCTTCTAATACATCGGCTTCTGGGGCTTGAGAACGCTCTTTGGCATCATTAACCGTAACATTAGCCCCGTGCGCATGAAGTAACCTAGCTACAGCAACTCCACTTCTACCTAATCCAAGCACTACCACTGTCTGCCCTAAAAAGGGGGAGGGCTGCTTACTCATTTTAAAAACACCTCAGGAGAAAAGAGGAATATTCCCACCAGCGCGAAGAACAAACCTACAATCCAAAATGTAGTTACAACTCGCCACTCCGACCATCCACCCAATTCGAAGTGATGATGAAGGGGACTCATGCGGAATATTCTCTTTCCGCGCAACTTAAATGACGCCACTTGTAACATAACCGAAAGTGCCTCGATAAAAAAGACTGCCCCGATTATTAGCAGCAACAGCTCTGTCTTCGTAATTATCGACAAAGCTGCCAGGCCGCCTCCCAACGCAAGTGAACCCGTATCACCCATAAACACTTTGGCAGGATGAGCATTAAAAACAAGAAAACCGAGCAGGGCCCCTACCACTGCCGCTGAGAAGAGTGCTACTGAGCTATTCCCCTGGATAAAACCAATCACAGCATAAGCGCCATAAGCAATTGCCGCGGTTCCAGCTAACAAACCATCCAAGCCATCCGTCAAGTTGGTAGCGTTGGAAAAACCAATCATAATGATCAATAAGAGCGGAAGGTAAAGCCAATTTAAATAAATAAGGATATCGGTCCCCGGAATCGTCACTTCAAAAATAGCACTTAACGTTGACTCCGGATCAATCACTCGCACCTCTAACAACACCCAAAACAAAATCGCACCGATAAAAAATTGCCCTAATAGCTTTTGACGTGCGGTCAATCCCAAATTACGCTTCATCACTACTTTAATGTAATCATCAAGAAATCCCAAGATCCCATAACCAATGGTGGCAAATAACAAAAAAAACAAATCAGCATTTTTAAGCAAAAAGCCCCCAAATATATTGCTAATCGGAATTGTTGTCAACACAACGGCTACCATTACCATAATTCCGCCCATTGTGGGTGTGCCTGCTTTTTTCGCATGCGCCTGCGGTCCCTCCACACGAATGCTCTGACCAAACTTTAAACGACGCAACGCGGGAATCATCATGGGTCCGATAAGAACACAAATTGCAAAAGATAGCAGGAGCGGAATAATGATCATAATCTCTGCATTTAGTGGTTTGTCCATATTAGTGACTCGTCTCCCCTTCACAAAGCTGATTTACTACTGTCTCTAAGCGAGCCGCGCGTGATGCTTTCGCTAAGATAACAACATTGTCATGACCTTCTCGATTCAAGCTTTTAACGGCCTCTGTCCGTTCATCAAAGTGATATATATGCTCTACGCCACCAGCATCTTTTGCTCCTTGTGCAATCCAACGCGCGCGCTCACCCACAGTGTACAATCTCGTTACACCTTTCTGTGCGGCATATTGCCCTACTTCACGATGATAATATGCCTCCTCATCTCCCAGCTCCAATATATCACCGAGAAGTAGCCACTTTTCCATTTTCACATCATAATCCATCAACAAGTCAATACAAGCCCGCATCGCCGATGGACTAGCATTGTACGTATCATTAATGATGAGCATACCATTTTGGGCACGTCTTGTCTCCAAGCGCATTCCTGAAATACGCACCTCTTTTAAACCCATAGCCATCTTCTCTTCCGTTATGTTTAACGCCCGCCCGACAGCAATACCCATCAACGCATTCATGGCATTATGTTCTCCCAACAGAGGCAAGTCAAATTGGTGACGAGACTGACGGGAGCGAAAAGAGATACCAGTACGATCCATTTCACACTGCTCTGGCCCATCATCTGTTGACATAAACTTGCCTATCTTTATCACTTCCCACTCCACCTCCCTCAGTGGAGTCGTCAACAGCGGTTCGTCACCATTGATAATAATCAACCCTTGCTTTTTTAAACCGGCGAGAATCTCCAGTTTTGCTGCTGCAATCGCTTCACGGCTACCCAGATACTCAATATGAGCTTCCCCTATATTAGTAATAACAGCAATATCCGGCTGAGCGATATAGGATAATTGTTCGATCTCCCCAGCGTGGTTCATACCCATCTCAACAACGGCCACTTCTGTGTCTTCTTCCATTTTTAGAAGGGTAAGTGGCAGACCAATATGATTATTGTAGTTCCCTTCTGTCTTATGCACGCGGTAAGAGGAAGATAACACTGCCGCTGTTAAATCTTTTGTGGTTGTCTTCCCATTGCTCCCCGTAATCGCAACCACCGTCGCTTCACATTCCTGACGATATGCACGAGCCAGCTGCTGTAAAGCTTCCAGCGTATCCTCCACCACGATAAGAGGAATTTCCGATTCTATCGGTAATGGAAGATCGTTTTGCCACAGAGCACAAGCTGCTCCTTTCGCAATCGCATCCTGTACATAATCGTGCCCATCAAACCTCGTCCCCACCAAAGGGATATAGAGCTGATTAGTCTTGAGCGCACGCGTGTCTGTAGATACTCCCGCAACCCAGCGCTGACGGTCACTTACTTTTCCATAAAGGCGCCCAGCAGTCTTTTTAACAATCCATTCACATGTTCGCTTCATCACATTCCCTCCTCTCCTTGCCAGATTTCGCGTACAACCTGACGATCATCAAAGTCGAAACGTACACCATTTACTTCTTGATACGTTTCGTGCCCTTTACCCGCGATGAGAATCACATCACCCGCTCGCGCTAAGCTCATCGCCGTACGAATCGCTTCGCGACGATCTACAATAGTATGATAATGATCCTTACAAGAGTCGTGCACACCTTTGACCATATCCTCCAAAATCGATAGCGGTGACTCTGACCGCGGATTATCTGAAGTAAAAATAGCAACATCACTATGATGAACAGCTATTTGGGCCATCAGCGGTCGTTTGCTGCGATCGCGGTCACCTCCACAGCCAATAATGCACAACACACGTCCTGCAGCAAAACCCTGGATCGTACTTAGTACATTGGAGAGGCTATCCGGAGTATGCGCATAGTCGACAAGCACAGTATATGGAATGTGAGAAGGTGCTTCAATACGTTCAAACCGGCCATCCACTCCCACAACCGTTTGCAAACTCTTCACAATAGAAGAAAGCGGGACACCTTCACGCAATGTGACCGCAATAGCTGCCAAAGCATTATAAACACTAAATTTCCCCACCATCTGTAAATGAACGTCAGTCGTGCCCTCATAGGTAAGTAAACGAAAGGAGGTGCCTTCCGATGTAACTCTTACGTCAGTGGCACGCACATCGGCTTCATGGTCAATGGCATATGTAAGTACCTGAGCAGGGGTAATATGCTCATAGTAATGAGAGCTCTCATCATCTCTGTTTAGAATCGCCAACGGAACATTGCCTTTCATCTCTTGGTAATCATTTCCGAGCTGAGCAAATAACAAGCCTTTAGCAGCACGATATGATTCCATCGACTCATGAAAATCAAGATGATCTTGCGTAAGGTTAGTAAATACCGCTGTATGATAACGACAGCCGTGCGTTCTACCCAAACTAAGTGCATGGGAGGAGACTTCCATTACTGCATACGTGCATCCTACTTCCCGCATACGTGCTAATCCCTGTTGCAATTTCTCTACATCCGGGGTTGTGTTAGCAGTTGGAAAAATCTCTTCCCCGATGTGAATCCCATTGGTTCCAAACAACCCTGTCTGCTGTCCTGCATCAGCTAAAATACGCTGTACCAAATGTGCAGTCGTCGTCTTCCCATTCGTTCCTGTAATCCCTATTACTTTAATATCCCTACTAGGATAATCATAAAAATGCGCTGCGAGCACTGCCATCGCTCGTCGTGAATTAGGCACACGAATACTTGCTACACCGTAAGAGTGCTCCTCTTCACTCACAACCGCGCTCGCCCCATTTCGCACCGCTTGCTCTATATACTGATGCCCATCCGTATCAAAACCTCGCAGAGCAATAAACAAATCGCCTGATTCCACTTTGCGCGAATCTGTTTGGATCCCTGTAATGTCGACGGAGGATAAGCCTCTTTCTTCATAGATCAACAGTGGCTTTACCAATTCATCTAATCTCATGTTGCCTCCCCCTCATCAAGAAAACCTGATCGCTACAGGCTTAAAATTAAATAGACGCGAAAAAAGCCAGGATATATCCTGGCACGCTACAACCATCACCTATATATTTTAATCTCCTTCATCCAATTTGTCACCTAGATATAGGTGAATTGGTGTTCCTTTTTTCACTCTTTCCCCTGGTTTTGGCATTTGATCAACGACACGCGATCCGTTCCCACTTGTGTTTAAGGTGTAATGATGTAAACTTTGTCGAATACGATCCATATCTTCACCAATTAAATCTGGCACTGTAATAATATCTGGAGAGGTAAGCACTTTTTCAGGTGGAATCTGATCCTTTCGGCGCTCTACCCCCATATACATTAAACTATCCTCCAAAATGTTTTGTACGATTGGCGCCGCCACCACCCCTCCAAATTGAATGCCCTTGGGATTATCCACTGCAACATAAACGACGATTTCAGGATCATCTGCTGGAGCGAAACCGATAAAAGAAACAATGTGATTGTTGCGCAGGTAGCGACCGTCGGGCCCTACTTTTTGAGCGGTTCCCGTTTTCCCACCCACTCGGTATCCATCGATAAACGCCTTCCGTCCCGTTCCCTTTGCAACCACACTTTCTAAAGCAGAGCGAACTTGTTGTGAGGTTTCCTCTGAAATGACACGCCCCCGTTCTTCCGGTTCAAAGGTCTCAATCGTTTCGCCCGTTTCTGGATCCAACCACGCTTTTGCTAAATGGGGCCTGACCAATACTCCCCCATTTATGGCAGCAGATACTGCAGTAACCTGTTGAATGGGAGTTACGGAAACACCTTGTCCAAAGGACGTTGTCGCCAATTCAACTGGCCCTGCCCGTTCTTCTGAAAACAGAATCCCCGTCGCTTCGCCGTTTAAATCTATGCCTGTTTTCGCACCGAAGCCGAATTTACGGATATATGAGAATAAAGTTTTTTCTCCTAATTTTTGTCCCATAGAAACAAAACCAGGGTTACAGGAGTTTTCCACCACTTCAAGGTATGTTTGAGATCCATGACCCCCTTTTTTCCAACAACGGAGGCGTGCACCACTAACTTCAATATGGCCCGGATCATAAAAAGAATTTTTTAAATTAATCTTATTTTCTTCCAACGCGGAGGCTAAGGTAATAATTTTAAAGGTGGAACCAGGCTCATAAGTTCTCCAAATCGGGTAATTATGATTATAAATATCCGGATCCGTATTTGCAATATTGTTTGGTTGAAATGAAGGACGCATTCCCATTCCCAATATTTCACCTGTTTTTGGTCTCATTGCAATTGCTAACACATTATCGGGATTATGTTGTGCCATCGCTTGATCCATCTCACGCTCTAGGACTGTCTGAATATACTCATCCACAGTAAGCATAAGATCCATTCCATCGCGTGGTGGAGTATACCGCTCCTCACCTCCAGGTAACTTCTTTCCACTCGCGTCTGCTCCAAACGAAACGTATCCGCGACTGCCTCGCAGCCCTTCATCATATGTTAACTCAATCCCTGCTAACCCTTGATTATCTACACCTGCAAACCCAAGTACATGAGCGGCAAATTGGTCAAATGGGTAATGGCGCTTATTATCATCTGAGACGGCAATCCCCTGTAGGCGCAAAGCTTGTATTTTCTCTGCAGTCTCTTCTGAAACTTTCTTCCCCCCTGGGACGTATACCATCAGCGAGCGTTTGGTGAGTGTCTGGTAAATTTCTTCCTGCGAAGTAGGTAATATTTTTGCCAATGTCTGTGCAGTCCCTGCTGGATCATCAATTTGTGCTGGAATTGCTAGGATGGAAGGAGTACTTATGTTATAAGCTAATTCATCCCCATTACGATCCAAGATCTTACCCCGCTTCCCTTGAAAGGGAATGTCTCGATTCCACAAATCCTTGGCTTGCTCAGACAATTCTTCTCCTTTAATTAACTGAACAAAACCCAAACGACCGATTAACCCCGTAAAAACAAGTAGAATTGTTAACAGCGCAGCGAAAAGACGTCTACGTACCAGTCGGTTGGAGACATGCATCTGTTCTCCCCCTTCACAAGGTTGTCCTCATAAAGGAACCTATTCGCTGGCAGTTCCAGATAGAACAAAACTCCCCTCAAGCTGCTTGAGCGCTTGGCGGGGAGTTTTATGGATTCACCTGTGCACTTAATTCTAATTGCTTCAATGTATGTTCCAAAATCTTTTTCGCCACTGGTGCCGCCGTCACACCTGAGGATGGCTCATCTAATGCAACATAGACGACTGCCTCTGGATCATCTGCAGGAGCAAAGCCAACAAAAGAAACAAAATATTTCCCCTCTGCATACCCTCCAGCAGCATCCGGCTTTTGAGCCGTACCTGTCTTACCTGCAATCTCAATCTCATCTGACTGGGCTTCTTTCCCTGTTCCTTCCTGCACCACACCTTTTAACAGCTGACGCACTTGTTTGGCTGTCTCTTCCGAAATAATTTTTTCTCCACTACTTTCTGTCTGACGTACAATTTTTTTCGTTTTCGCACTCATAATCTTATCGACCACATAAGGTTGATAAAGCTTGCCGCCGTTAGCAATCGCAGATACTGCTGTCACTTGTTGAATGGGTGTCACAGCAATTCCTTGGCCAAAAGATGCTGTAGCCAGTTCAGAATCGTAAAGGGACTCCCGATTATAGTAATACCCTGTCGCTTCTGCCGGTAGATCGATCTTCGTTGGCTCCCCTGATCTCTTCGTAATATCACCAAAACCAAACCGATCGATATACTCTACCAGCCTTTCTTGCCCTAATTCTTGTCCCAATTGGACAAAAGCAACATTGCTTGATAGATTGACACCCTCACGATACGTAATTTCGCCCCAACCCACACGATTCCAATCATGGACAGTAATCCCGCCTACCTGCCTCGAACCTGATAGGAACGTATCGTCCGCACGAAAGATTCCCTCTTCGATTGCTGTAGCTAGGGTGACGATTTTAAAGGTAGATCCCGGCTCATACTGATGGCTGACAGCGATGTTATGGGCATTATTCCGTCCATTAATCTCTTTGCCATATGTTTTACTGTATTGGTTAGGGTCGAACCGCGGTGTATTGGCCAATGCATAGATACCGCCTGTATCAGGGTTCATTACAATCGCAGTGGCGGCTTTGGCTCCCGACTCCGCCATCGCTTCTTCCAATATATTTTCCACCCCTTGTTGAATCCTAATATCCAGAGTGAGTTGAATATCATCCCCATCTTTTGGTGGTTTAAATTCATCTGGTTCAGCAATCATCATTCCGCTATTATCGGATAAATAGGTTAACTCCCCTTTTTTCCCCCTTAAAACTTGATCATATGACTGCTCTAATCCACCCATCGCTTTGCCCTCGACGTCTACAAACCCTAACGTGTGAGCGGCTAAGGATTGTCCTGCATATTCCCTGCCTGGCATCTGAATGCCATTGATTCCAACCAGTCTCTTTGCCTTAACTTGCTCGTATACTTTTTTCGATACCCTATAGTTCCCACCAAATTTTAATTCCACGAATTCCTTATCCTGATTCAATTTAGCGAGCACCTTTTCTTTCTCTACCCCCATAAGCCGAGAAAGCTCTGTTGCCACTTTATCTTTATCCTCTTTCTTGATTTGTGTTAAGTTTGCAGTTAAAAGGTACTCATCCACTTCCCATGCCAAATCTCCACCCCTGCGATCTATAATCGAACCACGGATGGGATGAATCGCCTTCTTTGTTTTCCAGTGCATTTGAGCACTTTTAAGATAGGGATCCGCTTTCACTGTTTGTAAAAAGAAGACTCGTCCAATCACCAAAAATAGCGAGCACATCACAATCAATCCGATCAGAAGAGCTCGCATCTGTCTTTGTCTTTGCGATATCTTCATTCTTTCCTCCTCATACCTCTCCTCTACTGCCCATCAGACGATGGTGCACTCGGCAGTCTCTTCATGTCGTCCGTTTCAATCATGCCTTGTGTCCGAGCAAATTGCTGAATGCGCTCAATCCGAGTAAGCTCTTTCTTGTCGGTGACCAAATCTTGATTCAGCTGTTGCGCCTCTTCAACTTGTTGTTGTTTTTTATGAATCTTAACATTCCATTCGTTTACTGTAGCATGACGAGATAATACCGTCAGGGCTAATGCGACACAAACCAGCACACTAAATAGGTATAGCACTTTTTCTCCCCTTGGTAACCCTCTGACCTGTGCCAACCTTTGTTTTTTTGTCGGCTGTTGAGATGGATGATCAAGAGGATCAAGTACCGTATTCCCTTGAAATTGTCGATCCATCATAATGCCCTCCTGCTCCTTTAACTTATAACCCTAGTTACTCTTTCTCTGCAATTCTTAACTTCGCTGACCGAGCACGTGCATTACTTTCCAACTCTGTTCCGGAAGCAAGAATAGGTTTTTTATTGATAATCTTTAATGTAGGCACTTGATTGCATGAACAGATCGGAAAATCTGGTGGACAAATGCATCCTTGTGCATACTCTTGAAAAGTGCGCTTACACAAGCGATCTTCCAATGAGTGGAACGTAATAACAGAGACTCTCCCTTTGGGAGCTAAAATTTGAATCGCTTGCTCCAATGCACTTTCAAAAACACCTAACTCATCGTTTACTGCGATCCGAATCGCTTGGAAGGTTCGACGCGCGGGATGAGGACCTGTTCTTCTTGCCGCTGCAGGAATCCCCTCTTTAATCACCTCAACCAATTGGCTCGTTGTTTCTATCGGGCTAACCAAACGAGCTTCAATGATGCGATTAGCAATGCGCCGAGCAAATTTTTCTTCCCCATAACGATAAATAATACGGCTCAATTCTTCTTCGGACCACTGATTGACTACCTCATACGCACTTAATGATTGTCCTTGATCCATTCTCATGTCTAAGCGTGCTTCTTGATGGTAACTAAAGCCCCGCTCGCCCTCGTCCAACTGTGGTGACGACACCCCCAGATCAAACAAAACCCCATCTACTTGACTTATATCCAACGATTCTACTAACGAGCGCAGATGCACAAAGTTGCTTTTCAGCAAATGCACGTGACAAGCGGCGGATGCCAACCTCTCTTCAGCTACTGCGAGCGCGCGATCATCTTGATCAATCCCAATCAACGTTCCTGCTGCTCCTAAATGTTCTACAATTCGCTGACTATGTCCACTCCCCCCTAGAGTACAATCTACAATCACTCCATTAGGACGAATGTTTAATCCAGCTACTGCTTCTTCTCTAAGTACGGTTTCATGCTTAAACATCTGCTTATCGTTCCTTTACCCTATAAATCAATATTAAAATCCACTAGTTTTTCAGCGATGTCACCAAAGGACTCTTCTGATTCCGCATAATAAGCATCCCACTTCTCGTCACTCCATATTTCAAGACGACTAGAGACACCAATCACCACACACTCTTTACTCAAATGTGCATACTGGCACAATGTACCCGGTAAATTTATACGACCCTGTTTATCCAACTCCACTTCAGTAGCTCCAGAAAAGAAGAATCGTGTAAATGCACGCGCATCAGAACGGGTGAACGGTAACGCCTTCAACTTTTTCTCTAGTTGTTTCCATTCATCCTGTGGATATACGAATAGGCACTGGTCCAAGCCGCGGGTAACAACAAAGGTTTGCCCCAAATCCGCACGAAATTTGGCAGGCATAATCAAGCGTCCTTTGCTATCGATCGTATGCCGGTACTCTCCCATGAACATGTCCCATGCCTCCCCTCATCCCCCCTTTTCCTCCACTTTCCCCCACTTTCCACCACACTGTAAATTATACCACAGGCATGTTGAAAAATCCTGCACCAGAGGGCGCAGGATTTTTCAGTATCTTCATATTTATTTTATCTACTCGATTATACTTGCCAACTTGCCAGGTATTTTTCCTGTTCTTCCGTCAGCTCATCGATCTCAATACCAAGTGATTCCAGTCTAAATCGAGCTACTTGCTCATCTAAGTGATACGGTACGTCAATGACGCGGGCACCGATTTTTTCATATTTTTCATGTACATATAGAAGACCCAGAGCTTGCAGGGCAAACGTCATGTCCATAATTTCAACAGGATGCCCATCCCCTGCTACGAGGTTAACCAAACGACCCTCACCAAGCAAGTATAATTTCTTTCCATCTGCCGTCTTATACTCAGCAATGTTTTCGCGCACGATCCGTTTCGATACCGAAAATTCTTCTAGCCACATTTTGTCTATCTCTACATCAAAGTGACCGGCATTAGCCAAGATCGCACCATCTTTCATCACTTCGAGCATCTCTCCGCTGACCACACCATCATTACCGGTAACGGTAACAACAAAGTCTGCCAGAGGTGCTGCTTTTTTCATCGGCATAACGACGTGACCGTCCATATGAGCTTCCGTAGCCTTAATCGCATCTACTTCCGTTACAATTACACGAGCACCCAATCCTTGTGCACGCATAGCTACACCACGACCACACCAACCATACCCGACGACTACAACAGTTTTACCCGCAACAACCAGGTTAGTCGTGCCATTGATTCCATCCCAAACGGACTGTCCCGTTCCATAGCGGTTATCAAAGAGGAATTTAGAGTAAGCATCGTTTACTGCAACGACCGGGAACTGCAATTCCCCTTCTTTTTCGAGAGCGCGCAGACGCAAAATACCGGTCGTCGTCTCTTCGCAGCCGCCCTTCACTTGTTCCATCAAATCAGGTCGTTCACCATGGAGGATACTAATCAAATCCCCACCATCATCAATGATTAGGTCTGGACGAGTTTCTAATGTACGAATCAAGTGTTCTTTATATTCTTCTGGTGATGGATTATGCTTTGCAAAAACCGTAATGCCATTTTCTACTAAAGCTGCACAAATCTCATCTTGCGTCGAGAGCGGGTTGCTACCTGTAATTACAACCTCTGCTCCAAAGTCATGTAACAATTCCGCTAGGCACGCTGTCTTTGCCTCTAAATGCAATGAGATCGCTACGCGTTGTCCTGCTAAGGGTTTCTCCGGAGCCAATTGCTCACGCAAACGGTTAATCACTTTCATGTGTTGGCGTGCCCAATCCATTTTAAGGCGACCTTTGGGTGCTAGCTTGATATCTCTAATATCACTTTGGTTTGCTTGGGTGCTCATAATGATCTCCTTTCCTTACCCCAGAGTGGGTAGAGGACCTTCTATTATATTTTTACCACCTGATGATGTGTCTCCAAAAGAGGGGAATGGATTAACGTATCAATCCAAGCTAACCCATACAAATTCCAGTACATCGCTATATTATATACCCGTTCTTGCAGTTGATTTCCTGGATACAATGCCTCTTTCAGCTCATCGAAATGGGATAAAGATAAAGCGTGTCGTTCTCGCAATGCTTGCCACACTTTATGCTCCAAGTAGTAAAGTTCACGTTTCATTCGTTGCCGATTGGTCTCACCCAACTGATCTAGATCTGGACGAATAGGCGCAACCTTGGCAATGAGCTCGCGATGAATGCGACTCATTTCGTCACGAGCATCTGTGAATACTTTTTCTACATCGGGATTAAATTGCGACCGTAACCATTCGTCTCTTTTCTCTTCCCATTTTCCCATAATATCATACATCGTCAACTCATACTGCGATAATAGACGCTGACTTGTACGATCTACCAACGTCCAACTACTTCGTGGTTGTAAAATAGGCATCTCTAAACCTACTTGAGTAAACGCTGAGCGTAAGAGACTCCAATAGGCGATTTCACCCGGACCTGTTACAACGGCCAAAGTAGGAAAAACCCATTCCTGCATCAATGGTCGTGTTACTACGTTGGTACTTAAACGATGGGGTTCTTCTGCCGCCAGGTTTAGTAACTCAGCTACTGACCAATTAGCAGGATTTTCTTTAGTTCGAAATCCATTTCCTGTCCAAAAGAGGGGACGCCGCTCTTGATGCTCGTAAAGGAAAAGATTACTATGCTGCGGCTGCTCATGCAATTGAACTGGGTATCCATGCTCTTTCATCTTATGTGTACTTGCAGTAACCGCCTCTGCAATCTCTTCACTTTTTTTAATCAAGGTTTGAAAAAACGGTGCTTCTTGCTGACGCAACAAAGGAAAAGACGCATCCACTTGCACCAAACCATAAGATTGAAACAGCTCATGCATCACACGCGCAAAAAAACGCGCGATGCTGATACCACCTTGAGCCAATCTCTTGAAGGTAGCGACCATATTTTGTTTCTCTTCCGTATCAGGAAGTAAAACAAGCAGTTGATCAATCCAAGCTTGCAGCTGATCCTCCTCTGGAATGACATCACTGGCAGAACGACGCACGTACCGATCTAATGAAAGTACATGTTGCAAACGTGCGCCATCCGTTCCGCGCAGGTAAACATGGTTGATTTCTTCTAGGTCGTGATCTTCACCTGCAATCCAAAAAACAGGAATCACAGGGACTCCTAATCTTTCTTCTTCACGCTTTGCCAGTTTAATGATGGATATGGCTTTATAAAGAGTGTATAACGGACCTGTCAACAACCCCGCCTGTTGTCCTCCGATAACAACCACACTGCTTGGATCCAACAGACGTTCAATATTCTTATCTACTGCCGTATGCTCTAAATCCCCACGGTGATAGGCTTTAAGCACTTCTACCAATTTCGTTCGCTCCAGGCCCCGTTCTCGTTGCTGTACCCTATGCAAACGCTGTTCATAACTTCGTTTATCATAGGGATCATATGTAAACCACTCTGAAACAGAGGCGAACGAACTCATATATTTCTCTACCAATGGTTGTGATGAATTTAATTGTATCTCTTCAATCTCCATCGTCTAATCCTCCATCTGAGGCATATCGATCTGTTTTATTCACCATATCGATCTCCAGTATAGCACATGCGTTCTACTGTTGGGAATCATCCCATTTCTCTTCTATACCATCTTCTGAACTATATAACAGCATGGATAAAAATAAACCTAATAAGCAAATCACCGCTTGAAATGTCCACCCATTTTGATAGCGAAAAAAGAACGTTCCTGCAAATGCCCCTCTTCCGATCACATTGGCCAGCAACAGAAGACCGAGTGCTCCTCCCATCGCTCGAAACATATCGAGGGATAGTCGTACATTTTTTCCATCCTTCGCTTTCACATTCATAAAGATTCCCCTATGAATAGGTGCTCCCATCGTCATTCCCATACTTATGCCAAGCAAAATTAGAGAAATCAGCCCCAGCGGCCATTCCTGAACCACTGAAAGTGTAAAATATGAAATCGATCCTAACAAAAAGCCCAGTAGTAAGACTAATGTATATCCAAATCGTGTTGATAAATGCTGCACAAACGGAATTATTACCCAGACACTCGCAGCTACAATTGACAAAGAGAGCCAACCAGCTCCAACCTCATCCCATATCAACATCGCCCAGCCAGGCAGATAAACTACCGCTATCCAACTCATCCCCGTCAAAATAACCACTACATGGGTAATAATCATGTTTGGATCTTTCGCAAAATGCCCGCGAAACAGTGGACGAGGAGAAATCCGTTCCATCATATACAGAGGCAGAAACAGCCCTAAACCGATAATCCAGTATGGAAGTACCATCGGATCTAGAAAAGAATGAGGGAAATCTCGCAAATCGGCTCGTGTCACCGCCGTCATCAACGCCAGTAGCAATAGAAAAAACAGCGATAAACTATCATACGGAAGGGATTTTTTCTCCTCTGGAACATTATCATTAATATAACGAGGAAAAATAAGCATCATGAAAACAGCAGCGGCAAAGTAGAAAAGAAAAACAGTTCTCCACCCCAACCACATGAGTATCATCGATGAGACCCAGGGGCTAACGATCATGATGACAATAAAGCTACCCGTCAGTACATTACGAATCCAGGATGCACTTTGCACCATCACACGATTAAAACTTTCAGAAAAGAGTGGGACAAACCCTCCCGCACCGACCGCCTGCAACAATCTTCCACAGAGGAGCAACAACCAACTATTACTGCTAGCTGCTAACAATGAGCCCACTGAAAACCAGCAGAGGGATAGAATAAACCATTTCTTCCTCCCTATAAGTGAAGATCCCATCTCCATCAGAGGTAGCGAAACAGTGAAGACAGCTAAATGGAGTGCAATCAACCACGCTCCCCACTCAACCGGAAGCAGAAACACCCGCTGTAAATATGACAACAACGGTGCCATCATGGACAAGTCCAATGCACTGATAAAAAAAGCGATGATATACGTCTCCATAGCCAACGACCGTTGTTCCTTCATGTATGAATGCCTCCTACCTCTAACGTTCACTTAAGCGGTCTACAAAACAGTTAGACTAGATCTCCTTTATCGTATAGCGCCTCTACCAAGTGCACCAAAAGAGAGTGAATGGGGGTAGCAATCCCATGCTGGCGACCTATTTTTACGATCGCGCCATTAATAGACTGAATCTCAGTCCTACGCCCTGCTTTGCGATCTTGTAACATGGAGGATGTGTTTGCCGCGGTAAGTTGGTACACCGTTGCCACTTTTTCTTTAAGAGCACCTAACTCACCTACATCAACTCCTTCAGCACGTGCGACTGTATGTGCTTCTTGCAATATCCCTTCCATCATCTCATTCATAGGGAGACGAGTCAAAAAACCATTAGGGACATCCAATAAGGTGGTCAGTGGGTTGATGACACTATTAATCATCACTTTCTCCCACATACGTAGATGGATATTTTCTTCATATGAGAGTGGAGCACTTCTCTCCCACCGCTTAACTTCATGCAGAAACCATGAGGGGAGCCGGCGCTCTTTTGCTAATGCTCCAATCCACGTATGACCGGTTCCTGTATGCCAGATAAAATTATCATGCCGGCGCAAAGCCCCTTCCGTTGTAACCGCCGCACACAGGTGAGGATGAGGAGTTTCAACAAAATAATTGTCCTGACCTAAACCATTTTGCCACAGAAGGACAACCGTTTCCTCATGAGCACAAGCTAATATATTAGCGGCCACTTCTGGCAGATGAAACTGTTTGACGGTGACAAAGATACAATCAAAGCGAGAAGCTACTTCATCTGTCTTAAATGAATCTTCCGCGAACGCTTTTATCGGTATCGTTTCTTCTTTACCGTCTAAGTGCTTTAATGTAAGTCCGGCTGTCATCAATGCCTGTGCTTGCATTTTCGTTCGTGTAACAATCGTTACGTCGGAATTCCACCTTGCCACCCGCGCTCCCCATAGCAAACCGAGTGAACCGCCTCCCCAGATTGCTGTGCGCAATTTGTCCACCCCCAGTACTCATTTTATTTCACTTATTATATCATGCAATACAGCGGTACAGTGATATAGTGTCCTCCAAAGCGCTAACGCTATGTAAAAAGCCCACGGCTATTAGCCGTGGGAGCAATTATACTGGATATACGGGATGTTTCCGTCGCGAGAAGGTAACTGTTTTGTTTTCATACGCTGCAAAACGCAAATGTAATTCTTGTCGCAATCGTGATGGTTGAACGATATCATCTACGATTAGTTCCGCCGCTAAACGATATATATCAATGTCCTCTACATACTCTGCCCGTTTTGCTTGAATAAATGCAGTACGCTCCTCACCTTCTAGCTTCGCGATATGGTTACTGTAAACGGCATTTACCGCTGCTTCAGGACCCATAACAGCAATTTGTGCCGTCGGCAGTGCTAAACAGCAATCTGGTTCAAATGCCGGTCCTGCCATGGCATATAAACCCGCTCCATATGCTTTACGAACAACTACTGAAATTTTAGGAACCGTCGCCTCCGACATAGCAGCGATCATTTTGGCGCCGTGACGAATAATTCCGTTTTTCTCTACTTGCGTGCCAATCATAAACCCAGGCACATCGGCTAAGAAGAGCAAGGGAATATTAAACGCATCACATAATGTGATAAAGCGAGCCGCCTTATCGGCCGTATCAGCAAAAAGCACCCCACCTTTCACTTTCGACTGGTTCGCTATTATTCCAATTGATCGACCTTCGATTCGTGCCAACCCAGTGATCAATTCCCCTGCAAACAATTTCTTCACTTCAAAGAAGGAGTCTTTATCAATTAATGCTTCTATCACTTCATACATATCAAACGGCATATTTTGATGATCAGGGACAATCTCTTCGATCGCTTTCGCTGATGCAAGAGGTGCGTGCACCGGTGCTAACGGAGGTCTCTGTTCATAATTCCGTGGAAAATAAGATAAATAGTTACGTGCGAGTTGGATTGCCTCTTCCTCTGATTCAGCCAATACATCCCCACAGCCACTCTTAGTACAGTGCATCCGCGCGCCGCCCATCTCTTCCAACGTCACTTTTTCACCAATCACCATCTCAGCCATTCGTGGCGATCCTAAATACATGCTAGCGCGTTGGTCAACCATGATTACAATATCGCAAAAAGCCGGAATATATGCACCGCCAGCAGCCGAAGGGCCAAAGAGCAGACATATTTGCGGAATTTGTCCAGACAACTTCACCTGATTATAAAATATGCGGCCTGCTCCACGCCGCCCCGGAAACATTTCAATTTGATCGGTAATACGAGCCCCCGCGGAATCGACCAAGTATAAAAGAGGAACCTGTAGTCGTTCCGCTGTCTCTTGAATACGGATAATTTTTTCTACTGTCCGCGATCCCCATGAGCCTGCTTTCACAGTGGAGTCATTTGCCATCACACATACTTGTTGCCCATGAATCTTCCCCAGTGCGGTTATCACACCATCGGCTGGCAACCCTTCTTCTAAACCATTAGCAAACAAGCCGTCTTCCACTATCTCTCCATCATCGAATAACCTTTGTAAGCGTTCACGGACAAACCATTTCTGTTGCTCTTTGAGGCGCTCGTGATACTTAGGTGCTCCTCCCGTCGCTATCGTAGCTCGACGATCTTGTAATTGAGCTTCTGTCTCTTTTCTCACTGTGCTCCACTCCTTCTTCTCATTCTCCTAAATAGATCGGTTTGCGCTTCTCACGAAATGATTGTAGCCCCTCGATACGGTCCTTCGTTGGAATAAGGGTTTCATAAGATTTCGCTTCAATCATCAATCCTGTCTCAAGATCGACTTCCTTCCCGAGGTTTATAGCCGACTTTGCTTGTGCCACCGCCAGGGGTGCGTTATCACAGATAAGCGCCGCTATCCCCATTGCTGTAGGCATCAGTTCCTCTGCCGTAGTCACCTGTGTCACCAATCCGATGCGTTCCGCTTCGGCAGCATCGATTTTCCGCGCAGTAAAGATCAACTCTTTTGCCTTAGCACTGCCCACGATTCGAGGAAGCAATTGTGTCCCACCCGCACCAGGGATAATCCCTAATGAAGTTTCAGTCAAACCAAAGATCGCTTCTGTAGAAGCAAAGCGAATATCCGCTGCCAAGGCGAGCTCCATGCCTCCGCCAAGCGCCAATCCATTAACCGCTGCAATAATTGGTTTCGGCAGTTGTGAGAGTGCATAAAATGTCTCTCGTATCGTTTTTACATAACGACGTACTTGTTCAGGAGGCATACCACGCCGTTCTTTCAAATCCGCACCCGAACAAAACGCGCGCCCCCTACCCGTAAGAATGACAGCGCGTGTCGCTTTTGAATAGGATAGTTCTTCAATAATCCGTTGTAATTCGTGCAGCGCATTTAGATTAAGTGCGTTATATACTTCGGGTCGTTGCAACGTTATAACAGAAATACCCTCTCTTCTTTCCCACTCCATCGCTTTCACTGCCTTCGCCACCTCACCTCATAATGTGATGATGCCAAGCTATCTTTTCGCTGCTGCCACATAATGATGTAATACGCGAGAAGGAAGTGGTTTTTGCAACCATTCTTGCAGTTTTACACTAACTGCACAGAGATTGGATAAGTTTACTCCAGTTGACACACCGTTTCCTTCTAGCATGTAGATCAAATCCTCCGTTGCCATATTACCTGCTGCTCCAGGGGCGTAGGGACACCCTCCCAACCCACCAAAGGAGCTATCCAGTGTTGAGATTCCCTCTTCGAGAGCAACATAACTATTTGCTAAAGCAGTCCCATGTGTATCATGAAAATGACCTGCCAACGTCCGCATAGGAACGTACTCACCTAGACTACGCAACATTTGTTTTACCTGTTTCGGAGTTGCAACTCCAATCGTATCTCCTAAAGAAATTTCATATACACCATACGATAGTAGCCGTTCACAAATTTCTATCACTTGTCGGTGGGAAACCTTTCCTTCGTAAGGACAACCAAATACTGTTGAAACATATCCACGCACTTTTTTCTTAGCAGAAATAGCAAGGGCAGTCACTTCCTGCATAGACGTTAAAGAGTCCGCGATCGACTGATTTATATTTTTTTTATTATGTGTTTCACTCGCTGATAAAAAGACCGCTACCTCATCGATATCAGCTGCCAAAGCACGCTCCAACCCTCTCCGATTAGGTACGAGCGCCCGATAACTCACCTCATGTACACGTGGGAGAGATGTCACAAGCTTGTCCGCATCGCGTAAAGACGGAATCCACTTCGGATGTACGAAAGAAGTTACTTCTAGGTGCTTTAACCCAGCAGCGATTAACCCTTGAATACACTCCACCTTTATTTCCGTGGGAATAAAAGTGGATTCATTTTGCAAGCCATCACGTAATCCTACTTCTACAATTTTCACCACGGGCCCCATTCTCCTTTTCAAATCTCATTCTACTTTAGCTCTATCAATATATCCCCCTCGCCCACAAACGAGCCGCTCTCTGCTTTAATCTCATGAACAACCCCATCAGCTTCTGCCGTGATAGGCACCTCCATTTTCATTGACTCTAAAATGACAACTTCTTGACCTGCTTTTACTTCATCTCCAGCTTGTACTAACACTTTCCATACAGTTCCTGCCATTGAAGCACATATCTGACTCATCCTCATTCACCCTTTCTCTTCTCAATCTCACAACCATTTATCTTTTACTACCTAATATTGGCGCATAGCAAAAAATATCCTGCCCCGAAGCCCAGCATCATCTCTCATTTCTATTACTCTGTTACTACTTTTTGCGCGCTTCCGCTAGCATGCGTTCAAGATACTGCGTATCCACCTGACCTGCCTGAAAAGAGTTGCTCTTTAACACTTGTATCAAGAGCGGAATATTTGTTTTGATCCCTTTAATCTCCATAGAAGAGAGTGCCTCCATACTGCGCGCGAGAGCCTCTTCTCGCGTGGAACCGCTTACAATACATTTCGCAATCATAGGATCGTAGAATGGAGAGACATCGTTACCTGCCTCTACTCCGCTATCTATACGAATGCCTTCTCCCAGTGGCCACTTCAGTTCACTAATATGACCGGGAGACGGAAATAAAGTTTCTGGATTTTCAGCGTAAATACGATATTCTAGTGCATGACCTTGTGGACGCAAAGGCACATGCACGGGAAGTTCTTCCCCTTCAGCAATCTTTAACTGCCACTCTACCAAATCCCAGCCTGTCACCTGTTCCGTAACAGGATGCTCAACCTGCAAGCGCGTATTCATTTCCAGAAAATATATGTTTTCTTCCTTATCTACAATAAACTCTACTGTGCCTGCGCCTGTGTAATGTACAGCTTTCCCCGCTTTCACTGCCGCTTCATATAAACGCTCTCGGGTTGAGTCATGAATAGAAGGGGATAAACTTTCTTCTATCACTTTTTGATTACGCCGTTGCACTGAACACTCTCGTTCAAACAGATGCATGACATTTCCCTCTTTATCTCCCATGATCTGCACTTCCACATGGCGGGGGTATTGAACGTATCTCTCTAAATACAGCGTACCATTACCAAAGTAAGTGGCCGAGCGAGTTTGCACAGATGAAAAGTGTTTACGCAATTCATTCTCATCATGGCAGACAGCCATTCCAACTCCCCCACCCCCATGACTCGCTTTCACCATAATAGGATAGCCGATTTCCGCTGCCGCTACTACAGCCTGCTCTACGTCAGCTACATCCTCGGTACCAGGAATGATCGGAACACCCGCCGCTTTCATCATTCGGCGTGCTAGCACTTTCTCTCCCATCTGTGCAATCACTTCTGGCCGCGGACCGATAAAGATAATACCAGCCTTCTCCACTTCCTCAGCAAAAAGACTATTTTCAGATAGGAGACCATATCCAGGGTGAATAGCATCTGCACCGGTTCTCTTTGCAGCCTCAATAACCTTCTCCATATTTAAATAACTTTCTTTTACTTGTGATGCACCAATATGAACGGCTTCATCTGCCGCGTATACATACGGAAGTTCACGATCCGCATCAGAATATATCGCAACACTAGCAATCCCTAACCTTTTACATGTACGAATGACACGAGCAGCAATTTCTCCACGATTAGCAATCAATACTTTCTGTATCACCTTAACCCTCCAATATAACTAATAAAATTCGAAATAAAGGTTTCATGAAGAAAAATTCGACAAAAAGAGTGTTTTTCCTCCTTGGGATTGATTTCGAAAACAGTAAAAACTACCCCTCCATCAGTTAAGAACATGTTATAATAGCCTTGATGTTTGGATTTATGGAGGGATAGTCATGCAGGTAGAACGATTAAAGATCAATTACAAAACATTGGAAGAGTTTCGCAAGTTCCAAGAGTACGGATTACAAGAGCTTTCCATGTTAG